>CAYQEB010000035.1:21058-38719 GCA_964416395.1 uncultured Caldilineaceae bacterium | reverse complement strand
GCGGTGGTCATGGGCTATCTCTTCGGCCTGAGCGGCTGGCTCCTGGGCGTGGGGGTCTGGGACTACTGGGCCCGGGGATGGCTGGGGCGGCCCAACAAGCCGTACACCACCACAGGCTGGCGGCGCTACTTCGACTTCGACACGGACCACAAGGTGATCGGCATCCAGTACGGGGTGCTGCTGGTGGTCCTCTTCCTCATCGCCGGCCTGCTGGCCATGGTGGTCCGCTACGAGCTCATGCGGCCGGGGCGGGATCTCCTGAACAGCGCGGAGTACAACACCATGATGAGCCTCCACGGAACCACTATGGTCTTCGTGGCGGTGGCCACCATCATGGGGGCCTTCGGCAACTACCTGGTGCCCATCATGGTGGGGGCGGACGACATGGCCTATCCTCGGCTCAACGCCCTGAGTTTCTGGTTCGTGCCGCCGGTGGGTTTTCTGCTCCTGGGGGCGGCCCTGGCCGGGGGCTACGACACAGGCTGGACGGGGTACACGCCCCTGGCCTCCTTGACCCGCATGGGCGCCATGTTCTACAACCTGGCCTTCCTCACCATCGGTTTCTCCTCCATCCTGGGCTCCATCAACATCATCACCACGGTGATCACCATGCGGGCTCCGGGCCTCACCTGGGGACGGCTGCCCATCTTCGTCTGGTCCATCCTGGGCACTGCGGCCCTGAGCATGCTCTTCACCCAGTTCGTGGGGCTGGCCATGATCATGACCATCCTGGATCGGGTGGCGGGCTTCAGTTTCTTCGATCCTGCTCGGGGGGGCAACCCCATCCTCTACCAGCACGTCTTCTGGTTCTACTCCCACCCCGCGGTCTACGTGATGATCCTGCCGGCCTTCGGCATCGCCCTGGAGATCATCAGCCACTTTGCCCGCAAGCCCCTCTTCGCCTACAAGTGGGCGGTGGCGGGGATGCTGGGCGTGGTGGTCATGAGCGCCATCGTCTGGGCGCACCACATGTTCACCGCTGGCCTGGAGGAGAAGCTGGCCATCCCCTTCATGATCTCCACGGAGCTCATCTCCGTGCCCACGGGCATGGTCTTCCTGGCCGCCCTGGGCACCCTCTGGCACGGCAGGCTGAACCTGAAGACGCCCATGCTCTTCGCCCTGGCCGTGATCTTCAACTTCCTCATCGGGGGCATTACCGGGGTCTTCCTCTCCGATGTGCCGGTGGACATGCATCTGCAGGACACCTACTTCGTGGTGGCCCACTTCCACTACACCATCGTCGGGGGCGGCATCTTCGGCCTCTTCGCCGGGATCTACTACTGGTTCCCCAAGATGACCGGCCGCATGTACAACGAGAAACTGGGCAAGCTTCACTTCTGGTGGATGTTCCTGGGCTTCAACTTCACCTTCCTGCCCATGTTCTGGCTGGGGATCAACGGCATGAATCGGCGCATCGCCGACTACATGCCCCAGCTGGGCGGTTTGAACATGTGGGTCAGCATGGCGGCCTTCTTCCTGGGCGCCAGCTTCATCGTCTTCGTCTACAACATGGTGGTCTCCTGGGTGCGGGGCGAACAGGCGGCGGCCAATCCCTGGGGCGCTCGAACTCTGGAGTGGCTCATCCCCTCGCCGCCACCTCTGCACAACTTCCCTGGGGCGCCTCGGGTGCTGGACGATCCCTACGGCTACGGCGTGCCCGGCGCGGTCCATGCCCGTGTGGCTCCCGCCCCGGCGCCGGCCCCAGCCAGTGACTGAACCGGCCCCGGCCCTTTCTTGCCGAGCGACCGAACCCGACCCATCCACCTGCACGAACGCTAGGAGGTCAACCCATGACAGAGGAACAAGCCCGCCGGGTGCGCGTCGGCGTGATCATCTTCCTCGTGCTCGCTGTTCTCACCGGCGTGGAGTACTGGATCGCCGTCTCCATGACCGGCAACCTGCTCCCCCTGAGCCTCATCGCCCTGGCCAAGGTGGGCCTGATCGCCTACTTTTTCATGCACATCGCCCAGATCCGCTACCGGGAAGGAGGTCACTAGGCCATGAGCAGCACCGCCCACACCCACGGAGAGGGCCACAGCGCCCACTACCCGCGTCTCTACATCAACCGCCTGGGCTACTGGCTCTTTCTCTTCTCCGAGAGCATGCTCTTCGCCGGTCTGCTGGCCAGCCGCTTCTACCTCCAGGGGATCAGCCGCCCAGAGGAGCTGAGCCAGAGCCTGGGCCTGGGGATCACTGTGATCCTCCTGGTCAGCAGCCTGACCGCCTACCTCTCCGAGACGGCCATCGCCCACGGGGATCGGCCAGCCTTCCTGCGCTACACCCTCTACACCATGGTCCTGGGCGCCATCTTCCTGGGCGGGGTGGCCTTCGAGTGGACCGCGGCCTTCCAGCACTTCCCTCCCAGCAGCCCCTTCGGCACCGTCTTCTTCGCCATGACGGGCATGCACGCCTTCCATGTCTTCAGCGGCATTGTCCTCCTGGGCCTGATCTACTACAACGGCCGCCGGGGCGCGTACGGCCCTGAGGACGCCTGGCCCCCGGAGGCCATTGTCAAGTACTGGCACTTCGTCGATGTGGTGTGGGTCTTCTTCTACGCCGCACTCTATCTGGTCGCGTGAGAGGAGGCAGACCGATGCGCAAGACCATCCCAGCACTCCTTGTTCTCCTGGCCCTGGTGTTGGCGGGCTGCAGCGCCGTCTTCGCCGCGGAGCCGGATCCCAACGGGGAGATCCGAATCGTCCTGGAGGACTACGACATCGATCCGGACGTGATCCGGCTGAAGGCAGGGCAGAAGGTGCGCCTGGTCGTGGTTAACCAGGGCCGGCATCTCCACGAGCTGATGATCGGCCGCAATGTGAGAGTCGAGGATGGCGTCACGGAAGGCTTCTCGGAGGATTTCTTCGCTGGCATCGCCGACATCCAGGTGGAGGGCCCAGGCATGATCATGGGCCTGCCCGGCATGGAGATGGAAGGCATGGATATGGGCGACGGCAAGATGGGCGAGGGCGAGATGGGTGGCGGCGAGATGGGTGATGGCAAGATGGGCGAGGGCGAGATGCCCGCTCAGAAGGAGGGCATGGACAAAGAGGGCATGGACATGGGCAAAGAGGAGACGGCCCCCGCTCAGGGCGATCACGGCGCGACAGAGGCCGGACACGACGAGGGGATGGCCGGGGGCAAGTTCGGCCCCATCGCCATGGACCTGATGGGCGAAGCCCACGGCGGCCTCATGGTGATGATCGACCCCAATATGATCCCGCCGGACCAGGCCACCATCCTGACCTTCACTGTGCCCCCGGACAAGGTGGGGCGCTGGGAGCTGGGCTGCTTCCAGGAACAGGGGCAGCACTACGACGACGGCATGCGGGCCACGCTCATCGTCGAACCCTAGCTCTCCCCTGCGGGCCTGGACGCCCCCACGGGCCCTTCGGAACACACCTGACAACCACCCGGGAGGATCCCTATGTCCCTTTCAAGACCCCTCGATCAACAGGCCCTGGCCCCGGCTGTCCTGAGCCCAGCGGCCAGGAAGAGCTGGCGGGACCATCTGCGCAGCCTGTCTGTGCTCTTCAAGCTGCGGGTGGTCTCCCTGCTCCTGTTGGCGGCTGTGGGAGGCGCGTTCCTGGGCGCCTCAGGCCGGCCCAGCCTTGGGGCCCTGCTCCTGCTCCTGATCACCGGCGGGCTGGCCGCGGCCGGCTCCTCCGCCACCAACCAGTACCTGGAGCAGGACGTGGACCGGCGCATGCTGCGCACCCGGCAGCGCCCCCTGGTGGCAGGGGCCATCGCCCATCCCCAGTGGGTGCCCTACCTGGCCGCGGCCATGGTCTTCCTGCCTGTGGCGGTGGTCGCCCCGTGGAACCCGGAACTGGCCTTCTTTCTGCTCCTGGGCGCCTTCATCTACGTGGTGATCTACACCCTCTGGCTCAAGCCCCGCACCCTCTGGAACATCGTCATCGGGGGCGCGGCGGGCAGCGCCGCGGTCCTCAGCGGCAGCGCGGCCGTGGGCCACTGGAACGAGCCTGGCGCCCTGCTCCTGGCCCTGCTGGTCTTCCTGTGGACCCCCAGCCATTTCTGGAGCCTGGCCCTGGTCTACCGGGACGACTACGCCCGGGGCGGCGTCCCCATGCTGCCCACCCAGACCACGCCCCGGGTGGCAGCCGCCTGGATCGCCTTCCACACCCTGGCCACAGCCGGAGCGGCCCTGGCTCTGCTGATCCATCCTGCCCTGGGCTGGCTCTACGCCCTTCCTGTGGCTCTCGCCACCCTGGATCTCTGCGTCCGGAACCTGCGCCTGCTCTTTCGGCCAGAGCGGAAGGAAGCCTTCGACCTGTTCAAGGCCTCCAACATCTACCTGGCCCTGGTGCTCCTGATGATCGTCCTGGACACCCTCATCTGAGCCGGACACCCCAGCTGAGCGGATGCCCCCAGCCCAGCGAACGCCGCAACGTCAACAGGCCCCGGATTTCCCAGAAACGGAAAGCCCGGGGCCTGTTCTTTTTCTCATCGGCGGGGCGGCGCCAGGATCGCCCGCGGAGCCTGGGCTTCACCCCCTGGACGGTCTACCCCTCCTTGATGAAGAGGAGCGTCCCGCCCTTGGCCGCCATCTGGCTGGCCTCCGGGGCAAAGCGATAGCCCTGCGGGTGCTGGAAGTCGGCCAGGGCCTCGGGATCCGTGACCCCGTGCTGGCAGATGAAGCGCACCAGGGCCCCCTTCAGGGCCTTGGACCAGTGGCTCACCGTGCGCAGGCGGCTTTGACCCCGCTGCTCCACCCGCTCCACAAACTTGACCTGCCAGCGGGCCGCCAGCGCCCCCTTCCCGTCCCAGGCCCGGCGATGGACCCCCGGCAGCAGATCCCAGACCACTTGCCCCGCCACCAGGGGGTTGAGCAGGCGGCTGATCCGGGGCTTCCAGAAGTCGGAGACCCGGCCCGTGCCCGGCAGGATGGCGTCCATCTTGAGCTTGTAGTCGGGGATCCAGTCCGTGGGGCGGAGCAGCCCCCAGACGCCGCTGAAGAGCAGCGCGTGCTGGTCGAAGGCCTGGCGCAGGGCCGGGGGCATGCCGGCGTAGTCCAGGTGCTCGAACATGACGCCGGTGTAGCGCTCCATGGCCGGAAGCAAGGGGCCGCCGGGCAGCTGGCGGTTGGTGTCCAGGGCCCGGTCCAGCCGGGGGCCCTTCACGCCGAAGAGCTTCTCCAGCTGGGGCCGGGGCTGCTGCGTCACCTCGTGCAGGGCCCGGATCAGCTCCAGTCGGGCCGGGTTCAGCTCTGGGAAGGCGTTGAACCGGGGATCCTCGGCCACTTCCGGCCAGGAGCGGCTGGCGTCCCCGCCTGGGGCCTTGCCCTCGGACGGGGGCAGCAGGATGACGTAGCTGGGGGCGGATGTGTTCATGGCTCCGGCTTGTCCTCCTGGAAGGCCTGGCGATGGGCCCGGCGCACCGCGTCGTCCTCCAGCTTGGCGTAGATGCGGGTGGTGTTGGGGCTGGAATGGCCCAGCGCGGTCTGGGTCACCGCCAGGTCCCGGGTGGTCTGGTAGATGCGGGTGGCGAAGTAGTGGCGCAGGGCGTGGGGGGTGATCCCCTTGGCGCCCAGATCCGCCCGCTCCGCCAGCTTGCGGATGGTGTTCTGGACGCTCTCCGTGCTGATGGGCAGGACCTTGGATCCGGCCCGGCGGTCGTGGCGGGCGAAGACGGGCAGGTCCCCCAGGGGGCGGCCGCTGGCCCCGTCCAGGGGCTGGCGGGCCTGGAGGTAGCGGCGCACCGCGGTCCAGGCTCGCTCGTCGAAGTAGACCCGACGCACCTTGCCCCGTTTGCCGGTGACCCAGGCGGCCCGCTCCGTCTCGTCCAGGTCCTTGCGCACCAGGCCCACCAGCTCCCCCACCCGCAGCCCTGTGCAGCGCAGCACCTCCACCATGGCGATGTCACGCAGCTTGGCCAGCTGTCCCCGCTCATCGTCCGGCCGGCGCAGGGGCACCCCGTAGGCCGCCTCCACCAGGGCCTCCAGCTCCTCGGGCCGGGGTGGGTGGGGGATCAGCTCCGGGGGGCGCTGGTTGCGCCGCACCCGTTTCACCCCGTCCTGGAAGCGGGCCAGCTCTTGCGGCGAGAAGGGGAGCCACCCCCGCACCTGGAGGAACTGGACCAGCCCGCTGAGGCCGGCCAGGTAGGTGTGGAGGGTGCGGCGGCCGATGCCCGCCTCGTCCAGGAGCCAGGTGGCGAAGCCCAGCACCCGGTCCACGTCCAGCCGCTCCAGCTCCGACGCCTCTGGGGGGATGCCCCGCTGGGCCAGGTACTCCTGGAAGCGGTTCATGGCCGTGCGGTAGGTGCGCCGGGTGTAGCGGCTGCCGGTGCTGGCGTCCTCCAGATAGCGCTGGATGGCTTCGGAAATGAGCATGGCGTCCCTGGGAAGGCTGGGGGCATTCGGGCGAAAGGGCGGTCAGATCTCCTGGCGCCAATCCTGGCCGTAGCGTTGGAAGCGGCGGTGCAGCTCCTCCACCGTGGCCGGATGGATGGGCAGGGCTTCCTCCACCAGGCGGATGTTGGCCCGCATGTGGGCCGGATTGCGGGTGCCCACGATGGCCGTGTCCACCTCCGGGTGGGCCAGGGTGAAGCCCAGGGCCAGGAGGATGGGATCCTCCGGCTCCTCGGGCAGGGGGCCGTCCTGGGCCAGGATCTGGGCCCGGCGGAAGTACTCGTCCGCGTAGGCGCTGGGGCTGCGAGCGGCCCGCCAGACTGCGTTGGCCAGGGGGCGTTTGACGATGATGCCCATGTCCTGCTCCCGGGCCTTGGGGAAGAGCCGGGTGCGGGCCGCCTGGTCCACCAGATTGAAGCTGGTCTGGAGGGTCTGGAAGAGGCCGCTCTCCACGGCCCAGAGCGCGGCCTCGTTGTCCCCGCTGTAGCCGATGAAGCGGGTCTTGCCGGCCTTCTGCGCATCCTGCAGGGCCGTGATCACCTCGCCCCGCTCCAGCACCTCCACGTCGCAGGAGTGGAGCTGCACCAGGTCCAGGTAGTCGGTGCGCAGGCGGCGCAGGCTGCGTTCGATGCTGTGGGTGACCGTCTCGGCCGTCCAGGGCTCCCCCTGGTAGTCCCCGGCCACGTGGCCGCACTTGGTGGCCAGCGCGTACTCGTCCCGGCGGTGGGCCACTGTGCGGCCGATGAGCTCCTCGCTCACCCCGTAGCAGGCGGCCGTGTCCAGGAAGGTGATGCCCGCGTCCAGGGCCGCATTCAGGACCTCCGCGGCCACGTCCACGTCGGCCAGGGTCAGGCCGAAGCCGATCTCCGCCAGCCCCGCGCCCAGGCGGGAGACCTGCAGTTCCGTTTTTCCGAGCCGTCGCACTTCCATGGCGCACTCTCCTCTGCTGGGTGAAGTGGGGATGAACGTCCCGTGGGTGAGGCGGGTTTCCTGGGTCAATTATACTGGTTCCCAGGGCGTGGGGGCAATCGGAGGCCGGATCGAGCGGGGCCGGCGTCCCGGAATCTGGGATCGTTTGACAAAAGCCCAGGCCGAGTTTACGATGAACCCCTCAAGCAGGCCGGTTTCCGGCCATCACCAGCGGCCAGGAGAGGCAGCCAGCCATGAGCAGCAACGGAAGTGTCCCGGATCAGGAGAAACCTGTCCCGGAACGGGAGGAAAACGCGCGGAGCAAGCCCTACTGCTACGAGCATCCCCGCCCCGCGGTGACGGTGGACATCATCCTGTTCGCCTTCCTCCAGAACGCCCTGCAGGTGCTCCTGATCCAGCGTCGGAACGAGCCCTTCGCCGGGCGCTGGGCCCTGCCCGGTGGTTTCGTCCAGATCGACGAGAGCCTGGAGGCGGCCGCCCGGCGGGAGCTCCAGGAGGAGACTGGGGTCCAGGACGTCTACCTGGAGCAGCTCTACACCTTCGGCGACCCGGACCGGGATCCCCGGGGGCGGGTGATCACCGTGGCCTACTTCACCCTCCTCAGCGCGGACCAGGTGGCCCGCTCCCGGGTGCGGGGCGGGGACGACGCCCAGGCCGCCCGTTGGTGGGACGTCTACGACCTGCCGCCCCTGGCCTTCGACCACGACCGCATCCTGGCCTATGCCCTGCGTCGCCTGCGCTGGAAGCTGGAGTGGACGGCGCTGGGCTTCCTGCTCCTGCCCCAGGAGTTCACCCTGTCGGAGCTGCAGCGGGTCTACGAGACGGTGCTCAACGAATCCCTGGACAAGCGCAACTTCCGGCGCAAGATCCTGGCGGCCGGCATCCTGGAGGAGACGGGGCGCTTCCGGGAAGGGGATCACCGGCCGGCCCGGCTCTATCGCTTCACCGCCAAGGCGGTGGAACTGGAGCAGGCCCGCCGTCGTTTCCCCTGAGGCGCTTCCCGTCCTGGCCAGCCCGATTCACCGACCTTCGGAGTTCTGTTCCCGTGTTCGGCGACCTGATCGCTCTCCTGCAACAGATCCTGCAAGCGGCCCAGGCCGGGTTGCCCGCGGTGCAAGGCCCCTGGATCTACGGGCTCCTGCTCCTGTTGGTGGCCCTGGAAGGCCCCTTCGTCACCGCGCTGGCCGGGGCCGGGATCGCCGCCGGCATCCTGGAGCCCCTGCCGGCCTGGCTGGCCGCGGTGGTGGGCAACAGCCTCTCGGACTGGGGCTGGTACGCGCTGGGCTACTTCGGCAAGACGCCCGGCTTTGTGAGCCGGCGTCTGCGTCAGGACTCCCGTCTGGCCCAGGAGCTGCGCCAGGAGCTCCACCGCCACGCCATCACCCTCCTCCTGGCGGCCAAGTTCACGGCCGGGTTCGGGGTGGCCACCATGGTCACCCTGGGCATGGCCCGCATCCCCTGGCGGCGCTGGGCCCTGCCCCTCTTCCTGGCGGAATGCGTCCGGGCCGCCATCATGCTGACCCTGGGCTACGCTCTGGCCTCCTCCCTGGACGTCATCGAGCATGGCCTGAACACCCTGGTCTTCCTGGGTGTGGCCGTCTTCGTGGTCATGATCGGCGGCTGGCTCTGGCGACGCTATCGCCGGGGCGGCTGGGTGGCGTGGTGAAAGGGCACCGCCAGCCTCTCATCCGCGCTTCCGGGCCATCCTGATCGAACCATCCCCTTGCCCCTTCACCCTCTCACCTCTCACCCCCCAGCCACCTCCTGCATGAAGACAATGCTGGCCCGGATGCCCCGGTAGAAATTGGGCAGATGGAATTTCTCGTTGGGCGCGTGCAGGTTGTCGTCCGGCAGGCCGAAGCCCATGAGGATCACCGGCGCGCCCAGCACATCCTGGAAGAGGGCCACGATGGGGATGCTCCCGCCCTCCCGGGTGAAGAGGGGCGTGGCCCCGAAGCTCTCCTCGTAGGCCCGGACCGCCGCCTGCATCTGGGGCACGTCCAGCTCCACCAGGGCCGGCAGCCCGCCCCCCAGATCCTCCAGCGTCACCCGCACCGTGGGCGGCGCGATGGCCTCCAGGTGATCCCGCAGCAGCTGATAGACCCGCTCCGGCGTCTGGTCCGGGACCAGGCGGCAGCTGATCTTGGCCTGGGCCTGGCTGGGGATGACCGTCTTGAACCCCTCCCCTGTGAAACCGCCCCAGATGCCGTTGATCTCCAGGGTGGGTCGGGCGCCGGTCCGCTCCACCGGGGTGAACTCCGGCTCCCCGTAGAGGGCGGGGACGCCGGTCTCGGCCAGGGCTTCCTCCTCGCCGTAGGGCACCCGGGCCAGGAGCTCCCGCTCCTGCGGGGTGAGGGGGCGCACGTCGTCGTAGAAGCCGGGCACGGTGATCCGGCCCTGCTCGTCGTGGAGGCTGGCCAGGAGCTCGGCCAGGGCCTGGTTGGGGTTGTGGACGATGCCGCCGAAGCTGCCGCTGTGCAGGTCGCTTCGGGGCCCGGTCACCGTGAGCTGGCCGGCCCAGAGCCCCCGCAGCCCGTAGATGATCACCGGCTGGGTGGGGGAGAGGATGTGGCTGTCCGAGATCAGGCAGACGTCCGCGGCCAGCTTCTCCTGGAGCTGGGGGAGCATGGCCATGAGGTTGGGGCTGCCCACCTCCTCCTCGCCTTCCACGATGAACTTCACGTTCACCGGCAGGCGGCCCGCTGTGGCCAGCAGGGCCTCCACCGCCTTCACGTGGATGAAGACCTGCCCCTTGTCGTCCGCCGCGCCCCGGGCGTAGAGGTCCGGGCCCTGGGGACCCTCCTTGACCGTGGGCTCGAAGGGGGGCGTCTCCCACTGCTCCAGGGGGTCCACAGGCTGGACGTCGTAGTGGCCGTAGACGAGCACCGTGGGCTTGTCCGGTCCGGCGTGGAGCCAGTCCGCGTAGACCAGGGGGCGCCCCTCCGTGGGGATGAGGGTCGCGTGCTCCAGGCCGATGGCCTGCAGGTGATCCGCCAGCCACCGGGCCGCCCGGACCACGTCTTCCCGGTGTTCGGGCAGGGTGCTGATGCTGGGGATGCGCAACCACTCCTTGAGCTGCTCCAGCTGGCGCTCTTGGGCCTCTTCCAGGTAGCGTTCCAGGGCTTCCGGGTTCATGTTTCCTCCTGTGGGGTGATCCGTGGGGTGTGCCGCTGCAGCCAGGATCGGGCCTGGCCTTCCTGGACTGCACTATAAACCAAAACCGTCGAAAGTCAATCTGACCGCCCAGCCCTTCGGCCTGCTTTTCGTTCGGGCCACGAAGGAGCTACGTTCCCTGTACGAACCCTCTGCACCGGCCGTTTTCTGTGGCCGCGCCTGTTGCTGGCCCAGGCTCCTTTGTGTATACTGGCAAGGGTGTGTACACTGGCGGACGTGCACTCTCGTTCCGCATTGCGCGCTTCTTGAGACCTTTCCTCGTCCCGTTGTTTTATTGCTTCTGCTTCACTGCTTCGCTTGTCCACCCGGCTTGTTCACCCGCAGGTGGAATCGCCCCTCCTCCCGTCCATGGGCCAAGGAATCCCATTGCCAACCCGCGGATCGGGCAGTATGGTGGCAGCAAAATCGGCTGCCGGGTTCGTCTTCCCATGAACCTCGAGGACTCTGCCTCATCTGTCTCTGGCCCGTCTATCCCGTGACAACCGTCTAGCCTAGGAGTTTCCCATGTTCGCCAAAACCCTGGCCAACCTCTTTCTCATCGCCAGCCTCCTCCTCTCCCCCGCCCTGGCCACGGCCAGCCCGCCCCGCCTGGCTCCCAGGGCCCGCCCCCAGGAGAGCCAGGCCGGCGTCACCACCTTCCTGACCGGTCCTGTGACCTTCAACATGACGCCCTCCCAGGCCCAGGCCGATCCCGTGGCCGCCGCCCGCCAGGTGCTGACGGAGCAGGCCGCCCTCTTCGGCATCCAGGACGTGGACAGCGAGCTGGCTCTGGTGGAGGAGTGGAGCGATAGCCTGGGCCAGCACCACGTCACCTTCCAACAGGTCTACAGCAACACCCAGGTCTACAACGCCCTGGTGAAGGTCCATCTGGACCTCTCCGTGCCCCAGGCGGTGGCCATCAGCAGCGGCTTCGTCCCGGGCATCAGCCTGGCCCAGGTGATGCCCCAGGTGAGCGGATCCCAGGCCCTGGCCACTGCCCAGAGCGCCCTGCCCGGGGCCCAGATCGCCGAACCGCCCCGCCTGGTCATCTACCCGGGGACGGGCAGCCAGCGCCTCTCCGCAACGCCGCGCCTGGCCTGGCTGGTGGAGCTGCGGGAGAGCTCCATCCCGGCCCGCAACGTCTACGTCATCGACGCCCTCAGTGGCGTCCTGATCGATGTCATCGAGAGGCTGGACCGAGCCGAGAACCCAGGCCGGTCCCAGGGGATCGCCCAGGAAACACCCCCGCCCTGGCCCTACAGTCCGGACCAGGTGCTGGTGCGGGTCAAGCCCGGCGCCCAGGTGGCCCGCCTCGCCCAACGAGCCAGCCGCCGCATCCTGGGGGAGTGGCTCCAGGTGCCGGTGAACCCAGGGGAGACGGCTCTCCAGCTCCTGGAGGCCCTGCGAGCTGACCCGGGCGTGGCCCAGGTGCAGCTGGACTATGTCTACCAGCTTAGCCCCAGCCAGCGGATCCCCGCGGATGAGGGCCAGATCAACGCCCAGTCCACCATCCCCAACGACCCCCACTACAGCTTCCAGTGGCACATCCCGCCCATCCAGGCCCCAGACGCCTGGGACCGCACCACCGGGGCCAACGTCACCGTGGCCGTGGTGGACACAGGCATCTCCCAGGGGGGTGAGGACCTGGACTGTCACACCTTTGTGGACGATTTCAACGCCATCACCGACAGCAGCGGGCCCGGCGTGGCCACGGACGACAACGGTCACGGCACCCACGTGGCCGGCACCATCGCCCAGTGCACTAACAACGGCGTGGGGGTGGCGGGCGTGGCCTACAACGCCCGCCTCATGCCGGTCAAGGTGCTGGACGCCAACGGCAGCGGCCTCACCTCGGACATCGCCCAGGGCATCGACTGGGCCCGGAGCCACGGCGCGGACGTGATCAACCTCTCCCTGGGCATGGACTGCCAGGGGGTGGGGAACGGCGCCTGGCCTGACTGCTCCGATTCCGTCCTGGACACGGCCATCGAGGCCGCGGTGGATGCTGGCGTGGTGGTGGTGGCCGCGGCCGGCAACGCCAACCAGTCCGTGGTAGGCTACCCGGCCAACCACCCAGACACGATCGCCGTGGGCGCGGTGGACTACGCCCTGAACAAGGCCCCCTACTCCAGCTACGGGGACGCCCTGGACGTGGTGGCCCCTGGCGGAGACACCAGCGCGGACCTGAATGGGGACGGCTACGCGGACGGGGTGCTTCAGGAAACCTTCGACGGCAGTGACTGGGGCTACTGGTTCTTCCAGGGCACCTCCATGGCCACGCCCCACGTGGTGGGCGCGGTGGCCCTGCTGCGCTCCTTTGCTCCCGGCGCCACGGTCAGCCAGATCCGGGACGTCCTGCGCTCCACGGCCCAGGATCGGGGCGCCAGCGGCTTCGATCCGGTCTACGGCTACGGGCTGATCCAGGTGAACGCGGCCCTGGACGCTCTGGCCAGCGGCGGCTCCACGCCCACCCCCACCCCCACGGCCACAGCCACGCCTCCCCCCACACCTACGCCCACGGCCACCCCGTCGCCCACGCCCGGCGCCAGCCCCATCACCGACCTGCAGCTGACCAGCGATGGCCCCACCCCGCTGGGAGACACCACCACCTTCACCGTCTCGGTGACCGGCGGCCAGCCCATGAGCCTGGTCCTGGACTTCGGCGATGGCGGCAAGACCCTGGGTTCTCTGGACGCGTCCGCGGCGGGCCGCAGCCCCGGGGTGGGCCCGGCCATTGTCGGCGGGGAGGAGGCGAGCCCCGGGGCCTGGCCCTGGATGGCGGCCTTGATCTCGGCCTCGGCCACGGATGCCTACCAGGGCCAGTTCTGTGGCGGCGCGCTGATCCTGCCCAACTGGGTCCTCACCGCGGCCCACTGCGTCAACGGCGCGGATCCCGCCAGCATCCACGTGGTGCTGGGCCGCCATGACCTGCGCACTTCCGACGGCGAACGGATCCCAGTGGACCAGATCGTCCAGCACCCGGACTACAACCCCGCCACCACCGATTCGGACCTGGCCCTCCTTCACCTGGCCCAGCCCTCCCAGGCGCCCACCCTGCCGGTGGTGGGCCAGGGGGACAGCGCCGGGCTGACCACGCCCGGGGTTCTGGCCATGGTCACCGGCTGGGGGGACACCCGGGAACAGGGGGTGGGCACCTATCCGCCCACCCTGCACCAGGTGGGGGTGCCCATCGTCTCCCAGAGCGCCTGCACCGGGGCCTACGGCTCGAGCATCACCGGCAACATGATGTGTGCGGGCTACCAGCAGGGGGGGAAGGACTCCTGCCAGGGGGACAGCGGGGGGCCTCTGATGGTCCCAGACCAGGCGGGCACAGGATGGGTCCAGGCGGGTATCGTCAGCTGGGGCTACGACTGCGCCCTGGCTGGCTACTACGGCGTCTACACCCGGCTCTCCCAGTTCCGCACCTGGATCGAAGGCCAGGTGGGGCCGCTAGACGGCCCCGAGGCCACGGTGACCTTCGCCCACGGCTACGTGGAGCCGGGCAGCTTCACCGTCACCGTGACGGCCACCAACGCGGTGAGCACCGTGGTGGACTCCCTGGTGGTGACCGTCCAGCCGGCCAGCAACGGCACGCCTGCCCTGCGCACCTCCACCGCGGAGAACGGCTACGACGTCCCCGGCACGGTGGCCCGCACCAACCAGGGGGCGGCCACCGGAGACGCGGACGTGGATCGGGCCCACAACTTCGCCCGCCAGAGCTACAACTACTTCTGGCAGCGTTTCAACCGTCACAGCTACGATGGCGACGGCGCTCTGATCCGCTCCACGGTCCACTTCGGCCAGGGGGTCCAACAGGCCTTCTGGGATGGGCAGCAGCTACTCTACGGCGAGGGCTTCCCCACCCGGGACTTGGTGGCCCACGAGTTCACCCACGCTGTGATCCAGTCCACCGCCAACCTGGGGGGGCGGTGGCAGTCCGGCGCGCTGGCCGAGAGCCTGGCGGACCTCTTCGCCGCCCTGGTGGACGACGATGACTGGCTCATCGGCGAGGATCTCCTGCCCGGCCTGCGGGATAGTCAGGACGCTCTGCGGGACCTGGCCGACCCGGCCCGGTTGGGGCAGCCGGCTCACGTGGACGACTGGGTGGCCACCTGTGTGGGCCAGGAGGGCATCCACAGCAACAGCGGCATCCTGAGCCGGGCCCTGGTCCACGCGGCCGGCGCGATGGGCCGGGAGAAGCTGGGCCAGATCCTCTACCGGACCTTGACCGTCTATCTCCAGCCCACGTCCAGCTTCCAGGACGCCCGGCAGGCCATCCTCCAGGCCACGAGGGATCTCTACGGCGCGGGCCCAGAGCTGAGCGCGGTCCAGGCTGGCTTCGATCTGGTGGGGCTGGACGAGAACTGGACGCCCCCGGCGAACACCTGCACCTGCGCGGTGGCCACGGCCCTGGATCTGCCCACGTCCAGCAGCGCTCAGGCGACCTCCCTGGAGGCTCTGGTCACCCTCTACCGTCTGCGGGACGAGCTCTTCGCTGGCGGCGGGGCTGGCCAGCACTTCCGGGAGCTCTTCTACACCCACACGGCCACGGTGAGCGGCCTGCTTCTCCAGGACGCGGCCCTGCGCGATCAGGCCGCCCAGATCCTGCGGGACGCCACCCCCGGGCTCCAGAAGCTCCTGGACGGGGACCCGAGCCAGGAGACGGTGAGCGCGGCCCTGGTCCAGGACGCCCTGGCCTTCGTGGATGCGCTCATGTCCGCGGCCCAGACCCGGGGCGAGACGGAGCTGGCCCAGGCTCTGGCCCAGGAAAAAGATCTCCTGGACTGGAACAGCCTGGCCGGAAAGAGCTACAGCCAGGCCTGGACCCAGATCCGCATGGCCATCGAAGGCGTCTACAGCATCTACCTGCCCCAGGTCAGCCGCTGAGGCCAGCCGGGGGTCCCCTCGGTCTCCATCCTCCATCGCCACCGTCTTCCAGGCGGATCGACCCGGATCGTGTCCGGCGTCGGTCCGCCTTTTCTGTGGGTTTCGGGTATAATGTTAAGGGGAGTTGGGAGTTGGGGGTGACGGCTCGTTCGACCAACAGCTCAACTCAGCCAAGGGAACCAGCTCAGCCAACGGATCAACTGATAGCCGAGTTGTTTTTGTCATCCGCAGTCCATCCAACCAGGGGAGCCTGAACATGTCACAACCCGTCACTGCACAGGAGATCTACGAAGCGGCCAGGCAGTTGCACGAGCAGATCCGCACCTGGCGCCGGACCATTCATCGCTATCCTGAGCTGAGCTTCACCGAGCACCACACGGCCGGGCTGGTCAACAAGACCCTGGCCAACCTGGGCATCGAGACGGAAACGGAAGTGGCCAAGACCGGCGTGGTGGGCCACATCCGGGGCGGGGATGGGCCGGTGGTGGGCCTGCGCGCGGACATGGACGCCCTGCCCATCCAGGAGGTGAACGGCACGGAGTTCGACAGCACCCGGCCGGGCATCATGCACGCCTGCGGCCACGACGCCCACACAGCCATGCTCCTGGGCGCGGCCACCATCCTCAAGCGCCTGGCGGATCAGGGGCGGCTGCCCGGCACGGTCCGTCTCCTCTTCCAGCCCAGCGAGGAGGCCCAGGACGAGGAGGGCAAGTCCGGCGGCATGCGCATGGTGGAGGAAGGGGCCCTGGAGGGGCTGGACGCGGTCTTCGGCCTGCACGTGGACCCTGTCTCGGACGTGGGGGTGGTGCGCACCCGCTCTGGCCCTCTGCTGGCCGCCGCGGACAAGTTCCAGCTGGTCATCAAGGGCAAGGGAGGCCATGCCGCCCGCCCTCAGGCTGCGCTGGACCCGATCTGGCTGGCGGGCCACGCCATCCAGGCCATCCACGGCATCATCAGCCGTCGGCTGGATCCCCTGGCGGTGGGGGTGATCACCATCGGGCAGATCCACGGGGGCACGGTGAACAACGTGATCCCGGAGACGGTGACCCTGGAGGGGACCATCCGCTCCTTCACGCCGGAGGTGCGCAAGCAGCTCCAGGAGGACCTGCGCCGGGCCTGCGGCGTGGTGGAGGCCTTCGGCGGCCAGTTCGAGCTGGCCATCCACGAAGGTTACCCGCCCACTGTGCTGGACGAGACCGCCACCCAGGTGATGATGGAGGCCACCCGGGAGATCCTGGGCCCGGAGAACGTCCAGGAAGCAGAGCCCATCACCGGAGCGGAGGATTTCAGCTACATGGCCCAGGCCGCGCCCGGGAGCTTCCTCTTCCTGGGCGTCCACAACCCGGAGTGGGAGGGGTACTACAACGTGCACACCCCGCAGTTCCGCCTGGACGAGGACGCCCTGCCCATCGGTGCCGCAGCCCTGGCCAGCGCGGCGGTCAAGTGGCTTCAGGAGAAGAGATAGCCCACCCACTCAATCCTATGCGCAAACACCTGTTCCTCACCGCCTCGATCGCCTTGATCGCCCTGCTCCTCCTGGCCGGCTGCGCGCCGAAACCCCAGGCCCTGCGGCTGGGCGAGCCCGTCTGGCAGGACGGGGAGGCCCATCAGTTCGCCGTCCTGGACAAAGATGGCCAGGGCGTGGGCACGGCCCGTTTCCGCATCCAGGCTGGGGGCGAGAATGCAGGGCCCCAGGGATGGACCTTCGTCCGGGAGATCTCCGCAGCCGGGGTCTTCGAGACAGTCCAGGTGGAGGTCTCTATGCCCGGCTATCGGCCTATCCACAGCCAGCTGCACCGCACCATCCAGGACGAGGGCAGCGAGGCGGTGGAGGCGGCGTTCCAGGGATCCACGGTGCAGCTCACCTTGACCAACCGCCAGCAGGTGACCACCTACGAGCAGGTGAACGTGCCCAGCGACATCCGAGACGAGCGCACCCTGCCCATGATCGTTCGCACCCTGCCCCTGGAGCCGGGCTACGCGGCCCAGATCAACAGCTTCCTGCCCGTGGCCGGGGCCCTGGAGTCGGTGATGGTGCAGGTCAAGAAGCAGGAGCGGCTGACGGTCCCGGCTGGCGACTTCGACACCTGGCTGGTGGAGCTGAAGTATCCCAAGAGCACGACCCGGCTCTGGATCGGCCAGGCCTCGCCCCATCCCCTGGTGAAGCTGGAGAACGGCCTGTCCGGCGCCACCTTCGTCCTGGAGGTGTACGCCCCTGGCGGGTAGTCCCGGGGACTTGGCAGGGAGAGTTCGGCGCAAAATTCTGGAGAAAAATTCTGGAGAGAGCCTGGCGGGAAGCGCCGGATGGAGGAGCTCAACCGGAAGGA
>CAYQEB010000035.1:0-20958 GCA_964416395.1 uncultured Caldilineaceae bacterium | reverse complement strand
AGACTCGATAGGGCAGCTCAACAAGGGAGGCAGCCATGTTCAAGATGGACCGATTCACCCTGATCGTCATCCTGGTGGTGGTGCTGGTCCTGGCTGGCGCGGTGGTCACCGTCAACCTGACCCAGGGCGCTGGCTGGGGGGAGCCCACCTACCTGGATGAGGACAGCCCGGAGGCTGTGGTCCAGAACGCGTTTGTGGCCTTCCAGAAAGGGGATCTGGCCCGGGCTCGCCAGTACTACAGCAGCCGGATCCTGAGCGAAGAGAACAGGCCGCCCTTCCCCGGGGAGGAGGGTTTCTACTACCCCCGGGACCAGCAGGACCGGCGGCTGCGCATCGTGCGGGTGGAGTACGTGAACGAAAACGAGGCGTTGGTCACCGTTGCCGTGGACTACTTCAACCCGGGCGGCCTGTTCGAGCCCGGCTCCGTCTGGAGCAGCGAACGGGTGATCAAGGTGATCCGGGAAGATGGGCAATGGAAGATCGACACCCCTGAATTCTTCTACTGAGGAGAGGCCGACCATGAGCAGCCCAAGCGTTCCGCAGCGGAGTGAACCTGCGCCGGCCGCCTCCTTGGCCCGGGAAGGGAAGGGGCCGGACTGGCTGGCCTCGATCCGACGTCTCTACTTCTACCTGATCGCCGCCGTCAGCCTGGTGGTGGGGCTGAACGCCCTGTTCGGCCTGCTGGAGATGCTGCTCCTGGTCTGGCTGGGGAGGACGGAAGCGCCCCTGGGCGCGGCTGGTTTCATCCGCAACATGGCCGCCCGGAACGGCAGCCAGCTCCTGGTGGCCACACCCATCTTCCTGATCCACTGGGCAGCCATCCTGCACCGCCGCCAGGACCCCCTGGAAGCCCGCTCGGGCATCCGCAAGTTCTTCCTCTACCTGATGGCCGCCTTCGCCCTGGGCTACGGCGCCACCAGCCTGGGCGAACTGGTGAACCAGGCCACTCAGGTGCTGCTGGGGCTGTCGCCTCGGGAGTTGGTGGACTGGCCGGCCCGCTGGATCTACCTGGCCCTGAGGGCCGGTCTCAGCGGCGGCCTTCTGGCCTACCTCCTGGGGCAGCTCCAGGGGGACGGCGACTGGGGCCAGGAGGAGGGCTGGGCTGGCGCCTGGCGCCGCCTCTTCCAGACCTTGGTGGGATTGGTGGGTCTGGGCCTGCTCCTGGGGGGCGGCGGATCCGTCCTGAGCGTCCTGGCGAAGTTCGCTCTCCAGCGCATCCCGGGCGATGCCGGCTCCTTCCTGCCTCGGAGCCAGCTGGCGTCCGGCGTCTCCATGCTGGTGGTGGGGGGGCTGCTCTGGCGAGTGAACTGGCGGGCCTGGCAGGGGATCGTCCTGACCTATCCAGCCGAAGCCCAGACCGCGCTGCGCCGGGTCTACCTCTACGCCTCCCTGATCCTGAGCGCGGCCAGCACCCTTTTCGCCGGGGCCATGGCCCTCCAGCAGCTGCTCCTGCTTCTCTTCGGCGTGGAGCCGTGGGGCCTCCCCTTCTGGGAGGATCTCCTGGAGCCCCTCACCTTCCTGCCCCTGGGCCTGGCCGCCTGGATCTGGCACCGGCCCCGCATCCAGGCGGAGGCCGCCCGCTACGGGGAGAGCCCGGAGAGCATCGCCGTGCGCCGGGCCTACCACTACCTGGTGGCCGCCACCGGCCTGGTCCTCACCTGGTACGGGCTGGTGACCGTGGCGCGCCTGCTCCTGGATCCGCTGGTGGTGGGCGAGGGGCTTGCCACCGGGGGGTTCCAGGCCCGCCAGCTGGCCAACGGCCTGAGCCTGCTGGCCGTGGGCGCGCCGGTCTGGGCCATCCACTGGCGCCAGGTGCAGCAGGCCGCTCGGCGCCGGGACTCGGTGGGCCGGGAGGAGCGATCCTCCGTGCCCCGTCGGGCCTACCTCTACGCGGTGGCCCTGGTGGGCGCGCTGATCATCCTCTTCGACCTGGCCACGGTCCTCTACCGCCTGCTCCTCTGGCTCCTGGGGGAGACAGGGGCCGCCTTCCTCCAGGCGAACACCGTGGACGCGCTGGCCCGGAGCAGCGTCTCCCTGATCTTCTGGCTGCTCCATGTGCTGGCCCTGCGTCGGGACGGTCAGCTGGGCGGGGAGGAGGCCCGGGAGGCCCAGCCCAGGGGGCGCTCCCCGGAGGAGGCGGCTCGACGCCGGGCAGAGCTGGCGGCGCGCATCCGCAGGCTGGAGGCGGAGTTGGCCGCTGCCCGGGCAGAGCTGGAAAAACTGGAGGAAGAATAGGCCAGACCCGCCGTGACGCCTAGTGGCGCGTTTGCGTTCTGTTAGAGGAGCCCCCACAAGGGAACTGGGGCTACACATTTCCCGTTTCAGGAAAGATACACTGGGAAAGTGCACCGAAATGGTGTACACTGGACAGGTCCTGCCCGACGACGGCCTGAAGAAGGCCTGTCCCTGGACGGATCACCGGTGGTGAGACGTCCCCCGATTGGCTGCGGAGGCTGATTGCCAGGCCTGCCGCGCCACGCCCACCGTTTCACAGCGAGGAGTCGAAAAGCCCATGATGCGATTCGATCGGTTTACCGAAAAGGCCCAGGAAGCGGCCATGCGCGCCCTGGAGATCCTGCAACGCTACAAGCACACCCAGGTGGACACAGAGCACCTCTTCCTGGCTCTGGTCCAGCAGGCCGGGGGCAGCGTCTCTCAGCTGCTGACCCGAATGGACGCGCCCCCGGCCATCATCGCCCAGAAGCTGGAGCGGGTGCTGGAGAACGCACCCAAGAGCGCATCCGGCAACCTGGGCGCCATCCCCACCACCCAGGTCTTCATCACCCCCCGGCTGAAGCGGGTCCTGGACGTGGCCAACGAGGAGGCCTCCAAGCTCAAAGACGAGTACATCAGCACGGAGCACCTCTTCCTGGCCATCGCCAGCGAGCGCAACACCCCCAGCGCCAACATCCTGCGGGAGGCCGGGGTGAGCAAGGAGCGGATCTACGCGGTCATCGCGGAGCTGCGGGGCGGCCAGCGGGTCACGGAGCCCAACGCGGAGAGCAAGTACCAGGTGCTGGAGAAGTATGGCCGAGACCTGACCCTGGCGGCTAAACAGGGCAAGCTGGATCCGGTCATCGGCCGGGAAGGGGAGATCCTGCGGGTGATGCAGGTCCTCTCCCGGCGCACCAAGAACAACCCGGTGCTCATCGGCGAGGCCGGCGTGGGCAAGACCGCCATCGTGGAGGGGCTGGCCCAGCGCATCGTGGAGCGGGACGTGCCAGAGCAGCTCCTGGACCGGCGGGTCATCTCCCTGGACCTGGGGGCCATGCTGGCGGGGACTCGCTTCCGGGGTGAGTTCGAGGAGCGCTTCAAGGCGGCCATGGACGAGATCCGCCGCAGCGAGGGGGAGATCATCCTCTTCATCGACGAGCTGCACACCGTGGTGGGTGCGGGCAACGCCGCCGGGGCCATGGACGCCAGCAACATGCTCAAGCCAGCCCTGGCTCGGGGCGAGCTCCAGTGCGTGGGCGCCACCACCCTGGACGAGTACCGGCAGCACATCGAGAAGGACGCGGCCCTGGAGCGTCGGTTCGCTCCCATCTTCGTGGAGGAGCCCAACCTGGAGGACAGCCTGGCCATCCTGCGGGGGCTGCGGCGTCGCTACGAGGAGCACCACAAGGTGGTCTACACCGACGAGGCCCTGGAGCAGGCGGTGAAGCTCAGCCATCGCTATGTCAGCGACCGGCGGCTGCCGGACAAGGCCATCGACCTGATCGACGAGGCCGCGGCCAAGCTGCGGGTGGCCATTCACTCCATGCCCCCGGAGCTGAAGCGCAAGAAGGCCAAGCTGGAGCAGTTGACCGCCAACGAGGAGGCTGCCTGGGCGGATCGGGACTACGAACGGGCGGCCCAGCTCAAGACCGAGCGGGTGCGCACGGAGCAGGAGTACCAGGCCGCGGTGGAGGCCTGGCGAGCCGAGGCCGACCTGGACGAGATCGTGGAGGCCAGCGACATCGCCGAGGTGGTCCACAGCTGGACCGGCATCCCGGTGAGCAGCCTGCTCCAGACCGAGGCGGAGAAGCTCCTGGAGATGGAGAAGCATCTGCACCGGCGCATTGTGGGGCAGGAGCAGGCCATCCAGGCGGTGAGCGACGCCATCCGGCGGGCCCGCAGCGGCTTGAAGGACCCGCGGCGCCCCATCGGCACCTTCCTCTTCCTGGGGCCCACGGGCGTGGGCAAGACGGAGCTGGCCAAGGCCCTGGCCGCCTTCCTCTTCGACGACGAGGAGGCCCTGCTGCGGGTGGACATGAGCGAGTACCGGGAGGCTCACACGGTGAGCCGTCTCTTCGGCGCTCCTCCTGGCTACGTGGGCTACGAGCAGGGCGGTCAGCTGACGGAGCAGGTGCGCCGCCGGCCCTACCAGGTGATCCTCTTCGACGAGATCGAGAAGGCCCACCCGGAGGTCTGGAACGCGCTGCTCCAGATCATGGACGACGGCCGCCTGACCGACGCCCAGGGCCGGACGGTGGACTTCCGCAACACGGTGGTCATCATGACCAGCAACGTGGGCGCGGAGGCGGTGAAGCGGTCGCCCCTGGGCTTCGTCACCCCGGATCTGGACAGCGACAAGCTGGCGGCCGGAGAGTACAGCGCCCAGCTCAAGCGGCTCTTCCGGCCCGAGTTCCTGAACCGCATCGATGAGACCATCATCTTCGAGAGCCTTTCCAAGGAGGATATGGCCCAGATCGTGGCCCTGCTCATGCAGGACATCCGGGAACGGGTCCACGAGATGGGCCTGGACGTGGAGCTGACCGAGGCCGCCTCCGCCCACCTGGCGGAGATCGGCTACGATCCCAGCTACGGGGCCCGTCCCCTGCGCCGGGTGCTCCAGCGCCAGGTGGAGAACGAGCTGAGCAAGCGACTCCTCCGGGGCGAATACCAGACCGGCGACCGCATCGTGGTGGACTACGTGGCGGACGAAGAGGGGGAGAAGAAGCTGGTCTTCCGGCGGGAGGCCCCTCAGCCCATCCCGGTGGAGTTCCCCGCCGCCGCGGACAAGGAGCACGAGTCCAACGAATAGGCGGGCTCTCCGGGACGCCAGGGACAACAGAGGGACAACAGGAAGCCCTCCGGCAGATGCGCCGGAGGGCTTTTCGCGTCTTCTGAGGCTCTCCCCTCTTGAATCCGACCTGGGCCGCTCTCTGCTCAGCCGAAGCGGGCGTAGTCCAGGCACTCCTGGAAAGAGCAGGTGGCCAGGCCGATGACGTGGTCCCCGCCCCCGTAGTAGACGTAGATCCGGTCTCCCAGGCGGAGGTTGGCGCAGGAGAAGACCACGTTGGGCACGTCCCCCCGCACCTCCCACAGCTCCTCGGGCCAGAAGATGGGCTCTCGGGGGCGGTGGATCACCCGGCTGGGGTCCTCCCGATCCAGGAGGCAGACGCCGAAGCGGTAGACATGCTCCTGGTCGTAGGCGTGGTAGAAGAGGAGCCAGCCGTGCTCCGTCTCGATGGGGACGCCGTTGGCCCCCACGGTGGTCTCGTCCCAGCCGTTGTCCGGTCGGGGACCGAAGAGGGGGTGCATCTCCTCCGGGTCCCAGTGGAGCAGGTCGTCGCTGTAGGCCAGCCAGATCTGGGGCCGCCGTCGGTGCAGGGCCACGTAGCGCCCCTGGATCTGACGGGGGAAGAGGACATGGTCCTTGTTGTCCTCCCCCAGGACGATGGGCCCCAGCCGTTCCCAGGTGAGGAGGTTGTGGCTGCGGGCGATCATGGGGGTGATGGTTCCCCCGCCGAAGTGGTCCAGCCCACCCTGGGCCTGGCTGTAGCCGTAGGCGGTGTAGCACATGTAGAAGACGCCGTCTATCTCCACCACCCGGGGGTCCTCCACGCCTCGCCGCTCCAGGGGATGGCCCGAGGGGCTGAGGACAGGCTGGCGCAGCCGGTTCCAGTGGATGCCGTCCTGGCTCACTGCGTAGCCGATGCGGCTGATCCAGTCCTGGCCCTGGGCCCGGTAGAACATGTGGAAGAGGCCGTTGTGGTGGATGACTCCCGGGTTGAAGACGTTGGCCGACTCCCAGGGGGAGGCGGGATCGGGTAGGAGGATGGGGCTTTGGGAGATGCGTTCCAGTTTCATGGCTCGTTTTCGCGGCTGGTTTGCTGTGCTCCCGGGCTTCGGGGATGGCTCAGCCCTTGAGCCCGGTGGTCACGATGCCCTCCTCGAAGTAGCGGCGGAAGAGCATGAAGAGGAGCAGGATGGGAAGGGTCAGGATGGTGGCGGCGGCCATCTGTGCGCCGGGGTAGTCCCCGTACTCGCCTTTGGTGAAGACGGCCAGCAGCACGGGCAAGGTCATTAGATTGTAGTCCCGGACCACGATCAGGTTCCAGAGGAACTCATCCCACCGGGCCATGAAGTTGAAGAGGGTGACAAAGGCCGTCACCGACGTGGAGAGGGGGATCATGATGCGCCAGATGATGGTGAACTCCCCTGCGCCGTCGATGCGGGCTGCGTCGATGAGATCCTGGGGGATGGTCTTGAAGAACTGGGTGAAGAGGAACACGCCGGTGGCGTCGGTGAGGAAGCGGATGATCATGCCGGCGTAGGTGTTGATCAGGTTGAGCCGGAGCACCAGCAGGAAGGTGGGGATCAGGAAGAGGATCCCCGGGAAGATCATCTGGTACAGGATGGCGTTGAAGAGCGCGTCCCGGGCCCGGAACTCCAGCCGCCCCAGCGCGTAGCCGGTGATGGCCGCCATGAAGACGATGGCCGCGGTCTCCACAGAGGCCACGAAGATGGTGTTGAAGAAGGCGCGCAGGAAGGGGCGCTGGAGGGCCACCCCGCCACGCAGGATCAGCTGGTAGTGCTCGAAGGTGAGGCGGGTGGGCCAGAAGCGGGTGTAGATCTCCTCGGTGGGCTTGACGGAGGCCAGGAACATCCAGATGAAGGGGAAGAGCCAGAAGAGGGCTCCGGCCGTGAGGACGGCGTAGATGGTCACCGAGGCCAGATGCCGTCGGTTCTTGCGGCTGCGGACCAGGCTCCCGATCATAGGGCCACCTCCCGTTCGATCAGACGGCGCACCACCCCGGTGGAGGCGAAGCTCAGGGCCGCCATGGAGATGGCCATGGCCGAGCCCAGCCCAGCCTCCAGGTTCTCGAAGGTCTTCTGGTAGATGAGCAGCATGAAGGTCTGGGTGCTGCCCAAGGGGCCGCCACCGGTGATCAGGTAGGGCTCGGTGAAGATGCCGTAGGAGAGGATGGTGGCGAAGACGAAGACCACGGTGAAGGAGGGATTCAGCAGGGGGATGGTGATGTAGCGGAAACGTTGCCAGGCGTTGGCCCCATCCACCGCGGCGGCGTCGTAGAGCTCCCGGGGGATGGCGTTGAGCCCGGCCAGGAAGATCAGGCCGTAGTAGCCTACGAACTTCCAGACCACCACCATGGCGATGGAGATCATGGCCAGCCTGGGATCCGTGAACCAGGGAACCCGCACATGGAACAGCTTCCAGATCCAGGTGTTGATCAGGCCGTTCCCGGCCAGGAGCAGCATGAAGACCACCGAGTAGGCCACCCCGGCCATGGTGTAGGAGGCCAGGTACGCGGTGATGTAGAAGCCCCGGAAATGGCTCACCCGCTGGAGCATCATGGCCAGGATCAGGGAGGCCGCGGTCACCGCGGGCAGGAAGACGATCCAGAACTTGAAGGTGACCCAGAGGGCGTTCCAGAATTGGGGATTGGTCACCACTTGCTGGAAGTTGCCCAACCCCACCCACTTCTTCTCGGGCGAGACGATGTTCCACTCCTGGAAGGCGATGATGAGCCCCCAGACAAAGGGGTAGACCCAGAAGACCAGGTTGTAGATCAGGTAGGGGCTGACCAGGATGTAGGCGATCCAGTTGATGCGGCGTCGGCGCCGAGCAGGTGGCGGCAGGGCATGCTCGTGAGGAGAGACGGAGGCCGTCACGGTATCACCTCCAGGAACGTAGACAGCCCGGCCGCCCCGGAGCGGGCGAGCCCCGCCCCAGGACGGCCGGCGCTGCCGGCGGGTCTATTTGCTCAGGGCCAGGTAGTCCTCGATGGCCTTCACCGCGTCCGCCATGGCCTGCTCCGGCGTCTTGGTGCCGAACCAGATGGGCTCGATCATCTCCCGTCCCATGAGCCGCTGCACCTCGATGGTGGCCGGGGTCAGGGCCGGCGGCACCGAGTAGGGCACGCCCTCCGCGTAGGCCTTCACCTTGGGGTTGGCGTCGAAGTATTCGGCGAAGAGGGGGTTGGTGGTCAGGTCCTCCCGCACGGGCGGCAGGTTGGTGGTCTCCAGCCAGGAGACATCGTGCTGCACGTCGGAGAAGTACCACTTCATGAACTCCCAGGCCGCCTCCTTCTGCTTGGACTGGGCGAAGAGCACCATGCCCTTGGTGTCCGCGAAGGTGTACACCGGCTGGTCCTTGGGGTAGTCATCCGGCACCGGCGGTGTGGCCACCACGTACTCGAAGTCCGGGAATTTCTCCGCGGTGGGCTTGATGGACCAGGGGCCCCGCACCGAGCCAGCCACCAGCCCGTTCTCCAGGGGGTTGGAGAGGGACTCGGTGGGCGCGCACTCGTTGCGGAACATGTCGTTCATGAAGTTGAGGACGGCCATGCCGTACTCGTTGTCGAAGAGCACCTCCCCCTTCTCCACATCCAGGTAGGGCGCGCCCTGGGAGGCCGCGTAGTAGAGGGTCAGGAAGCCGAACCAGCGGTCCCACCAGTTCTTGGGGCTGGGGAACATGATGGCGTAGCGCTCCCCGGGGATCTTGATGGCCTCGCACAGGGCCTTCACGTCCCCGTAGGTGAAGGGCGGCTCATCCATCCCCGCCTCGTTCAGCAGGGCCGTGCCCCACCAGTAGCGCATGGGGTTGTTGTACAGGGGCAGCACGTAGTAGTGGCCCTGGTAGCCCCACCCTTTCTCCAGGATGCTGCGCATCTTCCGGGTCTCGGCCAGCTCCCAGAAGTCCGGGAACTGCTCGTCCAGGGGGACGATGGCGCCGGAGGAGACCAGCTGGGCCGCGAAGCCGGAGAAGATGTTGGTGCTGATGTCCGGGGCGGTGCCGGTGGCGATGGCGGTGAGGAGCACCTCCTCCGAGCTGGCGCCGGCGGGGATCACCTGCCAGTCGATCTGGATCTTCGGATGGGTGGCGTTCCACTCGTCCACCACGTCCTTCCAGAAGGCCTCCTGCAGGGGATTCGGCGCGGTCCAGAAGGTGAGGGTGACGGCCTCTTCAGCAGGGGCTGCCTCGCCGCCGCTGGGTTGGGCCGCCGGGGGCGCCGGGGGCGTACAGGCCGAGAAGATCAGGGCCATGACCGTGAGGATGGCCAGGACGGCCAAGGATCGTTTCATGTTCATCGTTCGTTCCTCCTCGCATGGAAACTCGCATGTTGAACGGGACGCTCACACATCACGAATCGCACACTCATGAACAGGGGAACCGAAAACTATGGAACGCTGGCCTCGATGTGGACCTGTGTGGGGGATCCGCTCAGGGGTGTCGGGTTGACGGCTGGTTTCTCGCGGTTTTCCCTCCTTTCCCAGGAACTTCCTGGCGTGCATCCCTTGGCCCGTCGTCCCCCCCCCACGCCAGGCGGAGACGAGGTCGGGGCCCCTGCCCCTCAGGCGCAGCCACAGGAGCGGCGGATCACAGGTTTCACGCTCACCCGCAGGCGCACCCGGGCTTCCTCCGTCTCCGGCGCGTCGCTCTCGATGCGGTCGATGAGGCGGCGGACCACCTGGCGCCCCATCTCCTCCCCGAAGCTGTGCGCGGTGGTCAGCGGCGGGTCGTGGAGGGGGGCCCAGCGGATGTCGTCGAAGCCCACCACGCCGATCTCCTCCGGCACCCGACGCCCCGCAGCCTTGCAGGCGGCCATGGCCCCGATGGCCGTGGCGTCGTTCACCGCCACCACCCCGGTCACCTCCGCTCCCTGGGCCAGGATGGCCTGCATGGCCTTGGCCCCGCTCTCGAAGGTGGTCTCGGGCATGGAGACGATCCAGGGCTCCAGGCCCGCCTCGGCCAGGGCTCGCCGGTAGCCAGCCGCTCGCTCCCGGCTGCTCACCCACTCCTCCGGCCCAGAGAGGAAGAGCACCCGGCGCTGCCCGTGCTCCTGGACCAGGTGCCGGGTCAGCTGGTAGCTCCCCTCCTCGTTCTCGTGGAGGACCGCGTCGATCTCCACGCCTCGCAGCAGGTTGTCCAGGAGCACCAGGGGCATGCCGCTGTGGTGAAGCTCCAGGATGAAGGAGGCTCTGATGTTGGGCCCCACCAGGACCAGGCCGTCCACCCGCTGCTCCCGGAGCATGGGCAGATCCAAGGGGTTGCGCATGGCTTCCTCGGTCACAAAGGTGGTGAGCAGGTGGTAGCCTCGGCGTTGACACTCGTGCTCGATGCCCACAAAGGGGTGAGAGGCGGTGACGAAGTGAGTGGGCACCGTGCCTTTGGCGGCCACGAAGCCGATGTTGCGGGTGCGCCGGGTGATCAGGCTGCGGGCCGCGGCGTTGGGACGGAAGCGCAGCTCCCTGGCCGCCGCCAGGACCCGGTCCCGGGTCTCTCGGCCGATGCCCGGCTGGTCGTTGAGCACCCGGGAGACGGTGGAGATGGAGACCTGGGCTTTTTCGGCGATCTCGCGCAGAGTGGGTGACTTCACGGGACGTCCTGTCTGGGATGGCGTGTCGTTGTTGGATGCGACGTGTCTGGGCGCTTCTGGGCTGCGGGGTTCAGCGATGGGGGCGTCGATGGGGCGCTGCGAGGGTGACGACGGGGCGTCCTGGGAGCCCGCAGCCGGGGTTCCAGCTGGAATTTCAGCGATGGGGGATCCTCGCTCAAATTCCTGTGCAAAAAGGAGTGCAAAAAATACGCAAACGTTCTATCAATATTTTATTATTGGGGGCTGGCTCCTGTCAACACCCAATTTCGGCAGCTCACGAGATGAATGGGAGTCCATTGGGCCGGCAACCCAGGATGCGACCTGTCGGGTCCCCAATCCGGCCCGCGGCCGGTCACCGATGCGGCTGTCCTTGGAGCCTCGGCGTGATTTTGTCTGATTTTTCGAAACGGGACTTGACAAACCCTCCGGGAGCTGCTATAGTCTGCGCCAACAACCAAATATCGCGCAGCACTCTTATCCAGAGAGGTGGAGGGACCGGCCCTGTGAAACCTCGGCAACCCGGCAACAGGTGGCAAAGAAGCGGCCTGGAGCGCTAGGGTGCCAATTCCGGCAGAGAAGGCTCTGGAAGATGAGAGGAAACGCTCTGCAGTTCCTGCTCATCCCCGGTCGGGGATTTTTTATTGCAGGAAATCCCGAGCAAACAGCACCCTCTCGTCGTCCAGGCGAGAGGGTTTTTGTTCCCGGGAACAAATGGCGCCAGCCCATCTCGCCCCAGGCCACCGTGATTCCCTTCCTGTACCCAATCCACCGCACCGTATCCCATCGAAGAGCTGCACAGAGCAAAACATCGTCAAGGAGAAGAACACCCATGACCACGGAACGCCAATTCGGCTTTGCCACTCGCCAGCTCCACGCCGGTCAGCAGCCGGACCCCACCACCGGCAGCCGGGCTGTGCCCATCTACCAGACCACCAGCTACCAGTTCCGGGACACCGGCCACGCCGCGGACCTCTTCGCCCTGAAGGAGTTCGGCAACATCTACACCCGCATCATGAACCCCACCACGGACGTGCTGGAGCAACGCCTGGCCGATCTGGAGGGGGGCGTGGGCGCGCTGGCCGCCAGCAGCGGACACGGAGCCCAGACCATGGCCATCCTCACCCTCTGCGGCGCGGGGGACCACATCGTCAGCAGCAGCCGGCTCTATGGCGGCACCTACAACCAGTTCAACTACACCTTTCCTCGCCTGGGCATCGACGTCACCTTCGTGGATCCCAGCGACCCCAAGGCCTTCGAGGCGGCCATCCGCCCCAACACCAAGATCATCTACGGCGAGACCCTGGGCAACCCGGACATCACCGTCTTCCCCTTCGAGGAGGTCTCGGCCATCGCCCAGGCCCACAACATCCCCCTGATGATCGACAACACCTTCGCCACCCCCTACCTCTGCCGTCCCTTCGAGCTGGGGGCCAACATCGTCACCCACAGCACCACCAAGTTCCTGGGGGGGCATGGCACCACCATCGGCGGCATCATCGTGGACGGGGGCAACTTCGACTGGACCAGCGGCCGCTTCCCCAACTTCACCGAGCCGGACCCCTCCTACCACGGCCTGGTCTACGCGGACCTGGGGCCGCCGGCCTTCATCCTCAAGGCCCGGGTGCAGATCCTGCGGGACATCGGCGCCTGCCAGGCCCCCTTCAACAGCTGGACCACCCTCCAGGGCATCGAGACCCTGAGCCTGCGCATGGACCGCCACGTGGCCAATGCCCAGCGGGTGGCCCAGTTCCTGGAAGCCCACAACGCGGTGGCCTGGGTCAGCTACCCGGGCCTGCCCAGCCACCCGGACCACGAGCGGGCCAAGCGCTACCTGCCCAAGGGGCCAGGAGCCATCCTGGGCTTCGGGATCCAGGGAGGCGTGGAGGCCGGCAAGAAGTTCATCGACAGCCTGCAGCTCTTCAGCCATGTGGCCAACGTGGGCGATGCCAAGAGCCTGGCCATCCACCCGGCCAGCACCACCCACAGCCAGCTCAACGCGGAGGAATTGGCCGCAGCCGGCGTCTCCCCGGACTTCATCCGCCTGAGCGTGGGCATCGAGGACATCGACGACATTCTCTGGGACCTGGACCAGGCCCTGCACGCGGCCACGGCGGCGTGAACTGGACCGGATCCCCTGGAATGAGCGGGTGACAGGATGTCAGGGATGGCAGGGTGGTCGTCATAGGGGGCGGCCGTCCTGTCATCCCTGCACTTCCGCATCTTTGACAGAGCAACGAGGCCAGAAAAGCGAGGTCGAGATCGTGACAGCGACAACCCCAACTTCCCCATCCCACTCCGTGGGGCTGGTGGAAACCAAGCACTTCACCTTTGCCCAGGAGGAGCCCTTTCGCCTGGAGAGCGGCGCCACCCTGAGCCCGGTGACCCTGGCCTACGAGACCTACGGCGTCCTCAACCGGGACCGCTCCAACGCCATCCTCATCCTCCACGCCCTGAGCGGAAGCCAGCACGCGGCCGGTTTCCACACCCCCCAGGACCCCAAACCCGGTTGGTGGGATGAGTGCATCGGCCCGGGCAAGGCCTTCGACACGGACCGCTTCTTCGTCATCTGCAGCAACGTGTTGGGCAGTTGCTACGGCTCCACCGGCCCAGCCAGTGTGGATCCGTCCACGGGCAAGCCCTACGGGCTGCGCTTCCCGGTGGTCACCATCGGGGACATGGTCCGGGCCCAGGTGCGGCTGCTGGACCACCTGGGCATCCAGCAGCTCCTCTGCGTGGCCGGCGGCTCCATGGGAGGGATGCAGGCCCTGGAGTGGGCGGCCCACCATCCGGACCGGCTCAAGGCGGCCATCCCACTGGCCACCACGGCCCGACACAGCCCCATGCAGATCGCCTTCAGCGAGGTGGGGCGGCAGGCCATCTACGCGGACCCAGCCTGGAACCAGGGGGACTACTACGATAGGCCATCCAAGCCGGACGCCGGGCTGGCCGTGGCCCGCATGGTGGGGCACATCACCTACCTGAGCGAGGAGTCCATGCACCGCAAGTTCGGCCGTCGTCTCAAGGACCGGGAACGCTACGGCTACGAGTTCCAGACGGAGTTCGAGGTGGAGAGCTACCTGAAGTACAACGGCAACAACTTCACCCGCCGTTTCGACGCCAACAGCTACCTCTACATCACCAAGGCCATGGACTACTTCGACCTGAGCGCGCCCACCGGATCCCTGCCCGCTGCATTTGCCAACTCGGCCCATTTGAAATATCTTGTGGTGAGTTTCGACAGCGACTGGCTCTACCCCAGCTACCACTCCAAGGAGCTGGTCAGCGCGCTGACCGCAGTGGGCGCGGACGTGACCTACCTGGATATCGAGAGCAGCTGGGGACACGACGCCTTCCTGCTGGAGGTGGAGACCATGACGGACCTGCTGGGAAGTTTCCTGGACCGCCTGGCCCGGGAAGAGGGGGTGGCCCCGCCGGAGCCGAGCCTGGCCTCGAAGACGACCGACGCCCCATCTCGCCCTGTCCAGGTGCGCCTGTGACCCAGCGGCCTCTCCCCCCTGGCCCTCAGAGCTCCCTGCGCCCGGACCTCCAGGTCATCGCCGAGCTCATCCCGCCCCAGGCCACGGTCCTGGATCTGGGCTGCGGCGACGGCGCGCTCCTGGCCCATCTGGTGGCCCACAAGCAGGTGAAGGGGCGGGGCATCGAACTGGACGAGGCCAACATCCTCACCTGTGTGCGTCGGGGGCTGAGCGTGCGCCAGGGCAACCTGGAGGAGGGGCTGGCCGACTATCCCGACGGCAGCTTCGACTACGTGGTCCTGAGCCAGACCCTGCCTTTCCTGGACGACCCGGCCATGATCCTGAGGGAGATGCTGCGGGTGGGGCGCCAGGGGGTGGTGAGCTTCCCCAACTGGGGCTACTGGCGCTGCCGTCTGGAGCTCCTCCTCACCGGCCAGGTGCCCAAGGCCCCGGACCTGCCCCAGGAGTGGTATCAGGTGCCCCGCTGGCAGGCCTTCTCCATCACCGACTTCGCCCACTTCTGCCAGGGGCTGGGCATTCGCATCCGGGAGCAGGCCTACCTGGCCGGGGAGCGGCGCATCCACGTGCGCAAGATCAAGAACCTGCTGGCCACCACCGCGGTCTTCGTGCTGGAGACGGCGGGAAGCCAGAGACAGCAGCGCGGCGCGCCTGGGCCGGGGTGACACGATGCCGCAGCGGTTTGATGCCCCAGTGGCCCGATGATTCGGCCGGGGTGGGCGGCCCAGGAAACCCCATCACCCAATCAGCGAATCAACGAATCAACCAATCACCCATCCCACCCGGCCATTCGATGGCCAACTTTTTCAGCGGCCTTTTTCAGCAACCTTCCCTTCCAGTTCCAAGGAGCATCGCCATCCATGATCGTCATGAAATTCGGCGGGACGTCCGTGGGGAGCACGGATGCCATTGGCCAAGTCGCCGACATCGTCGCCCAGAAGGTCCAGGAACAGGCCCAGACCAGCCGCCCGGGCGTGGTCGTGGTCACCAGCGCCATGAGCGGCGTGACCAACACCCTCATCCATGCGGCCCAGGCTGCCGCCGCGGGGGATGAAGGGCCCTACCGAGAAGCCCGCAGCCAGCTTCTGGTCAAACACCAGGTGGTGGCCGGCCAGCTCATCGAGGACGGAGTGGAGCGGGCCGCGCTGGGTCGCCTCCTGGACGACCGCCTGCGGGAGTTCGAGCGACTCTGCCGCAGCATCGCGGTGCTGGGCGAGCTCACCGCCCGAGGGCTGGACGTGGTCAGCGGCCTGGGGGAACGGCTTAGCGCGCCCCTGCTGGCCGCGGTGCTCCGGGCCCGGGGGGTGAAGGCCCAGTTCGTGGACGCGGGCCAGATCGTGGTCACCGACAACGTGCACGGCGGCGCCGCGCCCCGCATGGCGCTCACCACCCAGCGGGTCCAGGACCAGATCCGGCCCATGGTGGAGAGCGGCGTGACGCCGGTGATCACCGGCTTCGTGGGGGCCACGGAGGAGGGCATCCCCACCACCCTGGGCCGGGGCGGCTCCGACTACTCCGCGGCCATCATCGGCGCGGCCCTGGACGTGGATGAGATCCAGATCTGGACCGACGTGGACGGCGTCCTCACCGCGGACCCGCGCATCGTGCCCAATGCCCGCAGCCTGCCGGAGCTGAGCTACGAGGAGGTGGCGGAGCTGGCCTACTACGGGGCCAAGGTGCTCCATCCCAAGACGGTGACCCCCGCGGTGGAGAAGAAGATCCCCCTGCGGGTGCTGAACACCTTCAACCCCAGCCACCCGGGCACCCGCATCCTGGAGGCCCGGGACAGGAACGGCCGGGGCGGGGTCAAGGCCATCACCGCCATCCGGGAGATGAACCTGATCACCGTGGCCGGCCGGGGCATGATGGGCGTGCCCGGCATCGCGGCCCGCACCTTCAGCAGCGTGGCCCGGGAAGAGGCCAACGTCCTCATGATCAGCCAGAGCAGCAGCGAACAGAGCATCTGTTTCGTGGTCCCCAACAGCAGCGCGGACCGGGTGCTGGAGGCCCTGGCCGAGGAATTCGAGCGGGAGCTGCAGCGGCGCTACATCGAGCGCATCTGGGGCCAGGCGGACATCGTCATCGTGGCGGTGGTGGGCTCGGGGATGAAGGGGACGCCGGGCATCGCGGCCCGGGTGTTCAACGCCCTGGGCGAGCAGAACATCAACGTCATCGCCATCGCCCAGGGGGCCAGCGAGGCCAACATCAGCCTGGTGGTGACGGACGGGGACGCGGCCCGGGCCGTGCGGGCCATCCACGACGCCTTCCGGCTGCATCAGATGCTGGAACCGGCCTAGCTTCGCCCCGGTGCACCGGCCTTTCCCGGAGGTTTTGTAAGCCGGTATTCACTTTTTCCAGAAAAACTTTGTGATATAATCCAGACAAATCGAGTGAGGGAGCGGGGGGCTTCCGTAAGGGCCCTGGCTCCCTCTATGTTATAATAGGCTGCTATGAACGAACTACCTGTTGTGCTTTTCGGCGTTGGTGGGGTGGGCCAGGCCCTGGTCCGCCAGATCGTGGAGAACCGGGAGCGCCATGCTGGCCAGTACGGTCTCTGGATCCGCTTCCTGGCCCTGTGCGACAGCCGCTCCGCGGTGGTGGAGCCCATGGAAGGGCTGAACGATGCCCAGCTCCTGGACGTCCTGGACATCAAGGCCCGGGGCGGATCTCTGCGGGAGCATCCCCTGGGCGGCGCCCAGGACGACCTGACCGCCATCCTGGACATCGTGGGCCAGCCTGGCGCCCTGGTGGTGGACTGCACCGCCACGGAGGCGACGGTCCCGGCCCTGCTCTTCGCCCTGGAGCAGGGCTACAAGCTGGTCCTGGCCAACAAGAAACCCTTGACCGTGGAACAGGAGGTGTACGACCGGCTCGCCCGAGCCGGGAGCACCCCGGACGCTCCCTTGAACCTGGCCCGCACCCGCTGGGAGACCACCGTGGGGGCTGGCCTGCCGGTCATCGCCACCCTGAACCGGCTCCTGGCCAGCGGGGACCGGATCCAGCGCATCAGCGGCACCTTCAGCGGCACCCTGGGCTACGTGATGACCGGCCTCCAGGCCGGGCGTCCCTTCAGCCAGATCGTCCAGGAGGCCTACCGGCAGGGCTACACCGAGCCGGATCCTCGGGACGACCTGGGGGGTGTGGACGTGGCCCGCAAGGCCCTGATCCTGGCCCGGGGCATGGGCTGGCGGCTGGACCTGGCGGACGTGGAGGTCTCCGGCCTCTACCCGCCGGAGCTGGACGGCCTCTCGGTGGAGGAGTTCCTGGCTCGGTTGCCGGAGCTGGACGCCTCCTTCCAGGAGCAGGTGGCGTCCGCGGCCCAGGAGGGCCAGGTCCTCCGCTACGCGGCCACCATCCAGGACGGCGTCTGCCGGGTGGGGTTGACCCCGGTGGATCGGGACAGTCCTCTCGGGCGGTTGACGGGCACGGACAATCTGGTAGAGTTTACCAGCCGTTGGTACAGCCCCAACCCCCTGGTGATCCAGGGGCGGGGGGCTGGCGTGGACGCCACCGCCGCGGGTGTCCTGAGCGACCTGGTGGAGCTGGCCTTCACCGGGAAGTGAGTGCAGAAATCACAGACCCAACCGTCGTTTCGAAATAGGCGAATGGAAATAGCCGGATAGAAATAGACGAACAGGAACAGACGGACAGGAACAGACGGAGAGATCTTTCCATGAGTTTTGCCACGAGGAATTCTGCTACGCAGAGTCGTCCTGCCAGCCGCAAGATCAAGGTGGGCATCCTGGGCGCGACAGGCGCCGTGGGACAGCGCTTCGTGCAGCTTCTCCAGGGGCATCCCTGGTTCGAGATCAGCGTGTTGACCGCCTCCCAGCGCAACGTGGGCCGGCCCTACGCGGAGGCCTGCAACTGGGTCCTGCGAGGGGACATGCCCGAGCATCTCCGGGACGTGGTCCTGGAGGAGGCTCGTCCGGGCATGGACTGCCAGATCGTCTTCAGCGCTCTGCCCTCCGGCGCGGCCCGGGAGGTGGAGCAGGAGCTGGCCGCAGCGGGCTACGCGGTCTGCAGCAACGCCAGCGCCCATCGCTACGACGACGACATCCCCCTGCTCATCCCGGAGGTGAACCCAGAGCACCTGGCCCTCATCCCGGTGCAGCAGGCCCGGCGGGGCTGGAAGGGCTTCATCACCACCAACCCCAACTGCAGCACCACCCATCTGGTCAGCGCCCTCCATCCCCTGCACCAGGCCTTTGGCATTCGCAAGGTCTTCGTGGTCACCATGCAGGCCGTGAGCGGGGCTGGCTATCCTGGGGTGAGCAGCATGGACATCCTGGACAACATCGTGCCCTACATCCCCAACGAAGAGGAGAAGATGGAGCAGCGGGAGCCCCACAAGCTCCTGGGCCGCCTGGACGGGGAGCGGATCCGGCCGGCGGACATGGTGATCAGCGCTCACTGCAATCGGGTGCCGGTGCGAAATGGACATCTGGAGGCAGTCAGCGTAGAATGTAAGCAAAGGCCAAGCCTGGAATCGATCCGGGCGGCCTGGCAGGAGTACCGGCCTCTGGCCCAGCAGCTGAACCTGCCCAGCGCACCCCAGCCGCCCATCGTGGTGCGCTCCGAGCCGGATCGGCCCCAGCCTCGCATGGATCGCATGCTGGGCCAGGTGCCTGGAATGGCCACGGTGGTGGGGCGTCTGCGGGAGGACCCCCTCTTCCACTTCAAGTTCCTGGTGCTGGGGCACAACACCGTCCGAGGCGCGGCCGGGGGCAGCCTGCTCAACGCGGAGCTGCTGGTGGCTCAGGGCTACCTGGGGACGGAGGCCGCGGCCCTGGCTCGGGAGGCCAGCCCGGTCTGAGGTTGGTGGGGCTCGCTCAGGGGAGGACTCTCCCCTGGGCTTCCACCGGGCCAGCCTGGCGGTCAAGCCTTCGTCCAGCGGGCTCCCGTCCAGTGGGCCCACGTGCCGATAGTCGTGTCTAGATTCGAAGGTTCACAGGGAAGAACGTGTTGAAAACGCAAGAGACAATTCAAAGCTACCCCATTTCGTTGCAGAACTTCGGCGTCAGCACCCTGGCCGAGCTGGTAGGGGATTGGGTCATCTACCGCAGCCTGGAGCCCCTGGATCGCCGGCTACGGGGCTTCAAGAGCGCCTACTACCAGATGGGCTTCGACGAGGCCCGCATCCCCCGCAAGCTGGACCCGGCGTACGCCAAGGCCGCGGTCTGGTTCCTGGAGCAGATCCAGGCCATGCGCAACGCGGAGCTCCGGGAGGTCCTTTTCATCGGGGACACCCTCTCCGGGGATGGGCAGGCCTTCCGCAACATCCTCGCGGTGAGCGGGCTGCCGGGCAGCGCCTTCATCGGCAACGAGCAGGCCGGGGAGCCGGTCCGCTTCCAGGTGGAGGAGGGGATCGCTACGGCCAACCGCTGGAGCAGTCTGGTGGAATGGTTGGCCTGGAACCTGGAGCAGGGGCGCTCCCTGGACCAGGGCGCCGGGGTGATCCTGGACATCGACAAGACGCTCCTGGGGGCTCGAGGCCGGAACGACCAGGCCATCGACCGGGCCCGGCTGGAGGGGATCTACCGCACCATCGACAGCATCTTGGGGGATGACTTCGACCAGGCCCTCTTCGAACAGCACTACCACGAGCTGAACCAGCCCAAGCACCACAACTTGACCGATGACAACCAGGACTACCTGGCCTACATCTGCCTGGTCCTCAACACGGGCATGATCCGCTACGAGGAGCTGCTGGAGGAGATGGACAAGGGCTGCCTGAACAGCTTCGAGCAGTTCACCCGCTGGGCGGAGACCCTCATTCTCCAGGGGGCGGTCCGCAACGAGGCCATGCGCCAGGTCCACGAAGCCCTGATGGCCAGCCTGCGCCAGGGAGACCCCACCCCCTTCAAGCGCTTCCGCCGGGAGGAGTTCGTGGCCACGTTGCAGCACATGAACAACCTGCCCGACGACATCCCGGCAGAGGAGCGCCTGGCCCAGGAGATCACCATCACCCAGGAGGTGCGAGAGGCGGCCCTCTGGCTGAAGGAGCGCGGCTGCCTGCTCCTGAGCATGAGCGACAAGCCGGACGAGGCTTCGGTGCCCCATCGCACCTTCCACCGGGGCATGCCACCCATCCATCGAGCGCCCACCCACTGCGTGGGTGTGAGCATCCAGGAGGAGCTGGCCAAGCTAGGCTAGAGGCAGTTGAGCCGTCCAGGGCATCCCTTCCCTCAGGCAGTCCGTCGGGCAGTGTGGACGGGGTCTTACGGAACGGGAGACCGCCCTGGGGTATGCTGGAGTCTGCCCTGGGAGGACGTGGGCGGGCCGGCATGGCCCCACCTTCCCGAAGCAGGCCGGTGATCCACTCTTTGTAGAACGATCTTCCGCAGAACGATCTTTCGAGTTACCGAGACGAGCGAGTCCATGAGCGATAGACAACAGAGCCCTCAAAGCCAGGGCCCCAACCGCAATAACAAGGAGCCGGATCCCAACGACCGCTTCCGACAGCTCTTCAGCCGCAGCTGGGTCTGGATCGTGCTGGTGGTCGTGCTTCTCTTCGGCTACCGGCTCATCTTCAACCCGCCCACCAACACCGGCGATCTCCAGGGCATCAACGAAGTGGCCCAGCTGATCGAGACGGGCCAGGTGAAGCAGATCGTCGTCCAGGGCGACGAGGTCCTGGTGACCTTGAACGACGGCACCCAGCTGCGCAGCCGCAAGGAGAGCGGGGAGAGCCTGCTGTCGGTCCTCCGCTCCCTGGGCGTGGACGAGGAGAAGCTGAGCTCCCTGCCCATCCAGGTGAAACCCGCGCCCAACACCGGCGCCTTCTTCAACTGGATGGTGATGCTCCTGCCCATGATCCTCATCTTCGGCTTCTTCATCTTCATCATGCGCCAGGCCGG
>CAYQEB010000034.1:33885-39644 GCA_964416395.1 uncultured Caldilineaceae bacterium | reverse complement strand
GACGGCAGCGTGCGCCAGTGGACCACCCTGGTGACCATCGACAACACGCCGCCCACGGTGCTCATCACCGAACCGGAGCCGGACCAGCTCTTCGTCATGGAGGACGACGAGCAGATCAACGTGAACGCGCTGGTCAACGACACCTGGGCCATGGATCGGGTGGAGTTCTACATCGACGGGGAGAAGTTCGCCACCAGCACCGTGGCCCCCTACAACGTGCGCTGGCAGATCGAGATGCAGGACCTGCCCAGCGTGGAGGGTCCCACCATCCAGGCCACCCGACCGGTCACCGACACGGAGACGGGCCAGGTCATCGGCGAGGAGCAGTACATCGCCGAGCGCACGGAGAACTGGCTGGGCTTCGAGAGCGAGGACCCGGACGTGAAGCCCGGCCGCATTCGCCTCTTCGACGGCGGTTTCGGCGCCATCTACACCAGCGAGGGCGTCTACTTCGAGACCCATCTCTTCAAGGTCAAGGCCATCGACCGGGCCGGCAACGAGACGGAGAGCGAGGAAGTGCGGGTCTACGTGCGCCACAAGAAAGAGGACGAAGAGTAAGCCCATGCCCACGATCCTGGTCTCCAACGACGATGGCGTCCACGCCCCCGGCATCCAGGCCCTGGCCAGAGCCCTGGACCAGGTGGGGGAGGTGACGGTCCTGGCCCCGGAGCGGAACTGGAGCGCCGCCGGCCACCCCAAGACCATGCACAAGCCCCTGCGGGTCAAGCCGGTGACCTGGCCGGACGGCCGCACCGTCTACGCCAGCAACGGCGCGCCCTCGGACTGTGTGGCCCTGGGCATCATGGGCGCGCTGGACCTGACCTTCGACCTGGTGGTGAGCGGCATCAACGCCGGCCACAACCTGGGGACGGACGTCTTCTACAGCGGCACGGTGGCCGCAGCCATGGAGGCCAACATCCACGGGGTGCCAGCCATCGCGGTGAGCCTGGGCAGCGTCCACGAGGACCAGAGCCCCGACCAGGAGGAGGCCCTGGCCCTGGCCGGGCAGGTGGCGGCTCGCCTGGCCCGCACCGTGTTGGAGAAGGGGCTCCCCTCCCACGTGCTCCTGAACGTGAACGTGCCCAACCTGCCCCCGGAGCGGCTGCGGGGCGCGCAGATCACCCGGCTGGGCCGCCGCATCTACCGGGACGTGCTCATCCGCCGGGAGGATCCCTGGGGCCGGCCCTATTTCTGGATCGGCGGGGAGATGCCCACGGGCATCCCGGAGGACGGCAGCGACGTGGGTGCGGTGGAGAACGGCCACGTGAGCATCACCCCCGTGGGGATCGACCTGACCGAGTACGACTTCATGGACGTGCTCCGGGCCTGGGGTGTGGAAGAGCTCCTGGCGGTCTCCTAGGGCGCACATGCAGGAAGCGAAAGGACCATGGTCTTCAAAGCCAAGCCGTGCAAGAGCCGATGGGAAGGGCTGCTGGTCACCAGCTGGATCCTGCTGGTGGACCTGCTCCTGCTGATCTGGATCCTGCGCCGGCCGGTGGACTGGCTCAGCTTTCTCTTTCTCCTGTTCATCCTGCTGAGCCTGCCCCTGGTGGCTCGTCTGGCCTACCGCACCTGGGCCCTCTTCAACCTGGAGTACTGGCTGGACCGGGACGCGCTCACCGTGCGCTGGGGCGCCAGCCGGCAAGTGATCCCCCTGACCCAGATCCGGCGCATCATCCAGGGAGGCGGCCAGGAGACCAGCCGCCCCAGCTGGACCAGCTGGCCGGGCCCCTACGTGCGCTTGAGCACGGCGTTGGGCATGCTCAACGTGCAGCGCTACGCCACCCGCCCCCTGGCCGAGTGCCTGCTCCTGGAGACGGACGAGACGACCTTCGCCCTCTCCCCCATGGACCCGGCCCACTTCCTGGAGACCCTCCAGGCCTACTATCAGCTGGGACCGGCCCACGCCGCGCCGGCCCAGGGGACGTCCAGCGGTCTCTGCCAGGGGGCCCTCTTCCGGGATAGGCTGGGGGTGGCCCTGCTGCTTCTGGGCCTGGTGGGCATCCTGCTGCTCTTCGGCACGTTGATGGTCCGCTATCCGGAGGTGCCGGATCTGCTGGCCATCCGCTACAATATCCAGGGCCAGCCCCAGAGTGTGCGCCCCAAAGCCAGCCTCTTCCTGTTGCCGGCCATGGGGCTGCTGGTCTACCTGATCAACGGCGCCTGGGGAGGCTGGCTGGCCTGTCGGCGTCAGCGTCTGGCCGCCTATCTGCTCTGGGGCGGCGCGGTGACGGTGCAGCTCTTCACCTTCCTGGCCCTGGTGAATCTGATCCTGTGAGGGGCGTCCGGCCCCACCGTTTGGCAAAGGAATTCCCTTGAGCAACTCGACCCAACGCCCGTACCTGACCATCGTGATCCCGGCTCGGAACGAGGAGGTGCGCCTGCCCGACTCCCTGGCCCAGATCGCGGACTTCCTGCGCCAGCAGCCCTTCGCCTCGGAGGTGATCGTGGTGGAGAACGGCTCCACGGACAACACCAGCGGGGTGGTGGAGGCCTTTCAGGCCCAGGTGACCCCGGCGGATCCCTTCACGGTGCGGCTCCTCCACAGCCGGCCGGGCAAAGGGGCGGCGGTCAAGAAGGGCATGCTGGCAGGGCGGGGGGACTACCTCTTCATCTGCGACGCGGATCTCTCCATGCCCATCCAGGAGCTGCGCAAGTTCCTGCCCCCGGCCATTGATCCCACCCGCTACGACATCGCCATCGCCAGCCGGGAAATTCCCGGAGCTGTGCGCTTCGACGAGCCGGTCTACCGGCACATCATGGGGCGTGTCTTCAATTTCATCGTGCGCATGTTGGTCATCCCGGACATCGCGGACACCCAGTGTGGCTTCAAGCTCTTCAGCCAGGCCGCAGCCCAGGCCATCTTCCCCGCCCAGACCATCGACGGCTGGGGCTTCGACATCGAGGTGCTCTACATCGCCCGGCAGCACGGCTTCCGCCTGCAGGAGGTGCCCATCCACTGGCACTACAAGGAGAACAGCCGGGTCAACCCCATCAAGGACACCATCAGCATGCTGCGGGAGGTCTTCAAGGTGCGCTACAACGGGCAGAAGGGCCTCTACGACCACGTCCAGAGCCCGGTCCAGGATGGGCTGGACGAGCTGGCTATCTAGGAGCGGCTCCGGCTGGCCGAGCGGATCCAGGGCCAGAGTCCTTCACAGCAGAGCAGGTGCAACAGAGCGGGTCTCCACGGGTTCCTGACACCCCAGGGGCCCGTTTTTTGGTTATTGGGGCGCTGTTCGGCGCGGAGATGGAACGCTGGGAGGGCTCGAGAGGATGGGAGGGAACGAATTGGCCTTGGGCTTCGTCTTTGGGTGCGTAGGGGCTGGCGCTCGCAGGGGCGACCCAGGGGCGGGACATTTCAGGGGGCCATGAGGAAAGAGGTCCATGAGGAAAGGCCCATGCCGCAAAGCTGCCGGGAAAGCAGCACCACCGGTCAAGGGAGGGGGGAACTGCGTGGGCAGGGACTCGTGCACAGTGATGGCGGCGACGGAGTCTGCTGGAGGGTTTCTAAGGTGGGGGGACTCCCTAGAAATCGCTCCGTTTGACACTGCCCGACCGGTGTCGGCATGGGCCTGGTGGCAAGCTCTGCTTCGACGATGGGAATTGTAATGATGCTGCAATGCGGGAGAGCAGAGAACTGTGCTACGATGACATCGTCGGAGAGCAGAGCCTGGGGGAGCGGAGCCGGCTCGGGGCCCAGACAGGAGCAAGGCTTCGGCGCCAGGTTCTCGGCGCCAAGCCCTCGGTGACAGGTCAGTGACCGAAATTCACAGGGACCCTGCCTGGGCTGTCGCGTGAGCAGGACGGGCAGTGATGTGGGGAGCGATGAGGAGTCCAGCCATCTGCGACATGGTGCGAACACCTAGTTGCGAACACCTAGTAACTTAGTACCAATAATAATCCAAAAATAGGCGCTTGCCTATTAAAAACCGCTGAGAAGTTGTTAGAAAGTTGTGTCAATCGCAACATTTTCTGTGGGCTGCTGGGATGTGTCGCGTCCTTTCAGCGCTTGCCCAGATCGGCGAGACTGCTGGGGACGCGCTCCAGCGAAAGATGCCACCGGATCGACTGGGCTCCCGGAGTTTTCCCCAGCCATTTGCTCCGGGTGGAGCCTAGCCGTTATAATGCAAATGGCGGAGTCGTCGGCCCATCGAGCGCGAAGGGCCCGTTCCGCCAACAAGCTGTGAGGAGCTTCCATGCTAACCACCATTCTGGGCTTTATCGCCATCCTAGGCACGTTGATCTTCTTCCACGAGCTGGGCCACTACCTGGTGGCTCGCCGCAACGGCATCGAAGTGGAGGAGTTCGGCGTCTTTGGCTTTCCCCCCCGCCTCTTCAAGCTGTTCACCTACGACGGAACCGATTTCACCATCAACCTGATCCCCCTGGGCGCTTTCGTGCGCATGAAAGGCGAGGACAGCGACGACCTGAGCCCTGGCTCCTTCAACGCGGCCAGCGCTGGCGCTCGGGCCATGGTGCTCCTGGCCGGCCCGGGCATGAACGCCATCCTGGCCGTGCTCCTCTTCGCGGCCAGCTTCCTGGCTGGCTTCCCGGCCAGCGCCGGCTCCCCCATGCTCACGGACGTGCCCCAGGGATCCCCGGCTGCCCAGCTGGGCCTCCAGGCCGGGGACATCCTGCTCTACCTGGGGGAGACGCCGGTGCTGGTCAGCGCGGAGCCGGATCTGACGTTCCAGGTGAAGAAGCTGCCGGAGAACGACAAGCCCCTGGCCGTCCCTGCCCCCAACGCGCTGCTGGTGGGCCGGGGCGAGGCGGTGGTGCCCATCGCCTTGCCGGAAGGGCTCACCCTGGATGAGCTCCTGGCGGATGTCTCCTATCGACCGGTGCTCACCACCCGCATCACCGGGGTGGCGGAAGGCTCCCCGGCCCAGCAGGTGGGCCTCCAGCCCGGAGATCGCATCCACAGCGTGAACGGCGAGCTGGTGACCCCGGAGAACCCTGTCACCCGGCTGGTGAACCGCTATCGGGGCCAGGAAATCCAGCTGACCGTGTTGCGCAGCGGTGAATGGATCACGGTGCAGGTCACCCCTCGAGTGAATCCGCCGGAAGGCCAGGGCGCCCTGGGCATCGCCATCGGTCCCGTCTCTGTGCTGGGCGTGCTTCCCCTCCACCAAGCCCTGTGGCAGGGCCTGGTCACCACCTTCGAGTACGTTCGCCTGGTGCTCATGCTGCCGGTGCTCATCTTCACCGGGCGCATTGCGGCCAGCGAGGCCGGCCTGGCTGGGCCAGTGGGCATCGCTCAGCTGGTGGGGGGCGCAGTCTCCGCCACCATCGAGACCGGCTACTGGTATCCCATCTGGCGGCTCTCGGCCATCATCAGCGCCGGGTTGGCCATCGCCAATCTCATGCCCTTGCCCGCCCTGGACGGCGGCCGCTTGGTCTTCATCCTCATCGAGAAGCTGCGGGGACGCCGCATCGACCCCCAGAAAGAGGGCGTGGTCCACCTGATCGGCTTCATGCTCCTCCTGGGCATGATGGTCCTGGTGACGGTGAGCGATCTGAGCTCCGCGCCCCAGCAGATCGATTGGCATCTCCTGCTGGGAAAGTAACCGCCTAGCCCCAGCCGTCCGCCCGGTCCATCCGGGCCCAAACAGCCGAGACGAACCCACAGGATTGCCAGGAAGGCCGCCCCCTCCTGGCGATCCTTCTCCCTTTTTTCGAAGCGATTGCCCCGATCCTCACGAAACCCGGGATGGCCCTCTCCGGTCCTCCTGGGTTTTGCCCATCGTTCCAAGAGC
>CAYQEB010000034.1:5879-33785 GCA_964416395.1 uncultured Caldilineaceae bacterium | reverse complement strand
GCCCATCGTTCCAAGAGCTCGTCTAAAAGCCCATCGTTCCAAAAGGAAGCACAACGTCGATGACTACACCCCCGAACGATCGGAACCAGCCTGGATCCCATCCCCTGAGTGGACGTCAAGGAGCCGCCCCTTCGCCTCTGCCCTTGGTGGATCGAGGCGACCGTCACTGCCCCAAGTGCGGCGCCTCGGTGACGCCAGGGCAGGCGGTCTGCACCGAGTGCGGCGCCCGGCTCCAGCGGACCCCCACCACCATCCGCTGCCGATACTGTGGCAAGCGCGCCTCCTCGGAGCTGGTCATCTGCCCCCACTGCGGACGGGAGCTGCGCCCCGCGCCCTCTCGCCTGCTCACCTGGGTGCTGCCCGGCCTGGTGGTGGCGGCCTTCGCGGCGGGCATCATCCTGGGCAACCCCCTGGCCTGGGTGGGGCGTCCGGCCGACAGCGGGCAGGCCTTGGTCCAGGAGACAGGCCAGCCGGAGGCGGAGGCGAACGTGGTTGTTACGCCCATCCCCGGGGAAGGCCAGGTGAACGAACCGCCCACTCCGCCCGTCCCGACGGAGCCCCCGGCCACGCCCACAGAGGCGGCGGTGGCGCTGATCCCCACGAACACGCCTACGTCCCTGCCCACGGACACGCCCACCCCTGCGCCCACCGCGACTGCCACTTCGACTGCCACCGCAACTGCCACCCCTGTCCCTACGGAGACGCCCACAGAAGCGCCTACCGAGACACCTACCAAGACAGCCACCCCGGCTCCCACGGAGACGCCCACCCGCCGAGCTACGGCCACCCGTTCGCCCACGAGCACATCCACCCGTCGGGCCACGGCCACCAGGACGGCCACCCCAACCCGCACGTCCACCCCGATTGGCACGGCCACGGCGACCCGCAAGCCCACGGCGACGCCCACCCGTCGGCCCACCGCCACCTCGGCGCCGGCCAGCACCGGCGGCCAGAACAACGCCGCTGCGTTGACCTACACAGTCCAGGCTGGGGACACGCCCGTGGGCATCGCCGACCGCTTCGACATCACCGTGGACCAGCTGCTCCAGGCCAACGGAATGACCCGGGCCGACGCCACCAAGATCCGCCCGGGGCAGGTGCTGGTCATCCCCCGGGAGTCGGGCTCCGGGGAGATCCGGGTCACCTACACGGTCCGGCCCGGGGACACCATCGTGGGCATCGCCAAGCGCTTCGGCGTGACGGTGGAGGAGATGCTCCGGGCCAACGGGCTCACCAGCCAGGAGGCCAAGGAGCTGCAGGTGGGACGGGTCTTGAACGTGCCGGTGGGCGGGCAGGCCAGCTCCCCTGGCGCGCCTGTCCCCACGGCCACCGCCACCCCCGCGCCTCGGCGCTACACAGTCAAGCCCGGGGACACCTTCGTGGGCATCGCCCGGCGCTTCCGGGTCAACGTGGAGAACTTGATGGCGGCCAACGGCATGACCAACGCAGAGGCCCGCCTGATCCGTCCGGGCCAGGAGCTCATCATCCCCGCGCCGGGTCAGGTCTTCCCCACGCCCACACCCAAGGTCACCCCATCCCCCACCCCGGCCACCCAGCGCTACACGGTCAAGCCCGGGGACACCATCCTGGGCATCGCCCGGCGCTTCCAGGTGAACGTGAACACCCTGATGGCGGCCAACGACATGACGCCGGAGGAGGCCCGCCTGATCCGCCCGGGCCAGGAGCTCATCATCCCCCGGCCCGGCCAGCCTGCACCCACTCCCGGGGCTCGGGCCACGCCCGGCTCGGAAGAGGCCAGCTACCGGCTGGACGCTCCTGTGGTCCTGGACCCCAACCCAGGCGTGAACGTCACCTGCAGCGCCAGCAACATCTACTTCGTCCTCTGGGAGGAGGTGCCGGGCATGGCGCCGGACGACGAGTACGTGCTCTTCCTGGGCTATCTCAACGGCCCACCGGCCACCCGGGACGACGAGGACGAGGAGATCGTCTGGGTCCTGGAGCAGCGCCAGGGCCAGCGCAACAGCTGGAAGATGGACCCGGCCCTCTGCAACCTGGCCCCCCAGAAGTACGGCCGTCAGTGGCGCCTCTACGTCCAGGTCTTCGATGGCGAGACGCCGGTGAGCCCGCCCAGCGAGCTCCGGAAGTTCTCCTGGCGATAAGATTGGACGCCTGTTTCCCGAAATCGGGAAAAAATCTGGTATAATAGAACGTCGGAATCGTTCGCGGATCCCTGGACGCCGTCCGGATCCGCGAACCTGTGTAGAGATGCCTGCGTAGAGGCTTTGTTCTAGAATGAGGTGAACGGGTTGAACACCCAATCGAAGTTGTCTGTCCAAGATCTGCTGCAGAAACTAGCCTCGAGCCAGGAGCTGCCGGGCCTGGCCGAGTTGAGCGTCCTTTCGGATCTGGGGCCAGCAGACGTGCGCCTACTTCAGGAGCGTTGGCCCACCATCCCCGAGGAGCGCCGTCTCCACGCGGTCCGCTCCCTGGTGGAGGAGGCCAAGGAGAACCTCGGCCTCTTCCTGGGAGATCTGCTGCGCCTGGCCCTGACGGATCCCAACAGCCAGATCCGCCAGCTGGCCATCCAGGGACTGTGGGAGGAGATCAGCGAGGACCTGGTGGGGCCCTTCGTCCAGCTGCTCCTCAACGACCTGGACCCGGCGGTGCGGGCGGAGGCGGCCAAGGCCCTGGGGGCCTTCGTTCTGGCCGGGGAGCTGGACGAGCTGGACGCCTCTGTGGGTCTGCGGGCCGAGGAGGCCCTGCTCTCCGTGCTGCGCAACGAGGAGGAGCTCCTGGCCGTCCAGTCCAGGGCCCTGGAGAGCCTGGCCTTCTCTGGTGAGACGGGCGTGCGTCAGCTCATCGAGGACGCCTACTACTCGCCCTATGAGGAGATGAACGTGAGCGCCTTGACCGCCATGGGCCGCAGCGCGGACATCCGCTGGCGGGGCCTGGTGCAGGCCGAGCTGCGCAACCCCTCCCCGGCCATGCGGGCGGCCGCAGCCCGGGCCTGTGGGGAGCTGGAGGCCCAGGCGGCGTTGGACGATCTCCTGAACCTGCTCACGGATCCGGACCAGGAGGTGCGTCTGGCGGCCATCTTCGCGCTGGGGCGGCTGGGTGGCGACGAAGCCCAGGAGGCCCTGGAGGTCATGGCCGCGGGGGAGGACGAGCTGGAGGCCCAGGCCGCGGCGGAGGCCCTGGAGGAGATGGATTTCTACGGGGACCCCCAGGGGATCCCCCTCTTCGACGAGTCCTTGGCCGAGCCGGACGAGTGGGACCGGGATCCCTGGGGCTCCGTCTGGGACGACGAAGGCTAGCCCCGTCGCGCCGCGCGAAACCCATGGGTCAGGTGACGCCTGGCCCATTTTTCACGCCGTCCATCCCTCCCCGGGGCCTGGGACCCGGCCAGCGGGCAGGGCGAACCGGGAAGAGGGCGGCGGGGCCCATCACCGAAACCAGCCAGGGAAGGCAGGGAGCGAGGATTGAACCTGAAACTCAAGCGCCTGGTGCGCACCCACAGCTCGGAGCAGTACGCCCTCTTCGACCTGGAGCAGCTGGACGAGAACGGGCAGCCCCTGACCATCGGCAAGCTGGACCTGCACTACACCGGCGAAGGCACCTACGGCACCATCCTCCTCTGGGACGAATCGTCCCGGCGGCTGGAGGAGCGCCAGCGCCGCGCCTTCATCCAGGCCCTGTTGGGGGAGCTGGTCCAGCCCATGGGCCTGCCCAACGAGTACGTCATCGAGTTCTTCGCGCCGGAGCTGGAGAGCTACGAGCTCTTCCACAACCTGGACGAGGCCGTGGACGAGGAGGAGCTCTTGGAGGAGCTGGCCGAAATGGACCCCATCGAGATGGACCCGAACGTCGAATTGGAGTGACCCGAGCTGGAGTGATCCAAGCTGGAGCGATCCACACCATCACCAGGCCACGCACCCTCCATGTTCCTCTTCCAGACCCTGCTGCCCCTCTTCGGCCAGACCATCCTGCCCGTCTTTCTGGTGGTGGCTGGCGGCTTCATCCTGGCCCGGCGCATGGCCATGGACACCCGCTCCATCGGCCGCCTGGTCTTCTACCTCTTCACCCCGTCCCTGGTCTTCCGCAGCCTCTACTCCGTGGACGTGGGCTACGCGGTCCTGGGGCGGGTGGCTCTCCTGGCTGGGGTGACCAGTGTGCTGGCAGGGCTGGCCGGCTGGCTCCTGGGCTGGAAGCTGGACAGACGGCGTCGAGCGGCCCTGGCCCTGACCACGGGCATGAGCAACAACGGCAACATGGGGTTGCCCATCTCCCTCTTCGCCCTGGGCGAGAGCGGCCTGGCCCTGGCCACGGTCTACTACGTGGCCAACTCCTTCCTGGGCAACACCCTGGGGGTGCTGGTGGCCTCCTCCGGCGGGGCTCCCTGGCGGCAGGCCCTGGGGCGCAGCCTGCGGGCGCCGGTGCTCTACAGCGCCCTGCTGGGCCTGGCTCTGAACCTGGGGCGGATCCAGCTGCCGGTGGGCCTCTTCCGGGCCATCGATCTGATGGCCAACGCGGCCATCGGGGCCATGCTGGTGCTCCTGGGCGTCCTGTTGACCAGCGCCCCCATCGGCGAGCGCCAGGCCCTGCTGACCCGCGGGGTGGCCTTGCGTCTGCTGGGCGGCCCTCTGCTGGCCCTGCTCCTTTGCCTGGCCCTGGGCGTCAGCGGACTGGAGCGGAACGTCATCGTGCTCCAGGCGGCCATGCCCACCGCGGTGATGACCACGGTCCTGGCCACGGAGTACGACACCGCACCCCGTTTCGTGGCCACCATGGTCTTCTTCACCACCCTGATCAGCATGGCGACCCTTTCGGCGATCCTGTGGTTGATTCTGTAAAATAGGATGCCGGAAAAATCGAGTGCCGGACGTCAATTTTTGGATTTGGAGACGGAGAACGGCGAGGTTCATCATGGCAAAACAACCAGGCAAGAACGGCTCTGGCGGAAACAAGGGCGCGAACCGGCCGAAACGCCGGAAGCAACGGCGCGCCAAGCCCAAGCTGAGCAAGACCCAGCTGGAATCCCCGGAGACCCTCTCCCCGGAGGAGCTGGAGGCCCGGCGGGCCGAGATGGCCCAGCGGGAAGCCCGGGAGAAGGCGGCCCGCTACCGCAGCGTGCTCAACGAGAGCGCCCGCCTGCTCCGGGACAACCGGCCGGCCGAGGCCATCCGCAAGCTGCAACCCCTGCAGGAGGAACATCCCGGGGATCCGGAGATCGCCATCAACCTGGGTGGCGCCTACATCCTTCAGCGCAAATGGCGCAAGGCCGTGGAGATCCTGGAGAAGGCCGCGGCGGAGCACCCGGAGAACGCCATGGTCTGGACCAACCTGGCGGCGGCCTACCTGGGGCGGCTGGAGACGGCCGGGCCCCAGCACCAGAAGCGGGCCATCGCCGCCTACGAGAAGGCCCTGCAGGCGGACCCCAACGCACCCAACGTCCACTACCACCTGGGGCTGATCCACAAGGAACGGGGGGATCTGAACCGGGCCGCCGCCCACTTCCAGCGGGCCCTGGAGGTCAACGCCCAGGACAAGGACGCTCGCTACTGGCTGGACCGGATCGGCCGCATGTTGGCCGAGCAGCAGGAGGAGCGAGCCGCGACCCACTCCACCGAATCCCCCGAGCCCGGTGAGACTGCTGAGTCCGGTGAGCCTGCTGAATCCAGTGAGTCCTCTGAGCCCGCTGAGCTCGGGCCGGGCCAGGCCACGGAGGGGGGCGAGGACGAAGGCCCCCAGGAGCCTGAGCCGGGGGAAACCCCATGAGCACCGGACTTTCCCCCCAGGCCCCGCCCCAGGTGCCTCGCTGGGAGGAGAGCCACCTGCCCCGTTGGCGCCGCCACCCGGAACGGCTGGCCTGGGCGGTGCTCCTCATCAGCTTCGCCACCTTCGTGATCCTGGCGGTGGCCATCCCCTGGTCCATCCGCTACACCGTGCGCTACGCCATGGTGGCCCAGGACGGCCGCCTGGATCCCACCCGGGGCACGGTCCTCCTCTACCCGCCCCGGGCCGAGGAGCCCATCGCCATCACCGAGCCCCGGGACGACATCAGCGAGGGCAGCCGCATCGTCCTCTCGGACGGGGCCACCCAGGCGGTCTTCGGCGTGGCGGAGATGCCCGACAGCAGCGTGCTCATGGGCTCGGTCCACCTCTACTCCGGGACGAGCCTGGAGGTGCTACGCATCCGTCGACCCCGCTTCGCGGCCAGCCCGGAGCCCTATCACGTGCGCCTGCGCCTGGACGAAGGCCGGGCCCGGGTCTTCACCAACAGCCCGGATCAGCGGGCCCTGCTCATCGAGATCGAGACGCCTCACGCCATCGCCACCCTGGGGGAGGGCAGCTACAACTTCTCCGTCACCCCGGACCGCACGGAGGTGACGGTCCGCTCCGGCGCGGCGGAACTCTACCACCCTGGCAGCGGCCAGACGGTGGTGGTGGAGCCGGGCCTGCGCACCTGGGTGAGCGGGGATCAGCCCCCTCAGACGCCGGTCTCCGCGGAGCAGGACCTCATCCGCAACGGGACCTTCAGCGAGCCCCTGCTGGACACTTGGGAGATCTACACCGAGGCCCAGGACGTGACGCCGGGCACGGTGGAGATCGTGGAGCAGGACGGCCGACGGGTGGCCCGCTTCCTGCGTCAGGGGGAGGAGAACGTCCACACGGAGGTGGGCATCCGCCAGCGCATCGACAAGGACGTGAACGTCCACGACTTCCTGAGCGTGCGCCTGGACGTGAAGCTCATCCGCCAGAGCCTGCCCGGCGCCGGCTACCTGAGCTCCGAGTATCCCCTGCGGGTGGAGATCGCCTACACGGACATCTACGGCAAGGACCTGACCTGGGGACATGGCTTCTACTACCGGGAGCCAGAGCCAGGCTGGCCCATCATCGGGGGTGAGCGCATCCCGCCCTTCGTCTGGTACAGCTACGAGTCCCCCAACCTCATGGCCGAGCTGGCCGAGACCCGCCCAGCCCGCATCAACAGCATCCGCATCTACGCCAGCGGCTGGAACTACGAGTCCATGGCCAGCGAGATCAGCCTCGTCGCCCGGTGATTTCCCCGCGTCGCCTTCGCCCCCCCACCCAGATCGCCCGGTTGTGGCTGGCCGGGGCCCTGCTCCTCTACCTGGGGCTGGCCGTCTACCAGCTGGGCCTGCCGGGCCTCCACTACGACGAGGCCAAGGAAGCGGGGGTCAACGCCATGGAGCTCCTCACCGGCGCGCCCGTCTCCCCCTTCCGGGACGCCGGCCTCTCCCTCTTCGGCGTCACCCTGCCCCTGATGGTCCAGGACTACATCGGCGCGCTGAACGTCTACCTGGCCCTGCCCTTCCTGGCCCTCACCGGCATCGGCGTGCCCAACCTGCGAGCCCTGCCGGTGCTCACCGGCCTGGCCGCCCTGCTCCTCCTGGAGCGGGCCGTGTCCGAGTGGGTGGCCCTGGGTCGCCGTCTCCCCTCCCAGGAACCAGCGCCCATCTCCCTGGCTGGCCTCCTGGCGGTGACCCTCCTGGCCGCCTCACCCAGCTTCGTCTTCTGGAGCCGTCAGGGCATCTTCGTCACCAACCTGACCCAGCCTTTCACCCTGCTCTGCGTCTGGCAGGGGCTGGCCTGGCTGCGCCGGGATCGCCCCCGGGCCCTGCTCCTGAGCGCGGCCGGGGCTGGCCTGGCCATCTACGCCAAGCTCCTGGCCCTCTGGGTGGTGGGCCCCTTCGCTCTGCTGGTCGCGACCTGGATCCTGTGGCGGCTCCTGCGCTCCGCCCGGGTGGTGGATCCCCAGGCCCTGCCCCTGCCCGCTCTCTCGCTCCCCCTCCTGGGAAAAGCCCTGCTCCTCTTCCTGCTGGCCCTCTCGCCCCTGATCCTCTTCAACCTGATGACCGGGGGCACGGTGAGCCGCATCGGCGGCAATCTGGGCCAGAGCTACTACGGGGTGAACAACGGGGAGTTCCTGGCCAACCTGGGGACGCGCCTGGGCCAGCTGATCCAGGTGCTGCGGGGGGATCAGTTCTGGTACCTGGGCGGGGTGCAGAGCAATCCCCTGGCTCCCTTCTTGGCCGGGCTGGCCCTGCTCCTGGGGCTGGCGAAAGGGTGGCGAGCCGGGCGTCGGGCCCACCTGATCCTGCCCCTGGCTCTGCTGGCCCTGGCCGTGGTGGCCAGCACCTTCACCGTGAGCGACCTCTTCGTCACCCACTACGCCCTGCTCCACGTGGCCCTGGCCGGGGTGCTGGGCCTGGCCCTGGCCGCCTTTTTCCCGGAAGAGGGGCTGGGATCTGCGTGGAAGGCCCTGCGGGGCAAGGAGCGGCTGGCTCTGGCCGGGGCCCTGGGGCTGATCCTGTGGCTGCTCCTGGACGGCGCGGCCAGCCTGGGCTATCATCGGCTCCTGGGCCAGAGCGGCGGCCTGGGGGATCACTCGGACGCCAGCTACGCCCTGGCCTACCATCTGCGCTACAACGGCCTGGGCTCGCCCATCGCCCTGGACTGGGGCATGGACGCGCCGGTGCGTTTCCTGAGCCAGGGCACGGTGACCCCCATCGAGATCTTCGGCTACGATCAGCTGGAGCAGCCGGATCCGGCCTTCGTCCAGCGGCTGGGCCTCTTCCTGGGCAACCCCCAGAACGTCTACCTGCTCCACGCGCCGGGGTTCACCGTGTTCCAGGGCCGTCGCCAGGCCTTCCTGGACCAGGCCCACCTCTCCGGTGGAACGCCGATCCTGGAGAAAACGTTCTCTCAACGGGACGGCACGCCCCTCTTCGAGCTGTGGCGGGTGGTGAGGTGAGCGGGGATTGAGCGCCGGAGTGAGAAACCGGCGAACGAGGACGGGTAACAGGGCGTGGAAACCGGAGATCGGCGAGTGAGGTTGAACCGCCCATCCCCACGCCTTCTCTCCCCTCCCCAAACATCACCCTAAGAAATTTTTCCAGTTTTTGACGCTACAGAATGCGCCGTGCTAGAATGGGACAATTCGATGTCGAACAGTGCCCCCCAGAAGGCTGTGAGCCATCCGCCATGCTGAGCAACGATCTGACCCGGATTCCCCCAGTCGAACAGAGCCGCCAGGCCCAGGCCGGCCAGCCAACCGCGCCGTCTCAGCCCCTCCCCACGGACGCGGGACGGCTCTCCCTGCTCCTGGCCCGCCTGGACCGGCTCCCGGCCCTGCTCATGCCCCTGCTCTGGACGGGTGGCCTAGCCTGGTGGCTGGCCGGCCAGGTGAACGGCCTGCTCCTGGGGCTGGGTTTCCTGGCCCATGGCGGGGCCCTGCTCTTCCTCCACCTCTGGGTCACCTACCAGGACTACCGCCGGGCCCAGGGGCGAACGGTGCCGCCAGGCTCTCTCAACGGCCTGGGGCCGGATGGGCTGACCGTGCTCCGACGGCGGGTGGTTCGTCCGGGAACGGTGCGTAGCATGGCCTTCATCAGCGCCAGCGTGAGCTTCATGGCCACGGTCTGGCTGGGCCTGTTGGTGGGCTGGCCGCTCTGGTTCTTCGGCTGGCTGGAGCTCTTCCTCTTCGCCATCTACGCGGGGCCGCCCCTGGCCTTGGGCTATCGGGGCTGGGGCCTGGGGGAGCTGCTCCTCTTCCTGGGCCTGGGCTGGCTGCCCATGATCGCCGCCTTCTACGCCCAGACCCAGCACCTGGACGCAGTCTCTCTGGCCGACATGGCTCCCCTGGCCCTGCTGGCCCTGCTGGCCGGGATGGCGCCGGCCTTCGTCACCTGGCGGCGGGACTGGAAGCTGCGCAAGCAGACGCTGGTGGTGATCCTGGGGCCGGAGCGGGCGCTGCTCCTGGGCACGGTGATCGCCGTCCTGGCCTTCGCGGACCTGGTGCTCCTGGTGGCTCTGGGCTACCTGCCCATCTGGAGCCTGCTGGGCCTCTTCGGCATGCCTCCCTTGATCCGGGCCTGCGCCCAGGCCTTCCAGCAGCCCTACAGCCGCATCGCCGGCCGTCTGCTGGTGGAGGCCACCTCCTACGCGATCCTCCTCACCACAGGGCTGCTCCTCCTCTCCCTCTGGCTGGCTCAGTAGCCTTTCCCCTCCTGGGAGCGGTCATGGCCAGACAACCGACCCGCAAACTCACCCGCAAAGAGTTCTACGACATGGCCCAGCAGTGCCGGGAGCAGGCCCTGGAGCTGGCGCGCCACGACCAGAGCCGGGTGAGCGTGCCTCACTGCCGCCACTTCAACCGCTGGCTCCGTCAGCTCCGGGAGTACGAGGAGCTGGCCGGCCCCCTCCGGGATCTGACCCCGGCCCAGCCCATCACCCGCTGGCACATGATGGGCATCAGCCTGGCCCTCTGGTTCCTGCTCCAGTTCTTCCTCCTGCGGGGACTGGGGGAGACAGGCGCGCAGATCCTGGGCTTCGGCCTGGTGTTCCTGGTGCTGCTCCTGCTCTTCCTGCCCGAGGCCCTCTACGGGACCACGGTGGAGCTGCTGGAGGCTAAGCTGCTGCGGGTGGTGGAGGCGTTGGAGGAGCTGCTCTTCTCCGGGGAGATGGGGTTCAGCGAGGCGGTCTTCTTCCGGGTCAAGGAAAACCTGCGGGTGGCCCGGGAGGAGCTGCGTCAGCAGATCGACCTGGCCCACCGGCCCTGATCCTGACCCGGTTCCCACCCCTCACGTGTAGCGGGCGAAGATATCCCGGTAGGCGGGGGAGGTCTGCAGGAGCTCCTCGTGGGAGCCCACCGCGGCCACCCGTCCCCTGCGCATGACCACGATCTTGTCCGCCCAGCGGATCTGGGAGAGGCGGTGGGTGATGAGGATGGTGGTCCGCCCGCTGGAGGCGGCCTCGATGGCCTGCTGGATCTTGTCCTCGGTGGCGCTGTCGATGGCGCTGGTGGAGTCGTCCAGGATGAGGATGGCTGGGTCCGTGAGGAAGGCCCGGGCCAGGGCGATGCGCTGGCGCTGCCCCCCAGAGAGCATGACCCCCCGTTCCCCCACCTTGGTCTGGTACCCCTCGGGAAAGCGGACGATGAAATCGTGGGCCTGGGCCGCCTTGGCCGCGGCCTCGATCTCCTCCTGGGTGGCGTCCGGCTTGCCGAAGGCGATGTTCTCCGCGATGGTGCGGCTGAAGAGGAAGACGTCCTGCTCGATGATGGAGATCTGCCGGCGCAGGGCGGCCAGATCCCACTCCCGCACGTCCACCCCATCCACCAGCACCCGCCCCTGGTCCACGTCGTAGATGCGGTTGATCAGCTTGGCCACCGTGCTCTTCCCCGAGCCGGTCTGGCCCACCAGGGCCAGGGTCTGCCCCGCCTCCACCGAGAAGCTCACATCCTGGAGCGCGGGCCGGCCCGGCATCGCGGGGGCCTCGGGCGTGGGGATGCCCAGCTCTCCCATGTCGTAGCGGAAGGTCACCCGCTCGAAGCGGATCGCCCCCCGCATGGGCTGAGCGTAGCCCCCCTCGTTGCGATCCAGCTGGGTCTCGGCCCGGAGCAGCTCCAGGATGCGCCGAGCGCTGGAGATGCCCGAGGAGACCTGGGAGTAGGCGAAGAGGGAGACGAAGACCGGGAAGCCGAAGAGGGCGATGAGCCCCATGTAGGCCACCACGTCCCCCACGGTGATGGCCCCGGCCCGGAAGAGAACCAGCCCGTGCCAGAGGGCCGTCCCCTGGGCGATGCCCAGCAGGAGGAGGGGCAGGAAGCGGGCCTCCATGCGCCCCTGGTCCACGAAGGCCTCCCGCACCGCCTGGGCCCGCTCCAGGAAGCGTCGGATCTCCCGCTCCTCCTGGGCCGCGCCCTTCACCGTCTCGATGCCCTCGATGGCCTCGGTCAGGGCTGCGTTCATGGCGCCGAAGCTCTCCCGCACCCGGCTGGTCACCGGGTTGAGCTGGCTCAGGTACTGGCCCAGGGCCAGGACGTAGAGGAGGGCGAAGGCGGCCGGGGTGGCGATGAGCGCGGGGTGGATGCTGGGGGCCACCAGCAGAGGCATGATCAGGAAGTTGGCCGAGCCGATGACCAGGTTCAGCCCTGGGGCCATCATCAAGGCCAGCTCGTGGACGTCGTTGGTGGCCCGGGCCATCATCTCCCCGGTGGGGTAGCTGTCGTGGAAGCGCATGTCCTTGCCCAGGAGGGAGGCGTAGAGCTCCTGGCGGGCATCCCGCTCCAGCCGCTGGCCCAGCACCTCGCTGCCCGAGTTGCGGCCAAACTGGACCAGCCCCCGCACCACTTGGCTGCCCACCACCAGGAAGGAGGCCCAGAGCAGGGCCCGCAGGTTGGGGGGAGCCCCCTGGACCGCGTTGAAGGCCATGCCGGTGTAGATGGGGATGGCCGCGGCCAGGGCCGCGTTCCCGAAGGCCCCCGCCAGGGCGATGAGGCCGATCCACCAGCTGCGGCGCACGTGGGATGCGATCCAGCGCACCGGTCCCCGCCGGTCCGAGCGGATGGCGTCCTGGGCCACGACGAACTCGCTTTTCAAGGCTGGGCTGGTCTGTGCCATGCGATCACCTTCAACTGGGAGAGAAAAAACCGTGGATGGGGGCGCTGCCTCGTCATCGGCTCGCCCTTTCCCCTCACTCCAGCGCCACTTCCAGCGTCACCTCCAGGGCTGGGGCCAGGGGCGTCAGATCGGGGCCGGTGTACATGCCCACCAGCATGCGCGCCGGCTGGGCATCGGACGGCAGAGCCAGGCGGTGGACCTCCCGCAGCGTTTCTCCGGGCTTCCAGAGAGACGTGGGGTAGAAGACCCCGCCAGGCGGCGCGTCGTCCTGGGCCAGCTTCCGCCCCTGGGCGTCGAAGAGCTGGAGCGTGGTGGTGTAGTTCCCGTCCAGCCGCTCCGCCACCCGCCAGGTGAGCGCCACCTGGACGCCTCCATCCTCCTCGGGCTGCCAGTCGTAGCCCAGGAGGGTCAAGGGTCCCAGGGATCGCTCCACCCGTCGCTGGGGAGGGTGCTGGGCGGCCAGCCCCGTCACCTGGACCAGGGGCGCCGGCCCGGGGACCAGGTCGAACTTCACCTCCAGGCCGGGCATGGGCTTGATCAGGAAGACGGGCCGCCCCGCGCCCTCGATCAGGGCCGTCTCCACCACCGCGCCCACGTCCTGGAAGCGGGGCTCCGGGGTGATGAGGGGGAAGAGGCCGGTCACCCCCTGGGCTCGGCCCTCCACCGCCTGCAGGTAGTAGAGGGGGACCACCTCATCCCGGTCGTTGCTCACCAGCAGGGCGTCCCCTGGCGGAGGGGCGGCCAGGATGTCCTCCCACATCCGCCGGGCTCGCCGGTCCTGGGAGCGGTCCACCTGGGGCAGGTAGGTGACCAGCAGGAGCAGGGGCAGGAAGAGCAGGATAGTCGCCAGGATCGCTGCCCCGGCCAGGCTGTTGGAGGCCGTCTCGGATCCCAGAGCCCCTCCCTCGGCCTTGGGCCTCCCCCGGCTGGCCAGGGCCAGGAGCCAGCCGCCGCCGAAGCCGGCCCAGATCGTCCCTGCCAGGTAGAGGGGAATGTAGAAGACGAAGATATCCCCGATGCCGTAGAAAAGATTGAACCCCTGCTGGATCAGGGCCAGGGGCAGGGTCAGGAGCAGCACGTCCCAGCGCCGGGCCCGGAGGAGGTGGACCAAGCCCAGGGCCACGAGAGCCAGCCCGGGCCACAGGAAGTGGACCTGCCACAGCTCCAGGGCCTGGGGCAGGCGGGCCAGGGCCTGGGGCGGGCTCAGCAGGCTCGCCGCGAAGACCTTGCCGGTGACAAAGTCCAGGAAGCCCGTCCAGCCCCCCGCGTAGAGGTGCAACACCTCCCCGTCCAGCCGCTGGGTGAGCCAGGGCGAGGCCTCCCCGCCGCTGCGCAGGGGGATGTAGAGGTAGAGGAGCTGGGGCAGGGCCAGGGCCAGGGTGGCCCCCACCAGGCGGGAGGGCCGCCGCCAGCCAGGATGGGCCCACCAGAGCCAGGCCAGGAGCCCGGGCAGCAGGAAGAGGGCCGTGCGGTGGTGGGTCAAGGCCAGGCCAGCCAGGAGAAGGGGGATCCATGGCCTGGCCCGGCCTGGTCCCACGGTAGCGGTCCACAGGATGGCCACCAGGAAGAGGGCGTGGAGGGCGTAGACCTCTGCGATGAGGCTCTGGCTCCAGAAGGTGGGGTTGAAGGCCAGGAGCAGCCCGGCCAGCAGGGCTCCCCCGCCCCGGGCCAGGGCCGAGCCGGGCAGCCAGGCCAGCAGGAGACGGGTCAGCAGGGCTGCGGTCAGGGCGCCGGTCACCCCGCTGAACACGTTCAGGGCCGTGGCCGGTGACAGGCCCAGCAGGCCCAGGATCCGCTGCCAGAGGCCGCCCAGGATGAGGTAGAGAGGGTACCCGGTGGGGTGGGCCAGCCCCCAACGCCAGGCCGCGAACTGGAACTCACCGGGGTCGCCCTGGAGCAGCTCCGGGGCCAGGGTGCGCAGGTAGATGCCCAGGGCCAGGGCCAGGACCAGCAAGGGCAGCCGCCGTTCCAGGCTTCCTGGCCGGGCTGAGGGGCTCTGTTGGGCGGGGACAGGGACGGCAGCCATGGATTTGACCGGACCAATGCTTTGGCGGATAATGCTTCAGTTCAAGGCGAGATGCGAGACCGCAGACGGAAGCCCACAGGACAGAACGGAGCCTCCCATGGAGAGCATCCCGAGTTGGCAGGGCCAGGCCCTGGTGATCGTGCCCACCTACAACGAGAAAGAGAACCTGGCCCGGCTGGTGACCCAGCTCCGGGCCCTGCCTGGCGACGTGCACGTGCTGGTGGTGGACGACAACTCCCCGGACGGCACCGGCGCCATCGCGGACGGCCTGGCCCAGGCAGATCCTGGGGTGCGCGTCCTGCACCGGCCCGGGAAGCTGGGCCTGGGCACGGCCTACAAGGCCGGCTTCGCCTACGGCCTCCAGCGCAGCTACGGCTACCTCTGCACCATGGACGCGGACTTCAGCCACAGCCCGGCCAGCCTGCCCCAGCTCCTGGACAAGGCCGCCGAAGGCTACGACCTGGTGGTGGGCAGCCGCTACGTGCCCGGGGGAAGGGTGGTGGGCAGCACCGCTCCCCGCAAACTCATCAGCTACGGGGCCAACTGGCTGGCCCACAAGGTCCTGGGAGTGGCGGTGCGGGACTGCACCGCGGGCTTCCGCTGCTACCGGCGCCAGGTCCTGGAGGCCATCGACCTGGGGCGCATCTTCAGCAGCGGCTACAGCTTCCTCATCGAGATGGCCTTCTACTGCCAGCAAGCCGGCTTCCGCACGGGCGAGGTGCCCATCACCTTCGTGAACCGCACGGAAGGGGCCAGCAAGATCAGCAAGCGGGAGATCTACAAGGCCTTCTACACCCTCCTGCGCCTGCGCACCCAGGCCCTCCCCTGGGAGCGGATGGAGGCCTGGGCCCGCCGCAGCGCCCCGGGCATCCGCAAAGAGCTCTGAGCCCCTCGCCTACTCCTCGTCCACAGCCCAGCTTTCCAGCGCCTCCTTCACCGCCCGGCAGAAGGCGTCCGCGGTGGCGCCGTCCAGCACCCGGTGATCGTAGCTCAGCCCCAGGGTGCTCATGGGCGCGAAGGTCAGATAGTCGCCGGTGTTGGCCTCCAGCGGGCGCCCCTGGCTGACCACGATGGGCCGTTTCTCCACCACCCCCACGCCCAGGATGGCCACCTGGGGCTGGACCAGGATGGGGGTCTGGAAGCGGCTGCCCGAGGTGCCGTAGTTGGTCAGGGTGATGGTGCCTCCCTGGAGCTCCTCGGGCTTGAGTTGGCCGGCCCGGGCTCGCTGGGCCAGGTCGTTGACCCGGCGGGCGATCCCTTCCAGGCTCAACTCGTCCGCGTTCCGGATCACCGGCACGATGAGGCCGCCCAGGCCGTACTCGTCCGGGGGCAGAGCCACGGCCATGCCCACGTGCACCCGCCCCTTGATGATCACCCCCTCCTCGGTCCAGATGGCGTTGGCCGCGGGGACGGCCCGCACCCCAGCCACCAGGGCCTTGATCAGGTAGGCGGTGAGGGTGAGCTTCACGCCCCGGCGGGCGAACTCGGCTTTGTGGGCCTTGCGGTGGGCCAACACGGCGCGCATGTCCACGTCCCACATGGTGGTGACGTGGGGCGCGGTGAAGGCGCTGCGGGTGACGTTCCGGGCCACCAGGAGGCGCATGCGGGTGTGGGGCACCAGCACGTCCTCTTCCTCCAGCGGAGGCGGGGGCGGCGCTTGGCCTGGGGCCTGGGCCGCCGGGGCCGGGGGCCTCTCCTGGGCCGGGGCCGGGGAAGTCTCCTCCGGGCCAGGGTAGCGGGGGGCCGTGGGCAGGTGATCCAGCCCCTTCTCCCGGGCCGCGTAGGCCAGGACGTCGTGGCGGGTGAGGGTGCTCAGGGGACGATCCCCGGCCACCTGGCGCAGGTCCACGTTGAAGTCCGCGGCGGCCCGGCGCACGGGCAGGGAGGCCACGTCCGCGAACTCGTCGGGCAGGGGGCTGGGGCCGGAGGGGCTTGGCTGAGCGCGTTGGGCCAGGTAGCGGGCCACGTCGGCCTTGGTGACCTGGCCGCCCGGGCCTGTGCCCTGGATGGCCTCCAGGGGCACGCCCTGCTCCTGGGCCATGCGCCGGGCCACCGGAGTGGCCTTCACCGGCTTCTGGGCTGGGGCCGTCTCCTGGGGCTGGGGTGTAGGCGCTTTTACAGGGGCTGGCTCAGGGCTCGGTTCAGGGCTTGGCTCGCTGGTTGGCTTGCCGGCCGGCGTTGGCGATGCGCTCACCTCTTCCCCGGCTTCGCCCAGGAGGAGCAGCACGTCCCCGGGGCTGACCAGCTCCCCTTCTCTGCGCAGGATCTGCAGCACCGTCCCCGAGGCGGGGGCGGGCACCTCGGTGTCCACCTTGTCCGTGGCCAGCTCCAGGAGGACATCCCCTTCCTGGACTGTATCCCCTTCCTGGACCAGCCAGCGGCTGATGGTGGCTTCGATCCCTTCGCCCAAGTCGGGCACTTTGACTTCAACGGCCATGTTTTCTTCCTCCAGGAACAGCTAGCTTGCGACGCAGTGGCTTGGTCACGATGGGCAAAGCGTGGGGCGCAGCGTGGGACGCGGCGGGCCCTCAGCGCACGCCCATCATCTCCAGGACCGCGGCCATGATGTCCCGCTTCCAGGGCAGGACCTCTTCCTCCAGGGGCCTGGAGACAGGGATGGAGACCGGGGCCGTGCCCAGGCGCCGGGCGGGGGCCCGGAGCAGGTGGGGGGCCTCCTCGTAGGCCCGGGCCACGATCTCCGCGCCCACGCCGCACATGGCGTAGGACTCGTGCACCACCAGCAGGCGACCCGTCTTGGCCACGGACTCCCAGATGGTGTCCGTGTCCAGAGGGTTGACCGTGCGCAGATCCACCACCTCCACCTGGATGCCGAAGCGTTCGGCCAGCTCCTCCGCCGCCTCCAGGGCCTGGTGCAGGCAGTAGCTGTAGGTGACCAGGGTCAGGTCCTGGCCGGTGCGCTTGACCTGGGCCAGGCCGATGGGCAGGGTGTAGTCCACGTCCGGCGGGGGCGCCTGGCCCGAGGTGAAGTAGAGCATCTTGTGCTCCAGGAAGACCACCGGGTTGTCGTCCCGGATGGCGGCTTTCAGGAGGCCCTTGGCGTCGTAGGGCGTGGCCGGGACCACCACCCGGATGCCTGGGAAGTGGGCGTAGAGGGCCTCCACGGACTGGCTGTGCTGGGCGCCGTAGCGCTTGCCGCCCCCCTGCTGGCCCCGGATGACCAGGGGCAGATGGATCTGGCCGCCGGTCATGTAGTGGTACTTGGCGATCTGGTTGAAGATCTGGTCCGCGGTGACCAGGGTGAAGTCCATGTACATGAGCTCCACCACCGGACGCATGCCGGCCGCGGCCGCGCCCAGGGCCATGCCCACGAAGCCCTGCTCGCTGATGGGGGTGTCGATGACCCGTTTGGGGCCGAACTCGTCCAGCAGGTTGCGGGTGACCCGGAAAAGGCCGCCGTAGTGGGCGATGTCCTCTCCCAGGAGGAAGACGTTGGGATCCCGGCGCATCTCCTCCCGCAGAGCCTCGTTGATGGCCTGGATGTAGGTGGTCCGGCGCATGGCTTCAGCGGCCACTGGAGCCTTCTCGGTCGTTTTCACTGCAGCAGCCATGGTTCTCTCCTTCCTACAGCCGAAACACGTCTGTGTAGGCCTGGGCGATGTCGGGCCAGGGGCTGCCCTCCGCGAAGGCCACCGCCTCCTGGACCTGAGCCTCCACCTCCTCGCGGATGGCGGCCAGCTCCTCCTGAAGCGCGCCCCGCTCCAGGAGCTTGGCCTGGAGCACGGCCAGGGGCTCGTGTTGGCGCTGGCGCTCCTTCTCCTCCTCCGTGCGGTAGGTCTCCAGGTCCCCGGCCATGTGACCGGCCAGCCGATAGGTGAGGGCCTCGATGAAGGTGGGCCCTTCCCCGGCCCGAGCCCGCTCGGCCGCCAGGGTCACCGCGGTGTGGACCACCTCCACGTCGTTGCCATCGATCTGCATGCTCTCGATGCCGTAGGCCCGGGGGAAGAGGTAGAGGTCTTCCACCGAGGAGGTGCGCCAGATGGGGGTCATCTCCGAGTAGCGGTTGTTCTCCATGTAGAAGATCAGGGGCAGCTTCCACAGGGCGGCCATGTTGAAGACTTCGTGCATGACGCCCTGGAAGAGGGCCCCGTCCCCGAAGAAGGTCACGGCGACCCGCTCCTCGCCCCGGAGCTGGGCGGCCAGGGCCAACCCAGCCGCATGGGGCGTCTGGGCGGCCACGATGCCGTTGGCCCCCATGAGGCCATGTGCGACGTCCACAAAGTGCATGGAGCCCCCTTTGCCCTTGGCGAAGCCCGTGGCCCGGCCCATGACCTCCGCGATGGCCTGGCCGGGATCCATGCCCCGGGCCAGGGCGTGGTGATGGCCCCGGTAGGTGCAGGTCACGTAATCCTCCGGGCGGAGGGCGGAAGACGCACCCACCGCGTTGGCCTCCATGCCGATGGCCGTGTGCATGGCCCCGCCGATCTTGCCGGCCTCCGCGGCCTCCAACAAAGATTCCTCAACCCGACGGATGAGGAACATGATCCGGTACATCTCTTTGAGCTGCTCCACTGGCAGAGGCTGGACATCCAGCTTGGTGGCCGCCTCTGTGGGCAGCACATCCGGTGCAATGGAAACAGGCATACGCGTCCCTCCTTCCTCTCGTTTGGCACGAGCGAAGCTCACTCGTAGAAATTCTATCATACGCCATAGCCATGCTGGACACCAAAACGACCCTGGGGCGGGATCCCACAGGGTCGTTGGAGATTGGGCCGCTGCTGGCCCGACCGGCCTGGCGGCCAGGGGCTTTCTCAGGGCGCCCTGCCTCCGGAAAGCGAGGGTGGGGATGACGGATTGGGGCTACTCCTCGGCTGGCCCGATGCTCACCTGGGAGACCGCGCCGGCCAGAGTGCGTCGGTCCCGGTTCAGGCTCACCCGCAGGAAGGCCTCCCTGTCGTCCACGGCCTGGAGGGCTGTGCCCGGCGCCGCGCCGGCCACCCCCACCAGGGCGAAGTAGCGGCCCTGCAGCGCCTCCGGAGAGAGGTCCGCGCCCAATCGGTTCAGGGCCTGGATCGCCTCGGGGGTCAGGTGAGCCCAGGCCTCCCCCTTGCTCACCACCAGCACAGGGCGCCCCTCCGGGATCGTGGCCAGGAAGCGGGCCAGCTTCTCGCTCTCGAAGGCGTTGGCCGCGGTGTCGAAGCCCTCCCGGGCCAGGATGGCCCCGCTCTCCGGGTCCAGGACAGTGACGTTCACCCCCCGCCGCCCCGCGGAGCCGTCCCGCTGCCGCCCCTCCTCGTCGAAGAGGGCGATGAAGCCCCCGTCCGGAAAGGCCTTCAGGTCCGCATCCACGGGGAGGGTCACGCCGGTGCGGCCGATGCTCCGGTCCCCGGGGACGACCTGGCGGGGCACGGCCAGCTTCTCCCAGTCCAGGCAGAGCCGGTTGAGGCTGTTCTCCAGGGCCGAGCCGGGCACGTCCCAGGTCAGCTCCTGCCAGGTATCGGCCAGGGCGTGGTCTCCCAGGGGCTGGCCGTTGACCGTGGCCGTCACCTGCTGGGGCGGGCCGCCGGGGTAAGCGAAGGGGTGGACCTGGAGCCGCAGCCGGTACGTCCCGTTTGCCTGGACCTGACGCAGAGGCAGGAAGAGGCAGCTCTCCCGCGCGGTGGCCCAGATGGCCGGGCGGTCGTAGATCACATCCGTCTCCGCCTGGTCCCAGCCCTCGCCCCGGTAGGGGAAGGTCCCCGGCTCGCCCAGGCGGAGCTGGAAACGGTCCACGCCTGGGGGCTGCACCGTGCGGTAGGCCCGAATGCCCTGGCCGGTCCAGAAGGGCTCCTGTTCCAGGGGCAGGAGCTCCCAGGCCAGCCGCCAGCTCTCCTGCCAGGTGTCCGCGTAGGGGAAGCGCTGGGGGATAGCCGGGAAGAGGAGCACGTAGCCGATGTTGTAGAGGTAGACCAGCTCCTCGGCCTGGGCTTTGGCGGCCTGGACCAGGTCCGGATCCACCTGGCCCTTGGACTGGACCTCCACCAGGGCCTGGAAGAGGGGAATGCGCCGGAAATAGTCCATCTTGAAGTCCGGGGCCCGGCTGATGTTCCCCCCAAGCATGGGTTTGCGGTGGACCGTCTGATAGTACTGGAGGCGGGTGCGCTCCGGGCCAAAGGTGCCGAAGCTGTTGCGCCAGCCCAGGGGCAGGTGCATCACCGACACGGGTCGAGGATCCTGGGCGATCTGGGCGTAGACCTGGGGCGCCCGGGCATCGGAGAGGGGCAGGGGCACGGCCAGGTGCTCGAAGAGGATGGCCAGGGCCAGGAGGATGGTCAAAGAGACGGATGAAAAGCGCGGACCAAAGGCCAAGGAGCCAGGCGAGGAGGTTCCGCCAACTCCCAACTTCCGTCTTCGACCTTCCAGCTTCTCCAGCAGCCAGAAGGCCCCGTACCCGGCCAGCACGGCCAGGCCCAGCATGAGGAGCACGCTGTTGCGGTTGGGCGCCCGGTTGGCTTTGACGATGGGGATGTAGTGGAGCAGGGCGTAGGGCAGAGGGAAGCTGGTCTCCACCCCGTCCAGGTCGAAGCGGTAGCGGCCGTCGATCTGCAGGAAGGGGCCCAGGGTGAAGAGGCCGAAGACCAGCGCGGTCCAGCTCCAGATGCGCACCCGGCGCCGGTGGGTCAGCCAGCCCAGGAGGGCCAGGGCCAGGCTCGCCCAGCCCAGGAAGACCGTGTTCACGTCCCGGAAGCCGGGCACCGCGTCGCTCAGGGCCTTCAGCTGGACCCGCCGCAGCTCCGCCACCAGGTCCCCGCCGAAGAGGGGGTGCAGCACCGTGGGGGTGAACCAGCCCAGCAGGTCCGTGCTCAGAGGGATGGCCTCGCCCCAGCCCTTCAGGGAGAAATCCGCGGTGAGGAACTGCTTCAGGATGGGCAGCAGCACCGGGGACCAGACCAGGAAGGCGGTGACGCCCACCAGGAGGAGTGAGGTGAGAAGGGAAGTTAGAGGTGGGAAGTTGGAAATTGGTGGGACCTCACCCCTCCCTCCCTTCGTTCCGCTCACGATCCCCTCCCCTCTCCACCGGTGGAGAGGGGAGGGGATGGCCACGTCAGTGGCCGGGGGTGGGGTGCGGCCCCGCCGCCCACCGCCCTCTGTCTTCCGTCCCAGGAGGGTGATCGCCACCACGATCAGGGTGAAGATGGCCAGGAAAACGGCCAGGATCATCTCGGCCAGGCCGCTGAAGGCGAAGAAGAGGCCGGCCAGGGCCCCGGCCCGGTAGCGGCGAGCCGGAGAGAGGCGCCCATCCAGGCTGCGCAGGAGCATCAGCGCGTAGAAGGGGATCCACTGGGTGGTGACCATGTCGTAGTGGCCCAGGGCCATGTAGATGGCCCGGTTGGAGGCGAAGGCGTAGAGGATCCCCGCGAGGAGGGCGGCCAGGGTAGAGGCCTCACCCCTCCCCCGGCTCGCGAGCTCGCCACCCCCTTCCCTCTCCACCAGTGGAGAGGGGAGGGGGGAGGCCACGTCAGTGGCCAGGGGTGGGGTGAGGCCCTGCCGTCCGCCGTCCGCCCCGGGGCTGCCGCGGGTCAAGAGCCAGCGCACCAGCAGGTAGGTCCCGTAGCCGCTGAGGGCGGTGCTGAGGACAAGGGTGACGTTGCTGGCCACCACCAGGCTGCCGGCCAGCTGCAGGGGCAGGGCCACCAGGGCGTTGAAGAAATTGAAGGTGTAGAGGACCAGGTCGATGCCCAGGGGGTAGTAGATGAGCTGGGTGTGCAGAGGGCTGGCCAGGCGCTCCACCACCGCCTGCTTGAAGTACCAGATGTTCCAGACGAAGGTGAACTCGTCGAAGGCCCACTGGGGAATGCCCGGCACCCAGCCGGTGAAGCGAACCAGCAAGGGCCAGGAGAGGGCCAGGGCCAGCAGGGTGAAGAGGGCCAGAACAGGGGCATGCCCCAGCTTCCATGAGCCCCGTTTGACCGGGCCCTGTTTCCCGCCCTGTGCTGCGCCCGCCGTCTTGGACCGTCCCATGCTCACGCTGGCTTCTCGGGCTTCTCGGCGAGGCAGAGGATGCTGGTGCCGAAGGGCAGGCTCGTCCGCTGCACCAGCTCCGCCTCCAGCCAGCCCACCCCGTGGAGAAGGCTGTTGAAGGGCTCGGGCGTGGGCTCCATCTCCACCTGGTAGACCTCCTCTTCCTGGCTCAGGTGGGGGCTGTCCAGCTCTGGGGCCTCCGGGCGCAGAAGGCGCACCGCAGCGATGAGGGGGAAGACGAAGAAGTTGTTGTAGCTCATGCGCTTGACCCGGAAGCCGGTGAGCTCCAGCTTCTGGCGCAGCTCTGGCCCGGTGTAGCGACGCTGGTGGGCGTTGATCACGTCGTTGTAGCTCCAGAGCCACATGAAGGCCGGCACGGTGATCATGAGCTTGCCCCCGGGTTTCAGCACCCGGAAGCACTCCCGGAAGACGCCCAGCTCGTCTGGGATGTGTTCCACCGTGTCCAGCAGGGCCACCAGGTCGAACTCGTTGTCCGGGTAGGGGAGGTCGTCCGCGCTGCCCTCCATCACGTTCAGCCCCCGCTGCCGGGCCACAGCCAGAGGGCGGGGGTTGGGATCGATGCCCACCACTTCCCCGTAGTGGGCCAGGTGATGGGCCATGTTGCCGGCGCCACAGCCCACGTCCAGCACCTTGCGATGCTCACCGGGCTGGGCCGGCCCCAGCTCTGCGTCCAGGTATTTGAGGATGGCCCGGGTGCGGCTCATGAACCACCAGTGCTTGTCCTCTTCGATGCGAATCTCTGCCGGTGTTGCTCTCATGGATAGCGCCTTTCGGGAAAAGTGTACCGGGCCTCACACCCGCTGGAAGTAGTAGGTCCAGACAGGCAGGCCGTGCTCCTGGCACCAGTGCTCCCGGTGGGTGGGCAGGCTTGGGCCGATGACCTCTGCCAGGGCCGGGTCGTGGGGGCGGAAGGCCGGGTGCTGCTCCACCAGGTAGCGGACCAGCTCGCCGTACTCCTTCACGTCGCTCTTGAAGTGGAGGATGCCGCCGGAGCGCAGCTTGGCCGCCAACAGGTCCACGAAGGGCGGGGAGAAGAGACGTTTCACCCGGTGCTGCTTCTTCCACCAGGGGTCTGGGAAGAGGATGTGGAAGAGATCCACCCGCCCGTCTGGGACGACCCGGGGCAGGCTGAAGCGGCAGTCGTCGTCGCTGATCCAGAGGTTCTCCAGACCCAGGCGTTCCGCCCGCTGCAGGGCCAGGCGAGCGGCCTTGGTCTTCACCTCGTAGCCGATGAAGAGCCGATCCGGCAGGCGGCGGGCCCGGTCCAGGATGAAATCTCCCCGGCCGAAGCCGATCTCGATCTCCAGGGGGCGGTCGCTGGCCATCTCCTGGCGGAAGCGCTGGCCATTCCAGCCCCGGGGATCGTCCAGGGCCAGGGCCCGGAAGAAGCGGCGGTTCAAGGCCCAGTCGGGCAGCCGATCCGCGCCGGGCCGGCGCCGGGGATCCCCGCCGATGAGCCCCTTGCCCGCCTCCCAGTCCTGGTAGGCCTGGGCCCGCTCCTCCTCGCTCAGCTCCTCCCAGGTGAAGTCCATCTTCCCCTGGGTGAAGGAGGTGGCGTGGTAGTCCAGGATGGGCTGGGGCTGTGGTTGGGCAGTCGGGTGTGAATTCGAGAGTTTCTTCGGTGTAGTGGTCATGGGTGTTTTGGGGGTGGACTGGGTTCAGCGGGCGAATTGTCGGCTTGCGGTGGACCCAGCCCACGGGATGGACCGATCAGCCAAGCAACCTTTTTCGTATCGCCTCTTTGACCACCTTCGGGTCCGGGGGCAGGTAGACCGGCGGGTTGGCGTAGTCGCTCTCCACCCCGTCCAGGGAGCCCTCGTGGTAGCCCACCTTGAAGGGGGTGAACTTGAGCCCGTGGGCCGTGCTGATCACCACCACCCGCTCGTTCCCCTGGATGACGCCCCGCTCCACCAGCTTGAAGAGGACCGCCAGGGCCGTGCCGGTGTGGGGGCAGGTGTACATGCCCGTCAGGTCGGCCATGGCTGCGGCGTTGGCCAGCTCGTGCTCCGTGGCCTGCTCCACCAGGCCGTTCGTCTCCTGGATGGCCTGGACCGCCTTCTCGTAGCTCACCGGGTTGCCGATCTGGATGGCCGAGGCCAGGGTGGTCTGGGCCTGGACCACCGTCTTCTCCTGGAAGCCCCGCTGGAAGCTGCGGTAGAAGGGGTTGGCCTGGGCGGCCTGGGCGGCCACCAGTCGGGGCATCTTGTCGGTGATGCCCAGCTCCATGAGCAGCTTGAGCCCCTTGTAGAGGGCGCTGATGTTGCCCAGGTTGCCCACGGGCATCACGATCCAGTCCGGGACCTCCCAGTCGAACTGCTGGACGATCTCGATGCCCACCGTCTTCTGCCCCTCGATGCGCAGGCTGTTCATGGAGTTGGCCAGGTAGATGCTGTTGTCCTGGGTCACCTCCTGGACGATGCGCATGCAGCCGTCGAAGTCCGTGTCCAGGGCAAGGACGTGGGCGCCGTTGGCGATGGGCTGGATGAGCTGGGCCGGGCTCACCTTCCCCTGGGGCAGGAAGATGATGGCCGGGATGCCGGCGGCCGCTGCGTAGGCGGCCAGGGCCGCGCTGGTGTCCCCGGTGCTGGCCGCGGCCACCGCCCGGACGGGCGAGCCCTGGCGGATCATCTGTTTGACCACGCTCACCAGCACGGTCATGCCCAGGTCCTTGAAGCTGCCGGTGTGGCTGTTGCCCGAGAGCTTCACCCACAGGTCGGACAGGCCGATCTGGCGCCCCAGGCGCTCCGCCCAGAAGAGATTGGTGTTGCCCTCGAACATGCTGACCACGTTCTCGTCGTCCAGGTCCGGGACCACCCACTCCTTCTTGCTCCAGACGCCGCTGCCGTAGGGCCAGCGAGTGGTCCCGGCGCGGCGCTCCAGCAGGGCCTTCCACTCCTGGGGCGAGCGCTGCTTCAGGGCCTCCAGGTCGTGCTGCACCTCCAGGAGGCCGCCGCAGTGGGGGCAGGTGTAGATGACGTCGTAGATGGAATACTCTCCTGGGCAGCCCCGGAAGCAGCGGAAATGGGCCTGGAAGGGAAGCGTCCTTGCCGGGTTGGCGCTGGAAGAGGGTGTGGCGCGGTGCATGGATTCGGTCCTGAAAGCTGGTCTTGGCATGGGTTCACCGGGCTGATATTTTACCACAGAAGGAAAGGAGACCACGAAGCCCAGGGGCGGACAACAGGGCTTTCGTGGCTGCGCCCCTGGAGATTTTCGGAGGAAGTCGGCTTTCGGGAAGCGGTGGGGAAATCGAGGCGGCGTGGCTGCGCGTGGAAACGCGAAGTAATTTTTGCTTGACTTCCCTTACGCCATCTGCTATAGTGGCGCTGTGACCGGGATGGGCAGCATTTGTTGCCGTCCCCTTTCTGCGAAGTCCACGGGCCGGTTTTTCCGGTTGCCTTTCGCAAAGGAGTTGTGACCGATGAAGAACGGAACCATGTATACCCGACTGCTTGGATTTGTCGCTAGCGATCGTCCGCCTGACCGCGCGCGCCGTCTGTTCCGTTCGTAACGGTCCGACTCACCAGTCAGACCTCGACGGTCACGGCGCTCAGGCCCGTGGCCGTTTTTCATTGGGGAAAACTCCCCAGGAATCAGCCACGGATCCATTCTGTGGCTGATTTTTTTGTTGTCGGCCCATCGAGCATCGGCCATCCGGGCCTCTTCCCTCGTCCAAACAAGTTCCTGGAGTGCAAGAAACACCATGACAACATCCACCATTCCCGAATCAATACAGCACGGGGCGACGCCGACTCAGGCGTGGGCCCCGTCGGAAGCGGAAATGCAGACCATCCTGGCCGGGGGGCGCCTGAGGAGCCTCTGGCGCATGCTCACCGGCTTCCGCTGGATCTACCTGGTCGCCGTGGTGAGCGTGGGCCTGGCCGCCCTGGCCCGCACCGGCGCCTACTACCTCCTGCGCTACTTCGTGGACGATGTCCTGGGGCAGGAGGGGATGCTGGGGCTGGCGCCCTGGGTGGCCCTGGGCTTCATCGGCCTGGCCCTGCTCCAGGGCGGGTTCACCTTCCTGAGCGGCCGCATGGCGGCCCGCACGTCCGAGGGGCTAGCCCTGCGCCTGCGCAACTTCCTCTACGATCACATCCAGCGGCTGCCCTTCGCCTACCACGACACCATGCAGACCGGGGAGCTGCTGCAGCGGGCCACCTCGGACGTGGACGCGGTGCGCCGTCTCTTCGCGGAGCAGGTCATCGGCATTGGCCGCATCTCCTTGCTCTTCCTGGTGAACTTCACCGCGCTCCTCACCCTGAACGTGCGCCTGGCCCTCTACTCCGTGGTGGTCATCCCCCTGGTGCTCCTCCTCTCCCTCTACTTCTTCAAGAAGATCGGGGAGGCCTACCAGGCCTACCAGGAGCAGGAGGCCCGGCTCTCCAGCCGCCTCCAGGAGAACCTGACCGGCGTCCGGGTGGTGAAGGCCTTCGCCCGCCAGGACTACGAGCGCATGAAGTTCGAGCAGGAGAACCGGCAGAAGTTCCTCCGGGGGCGCCGGCTCATCACCATGCACAGCACCTACTGGCCGGTGACGGACATCCTCTGCGGCATGCAGACCCTGGCCGGCCTCTACCTGGGCGCGCTCCTGGCCATCGACGGCGTCATCACCCCAGGGACCTACCTGGCCTACGCCGGCCTGGTGGTCCAGATCATCTGGCCCATCCGCAACCTGGGCCGGCTGGTGGCCCAGATGTCCACCGGCTTCGTCTCCTTCGAACGCCTCTCCCAGATCATCCGGGTGGCCCGGGAGCCCCTGGACGAAGGGAGCTACGCCCCGCCGGAGGGCGTCCAGGGAGACATTCGCTTCGAGGACGTGAGCTTCGTCTACCGGCAGGAAGGCCAGGAGCAGAAAAGCGAGGCGGGGACGAGCCCGGGAACCGCGCTCGAACCTGTCCCGGTCCTGCAGGGGATCGATTTCCACGCAGCCCCGGGCCAGGTGGTGGGCATCCTGGGGGGCACCGGCTCGGGCAAGACCACCCTGGTCAACCTGCTGCCTCGCTTCTACGACTACACCGGCGGGCGCATCCTCCTGGACGGGGTGGAGCTGCGGGAGTATCCTCGGGGCTACCTGCGCCAGCAGATCGGCATCGTCCAGCAGGAGCCCTTCCTCTTCTCCCGGACCATCCGGGAGAACATCACCTACGGGGTGGGGCGGGCCGTGTCGGACGGGGAGGTGGAGGCCGCGGCCCGGGCGGCCGCCATCCACCAGGTGATCCAGGGCTTTCCCCAGGGGTACGACACCCTGGTGGGGGAGCGGGGGGTGACCCTCTCTGGCGGTCAGAAGCAGCGGCTGACCATCGCTCGGGCCCTGCTCAAGGATCCCCGCATCCTCATCCTGGACGATGCCACCTCCTCGGTGGACACCGAGACGGACGCGACCATCCGGGCGGCCCTGAAGCGGCTCATGGCCGGTCGCACCACCTTCATCATCGCCCACCGCATCCAGAGCGTCATGGAGGCGGACCTGATCCTGGTGCTGGACCACGGGCGCATCGTGCAGCGGGGCGCCCA
>CAYQEB010000034.1:0-5779 GCA_964416395.1 uncultured Caldilineaceae bacterium | reverse complement strand
TGGCTCATGTCCCGGGTCACATCGGACACCCAGCGGGTGGGCGAACTGGTCTCCTGGGGCTTCCTGGACGTGACCTGGGGCGTGACCAACATCCTGGCCGCCCTGGGCTTCATGCTCTTCATCAACTGGAAGCTGGCCCTCATCGTCCTGCTCATGATCCCCGTCCTGGTGGTGGTGGCCGCGAAGTTCAAGAAGAAGATCCTGGTGGAGTACCGTCAGGTGCGGAAACTCAACTCCAAGATCACCGGGGCCTACAACGAGAACATCACCGGCGTGCGGGTGGTCAAGGCCCTGCGCCGGGAGGAGGAGAACCTGCAGGAGTTCGGCCAGCTAACCGGGGACATGTACCGGGCGGCCTTCCGGGCGGCCTGGCTCTCCGCTCTCTTCCTGCCCACGGTGCAGCTCATCAGCGCGGTGGCTGTGGGCGTCATCGTCTGGTATGGGGGCTGGCAGTTCCAGCTGGGCAACATGACCATCGGCGGCATCCAGGCCTTTATCTCCTACATCACCTTCATGCTCTGGCCCATCCAGGAGATGGCCCGGGTCTACGCGGAGATGCAGCAGTCCGTGGCCTCCGCGGAGCGCATCTTCTCCCTCATCGACGCCGTGCCGGAGATCCAGGACCGGCCCGGCGCGGTGGACCCGGGCAGCATCCGGGGGGAGATCGTCTTCGAGAACGTGGACTTCTACTACGAGGAGGAAAAGCCGGTGCTGCGCAACTTCAACCTGCGGGTGAAGGAGGGGGAGACCATCGCCCTGGTGGGCCCCACCGGCGCGGGAAAATCCACCATCGTCAACCTGGTCTGCCGCTTCTACGAGCCCAAGCGGGGCAGCATCCGCATGGCCGGGCGGGACTACCGGGAGCTGAAGCTGCACGCCATCCAGTCCCGCATCGGCATGGTGCTGCAGACGCCCCACCTCTTCTCCGGCACTGTGGCGGAGAACATCCGCTACGGCCGGCTGGAGGCCACGGATGCGGAGGTGGTGGACGCGGCCAAGATGGCCGGCGCTCACGAGTTCATCAGCAGCCTGGAGAAGGGGTACGAGACCGAGGTGGGAGAAGGGGGTGTCCTCCTCTCGGTGGGCCAGAAACAGCTCATCAGCCTGGCCCGGGCCATCCTGGCCCAGCCGGACATCTTCATCATGGACGAGGCCACCAGCTCGGTGGACACCCTGACCGAGGCCCTGATCCAGAAGGGGATGGAGGTGCTGCTGGAAGGGCGAACCAGCTTCATCATCGCCCACCGGCTCTCCACCATCAAGCGGGCGGATCGCATCCTGGTCATCGAGAACGGCCAGGTGGCGGAGATGGGCGCCCACGCGGAGCTCATCCGAGCCCGGGGGCACTACTACCAGCTCTACACCAAGCAGTTCCGGGAAGAGATGGAGCAAGGCCGGGATCCCCTCTTCGGAGCCCAGCCAGCCCTGGCCTAACCTGGCCCCTCGAGCCTGGAGCCAGAGCCAAGCGCAGACGGAAAGCGGGGATCGGCGCGCCGATCCCCACTTTTTGTTCACCGCCCGTTCGCCCCGTGGACCGGGCTCTGCTCGCTCAATCTCCGGTGGGCTCCGGGGAGGGCGCTATCTGGGCGTCGGCTCGCTCGGCCAGGAGCAACCCGGCCAGGGTCAGGATGCCCGTCAGGATGGGGCCCAGGCTGGCCCAGGCCGCCACTTCCAGCCAGACCTGCCCGGGGATGGGCAGGAACTGGACGAAGCCCAGGCCCAGCAGGGCCGTCAGCATGGTGGTCACCGAGAGGATCCAGCTCCACTCCGCCAGCCCACGCCAGGGAAGGCTCAGCTGCACCTGTTCCGCCCAGATCAGGGCCAGAAGCATGCTGCTCAGCCAGCCCAGGAGCAGGTTGTGGAGGAAGAAGATGCGCAGCTGGGTGCCGCCGCTCCAGCGCCAGAGGCCCGGCCAGAGCAGGGCCACTGCGGTGGAGGCGTGCAGCGCCAGGGCCGCCATGCCGAACCAGGCCAGGCGAGGCAGCTGGGCCCGGCGTCGCCAGAGCTGAAGGAGGTGCCAGGTCAGGAGAAGCCCCGCGGCCAGGTTGGCCAGGGCCGCGATCCAGAAGAGGGCCGGGGGGATCAACGAGGGGGACATGCCCAGGAAGAAGGTGAGAGCCAGGGCGCTGGCCAGGCTCTGGCTGGGCAGCCACTCTGGGAGAGCGACCCGATGGCCCACCCAGTCCCAGATCAGGCCCAGCAGGGCCAGGGTGAACCAGCCCACCGCGAAAAGATCCAGGAAGAGATGCAGGCCAGCCTGCTGCAGGAAGGGGTTCCGCAGGCCCAGGGCCACCTCCACGCCCAGGCTCAGGGCCCCGCCCGCGGCCACCATCATGAGGACCAGGGCCCAATCCCAGAGCTGGATGGGCAGGGGGCGTTGGGCCAGGCGGCGGGTGGCGCGCCAGTAGAGCAGCACAAACACGAACCAGGTGAGGATGTTCAGCACGGCCACCATGGAGCCCAGGGGAAGATCCAGGGAGCCCACCCGGGTGGAGCCGTAGCCGTTGCTCCAGAAGGCGGGATAGCTGAGCAGCGCCACGATGCTGGTGGCCGTCATCTGGGCCGTCACGCCCCGGGGCAGGGGCCGCCCGGTGAGGCCAGGCAGCCGGGACCAGATCAGGGCCATGAGGGCCACCGTGCCCCAGCCGAAGTACATCAGGTGGCTGTGGGCGTGACGAACCGCGCCGTAGTTGTGGATCCAGCTGGGCATCCCCAGGAAGAGGCCGAAGCGCAGGACGGCTCCGGTGCTGGCGGCGGTGAGGAAGGCCAGCAGAGCGACGAGAAGGAAGAGGCGGGTCTCACGGTGGCTCATGGTCGTGCTCAAGGGCTCTTGCTCGAGGCTGGAACGGTTCACGATGGGCGAGCGGATTGCGCCGGATCACAGGCTGCAGACGTTACGAACTGCGGACATCACAGGCGGGAGCCGGGAGGCCGTGCAGCCCGGGGCGTCCATGCCCGACCTTTCAGAACAAGAGTACGCAGGTGGCGTGGATTTGGCAAGAATCGGCCCGCCTTCGCGCCACCTGCGCCCGGTCGAGTTTGAAGGCTTTCCGGGGCCAGCCTCTCAGAGGGCCGGTTCCGGGACGCTCGCCTCCACCCGGCTCCAGCCCCCACGCACGATCTGGCCCAGCTGGTGGAGCACCAACAGGATGGCCAGGCCATAGAGCCCGTAGGCCAGCCCTTGGAGGGTCCCCTGCAGGGGCTCGATGAAGATGCTGGCCCAGATGAGCAGGCTGCCCAGGTTGGCCGCGGCCAGGCTCAGCCAGGAGCCACCCAGGCGTGGGCGCTGCTCCGGCTGGAAGAGGCGCAGGGCCAGGTAGGGGACCAGGGCCAGGCCAAACTGAAGGACCCAGCCGTAGATCAGGGCCTGAGGCGCGGTGCCCTCAATGCGCCCGCCAGGGATGCCCGGCACCTTCAGGATGACCAGTGGGGCCATGAGCACCGGCGCCAGGATCCAGGCGTAGGCGGTGACCATGTGCCAGGCCCCTGGCGTCCCCGCGTGTTCGCTGCGCCAGAGCCCCTTCACCATGAGCACCACCAGCCAGAGGGTGGCCGCCAGGTGCAGCACCAGCCCCGGAACAAGGATGGCCAGCACGCCGCCCATCCACGGGCCGGCCACCAGACCCAGGGCGCCCAGGCTGGTCATCCAGAAGATCAGGTTCACGCTCCGGGCCGAGGCCAGGGATCCCCCGCCCAGCTTGGGCATGAGATCCACCAGGAGGCCGGCGAAGACCAGGGACATGAAGCCCCAGTTGTTGGCGTGGATGTGCACCTCCAGGGGCACTTTGATGCGCAGAGGGCCGCTCCAGCCCAGCCACAGGCCCGTGCCCACGATGATCCCCACCAACAGGTAGAGCAGGCCGGTCACGTAGAACTTGCGGCTGAGGCTGGCCGACCGCTCCGCTTGGCTCGAGCTGGCCTTCAGCTGCCAGAGGTGGACGGTGAGCAGGGCGGCGGCCAGGAAGATCAGGGCGCCGCCGGTGAAGATCAAGGGCTGGTTGACCAGGGGAATGCCCACCAGCAGCACCGCGATGCCCGCGTTCAGCAGCATCCAGATGTCCCAGCGGGTGCGGGGGCGGGGCAGGCCCAGGCGGGCGGCCACCAGGATGGGCGCGATGCCGAAGACCGCCTCGGTCAGCAGCCCCAGGGTGATGAAATGGACCCGCAGCCAGCGCAGGCCGTTCATCCAGGGCAGCAGGCCGAAGCCGGTCAGGGAGGCGTCCAGCGCAGCCAGCACGGCCACGGCCAGGTACAGCAGGCTCATCAGGAAATAGGGGTTCAACACGGTGGTTTTGCTCCTCCGAACTGGGTGGGTTGGGACGATCTTGGGACGATCTCACGAAGGTCCTGTGGAAACGTGCGTCATGGATATCATGGAAACATGTATCATGGAAACGAACTGCAACGCGCTCAGCATAGCACGTTTCCAGCCCCAGTTCTTCGACTTTTGTCGAATTTACCCGCCCCTTTTGCGCGCCTCCCTCCGAAAAGCCTTCCCGGCCTGTTCCTGTCACCCCTCCAGCATGGCCTTGCCGGCCAGGCCCTCCCGGTCCAGGATGCGGATCTGGCGCCGATCCACCTGGATGAACCCCGCCTCGGAGAGGCCCCGCAGGGCTCGGTTGAGCACGTCCGGCACAGTGCCCAGGCGGGCGGCCAACTCCGCCTGGGTGGTCCATCGTCGGCGTTCCATCACCCCATCCTGGGCCTCCGCCAGGAGCAGCCGGGCCAGCCGGGCCTCCACCGAGCGCAGGGAGAGGTCCGCGGCCAGGGTGACCAGCTGCAGCACCCGTTCCGCCATGCGCTCCACCACGCCCAGGGCCACCTGGGGATGGCGCAGGAGCACGTTCTGCACCGCCTGTTTGTGGATCAGCCAGAGGCCCGCCTCCTCCAGGGCCATGGCTGTGGCTGGCGTGGGCCGATTGGTGAAGACAACCACCTCGTTGAAGCTTTCCCCCGGGCCCAGGAAGCGCAGCACCTGCTCCCGACCGTCCGGGGCCATCTTCACCACCTTCAGCCAACCCCTTTCCAGGATGTAAAGGGCCGGCGCGCTCTCCCCCTCCAGGAAGACCATCTCACCCGGCCGGTAGGTGCGCCAGACTGCGCTGGCCGCCATTTCGGCCAGGCTGGCCTCGTCCGCGCCGGCGAACATGGGGAGGGCGCGTAGGGTCTCAGTCAGCGTCTCTCGGGAAGGGGGCTGATGGGGCGTCTTGCTGGTCATGGCTGTTCTTCGGGATGGGTGGGGCAAAGGCTGTGGACAGGCCGCGTCTCCAGGATGCCACAGATCTCCGGGGAAGACAATCGGGGCAGGGAAGCGGCGCTGACACACCTTTCCCGCGCGGCGAGGCTGCTCTGGGATTCGGCGGCTGTGGCCCCGCGACCTCGGGAGCACAGAGTCCGCTCCTCGCCAAAACTCTGGGACGCACCCATCACAGGCCCGGGATTTGCGCCCACCGCCTGTCCGGGCCATAATGGACGGAGCCTGTTTTGCCGCTTCCAGACCCATCCCAGCCCTTTCGTTTCCCATGAATCCTATCACCGTCTCCGCTCTGACCAGCCACATCACCGGCCTCTTCCAGGACGATCCCCTCCTCCAGGACGTCTGGCTCCTGGGCGAGGTGAGCAACTGGAAGCGAGCGGCCAGCGGCCACATCTATTTCAGCCTGAAGGACAGCGGCGCCACCCTGGCCGCGGTCATGTGGCGGGGCAATGTCTTCAACCACAGCTGGCTGCCCCAGACCGGGGACCAGGTGCTGGTCCACGGCTACGTGGGGGTCTACCC
>CAYQEB010000033.1:28183-41511 GCA_964416395.1 uncultured Caldilineaceae bacterium | reverse complement strand
CACCAGCAGGTGAACGCCGCCATCGCCCTGGGCATGGTCCAGGAGCTGGCCCGGCAGGAGTGGATCCCCTGGGACGAGGACGCGGTGGAGGCGGGGCTGGCCAACACCTTCTGGCCCGGCCGTTTCGAGCTCCTGCCCTGGCCCGACGGCGGCGTCGCGCCCCTGCTGGTGGACTGCGCCCACAACGTGGACAGCATCCAGGTCCTGCTGGCCACGCTGGAGGAGTACTACCCGGGTCGGCCCCTGACCTTCATCTTCGGGGCCAACCGGGACAAGGCCCTGCGTCCCATCCTGGAGCAGCTGCTGGCCGTCTCCCCCCGCCTGGTCCTGGTGCGCAGCCGCCATCCCAAGGCCCTGCCCACCCAGGCCATCCTGGCGGAAGCGGCTCCCCTGGTCGCGGATGGGGCCGGGGCCATCCACCCCGCGGCCTCCATGGGGGAGGCCCTGGCCCTGGCCCAGGCCATCACCCCGCCCGGCGGCCTCCTGGTGGGGACGGGCTCGGTCTTCGTGGTGGCGGAGCTGCGCGAGGCCTGGTGCCGGCACTTTCCGGAGGTCTTCCCCCGGCAGGACTGGGTCTACCAGGCCTTCCACGAGCCGTCTCTGACCTAGTTGACCGATCTCCTGACAGACGTCCCGACCGACGAACCGAGGGCGAGAGCCATGAGGCAGGCAGACAACTTCCCGACACGATGGTTCCCGACACGATGGCGAACGGGCACGATCCTGGTGCTCTCATTGTTCGCGTTGAGCTTGAGCGGCTGCCTTGGGCTCTTGGGCGCCCAGGAGGAGGAGCAGAAGCTGCCCATCGACATGGCCCAGGTGGTGCCGAAGGAATGGCAACCCATGGGCCAGTTCCGTCCCATCAGCGTGGACAACGACCCCACGAACGAGTACCTGCTCCTCTATCGCTACGACATCCCCAGAGACCAGAACGGCAACCCAAGACCAGCGCCGGTGGGAGGCATCATCTACGACACCCAGACCAACCCCTACTCCCAGTGGGGGGCCATTCCCATCCCCAACAACCCCGCGGCCCAGCTGGTGCCCTACCAGCTCCTGCCCAGCTACTGGAAAGGGGCGGGCCAGGGCTTCCTGGCTGACCCTGGGGTGGGGGATGCCCAGGTGCGGGTCCGCCGAGTCAAGCGGACGGGCGCGGAGGCGAAGAGAGGCCCCCTGGCCGAGCCCTGGGAAGGGGGGGAGCAGGGGCCCATCTTCGATGAGCTGGTGGTCCTGGGCGGGCGGGATCGCATCAGCGTCTTCTGGTGGAAGAGTAAGCGGGAGGGCTACGGCGTGGCCCACATGGCTGCCTCCGGCTGGCTGGTTCCCCAGGGGTGGGACGAGGGGAAAGTGGCCGAGAACGAGAAGAAAGCGGCCGAGGATGGGAATCCGGAGCAGGCCCCCAAGCCCATCGAGGCGGTCCAGGCCTACTACCCCTTGAACGACCGCAGCGCCCTCTGCCATCGCTCCACTTTCATCCGGGTGCTGGACCCGGACCAGACCACGGAGACCTCCTTCCGCCCGGCAGTGAAGTACCAGGAGTCGCCCCGCTTCGTGGATTTCTGCTACGGGCTACCCGAGTCCAGCCCCTTCTACCCGGAGGCGACCGTCCTGGCCTACCTGCGGCCCCCGGCAAAGGAGCGGAAGGACAGTTTCATCCTGGCGGAGTCCCGGGAACGGGTGAAACAGGTGCTGGCGGACCTGAAACAGATGAACCAGCGGCTTCCCGGGAACGGCGACTTCTACGTGGAGCAGGTGGGCTACGCCCCGGCAGTGCCGCCCCAGGCCTTTCAGGAGACTCGAGATCTGCTGGGTGACCTCTTCGCGACGGTGGATCTGTACGTGGTCGTCCAGCGGGAGGATGGCCCGCAGAAGCGCACCTACCGCTTCATCCTGAAACACATGCCCCCGGACCAGGCTGGAGGCAAGGCGGCCTACTGGCTCATCAGCGACGTCCAGCTGCTGAGCAGCCAGTGAGGACGCCCACCCGGCCCGAATTTTTGACAGGCCCGGCTTCCTGGAGCAGACTTGTCACCATGTGGACACGACGCAGCCCAGCCATCCCCACCCCGGACATGAAGACCCTGCTGGCGGCCGGCCAGCAGGAGCGGGTGGCCTTCCTCCCGGGCAAAGCCTCGGCCCGGCGGATCGCAGAGACCTTGACCGCCCTGGCCAACGCCAGCGGCGGCGCGGCGATCCTGGGGGTCACCGCCAAGGGCGCGCCCCAGAAGGGCGTGGACGTGGAGGCCCTGCGGGAGCGGGCCGTGGAGGCCGGCCTCCTGGCGGATCCCCCCTTGATCCTGCCCGCGCCCCAGGTGGCGGAGACGGGCCGGGGCCCTGTGGTGGTGGTCCAGGTGCCCCCGGGGCTGCCCCACGTCTACAGCCTCCAGGGCCTCTACCTGACCCGCACCGGCCCCCACAACCGTCCTTTGACCACGCCGGAGCTGCGTCGGCTCCTCTTCGAGCGCACCGACGCCGGCTTCGAGCGGCTGCCCGTCCAGGGGGCCAGCCTGGACGATCTGGACCCTGGCCAGGTGGAGCGCTACCTGCGCCACATCCACGCCCCGCCGGACGAGGAGCCGGTCCAGGTCCTGCTGGCTCGGGGGGGCGTCACCTGGCCCCAGGAGCAACCCGGGCAGGCCCGTTCGGAGTATGTCCCTACCGTGGCGGGGATCCTGCTCTTCGGTCGAGATCCCCAGCGCTTTTTCCCCAACGCGGAGATCATCTGCGTCCGCTACAGCGGGGAGAAGATGAGCGACGAGTTCGTGCGCCAGGATGTCCAGGGCTCCCTGGTGGAGCAGATCCGCCAGGCCGAGGCCTTTGTGGTGGGCAACATGCGTCGGGGCATGCGCCTCTCGGGCATGGCCCGGGAGGAGAGCAGCGAGTACCCGCTGCCGGTGGTGCGGGAGGCCATCGTCAACGCCATCGCCCACCGGGACTACGCCATTCGGGGGGAGGGGATCCGCCTGCTCATGTTCAGCGACCGGCTGGAGATCTACAGCCCGGGGCGGCTGCCCGGCCACGTGACCCTGGAGAACATCCTGGAGGAGCGCTACAGCCGCAACGAGGCCATCGTGGCTGTTCTGAGCGACCTGGGTTACATCGAGCGGCTGGGCTACGGCATCGACCGCATGATCGACGCCATGGCCGCGGCTGGCCTGCCCGAGCCCGAATTCCAGGAGACCGCGGCCGGCTTCCGGGTCATCCTGCGCTCCGCGGGGGAGAGCCTGGTCAGCCCCCGTCCGGAGAGCCAGCCCTGGCGGCATGTGTTCCTGAACCCGCGCCAGGAGCAGGCCCTGGCCTACGTCCAGGAGCATGGCCGCATCACCAACAGCGAGTACCAGCGCCTGGTCCCCGATGTGAGCCCAGAGACCATCCGCCGGGACCTGGCGGACCTGGTGGCCAAGAACCTGCTCCTGCGCATCGGCGAGAAGCGGGCCACCTACTACATCCTCAAGTGAGGGGCTGGGGACAGGCCCGGCAGCTCCCAGGGGCAGATCGAGACGATGCGGAGAGCCGTTCGGTTTTCCGCTTTTCCATTTTCCAGGGGTATAATGGGTCGGTTTGAGGGCTCGGCGCAGCGCATCTGCGGACGTTCCGCCGCCCTCGATCCAGGACGGTTCGACCGCCGGTTCCCAGACGGATCCTGCTGATGTGTGCCGGGAATCAGTGGTTCAACCAAGGAGGCAATCTATGCGCAGTGTCTCTATCGTGGGCATCGGTCAGAGCCCGGTGGGGGAGCTGTGGGATCGCTCCCTGCGCCACATCGCCTACGACGCCATCGCCCAGGCCATGCAGGACGCGGGCATCGAGACCGCGGACGCCCTCTTCGTGGGCAACATGCTCAGCGGCGTCCTGCTGGACCAGGAGCATCTGGCCACCCTCATCGCGGACTTCTGCGGCCTGCGGGGCATCGAGGCGGCCAAGGTGGAGGCGGCCTGCGCCAGCGGCGCCGCGGCCCTGCGGGTGGGCGTCATGGCCGTGGCCAGCGGCCTGCACGACGTGGTCATCGTGGCTGGCGTGGAGAAGATGACCGACACCGTGGGCAAGGACACCACCGCCGGCCTGGCCACCGCCGCGGACGCGGAGTACGAGGCCATCCATGGGGTGAGCTTCGTGGGGCTGAACGCCCTGCTCATGCAGCGCTACATGCACGAGTTCGACGTGCCCATGGACGCCTTCGCGGGTTTCAGCATCAACGCCCACCGCAACGGGGCCAACAACCCCAACGCCATGTTCCGCCGCCCTATCGACCAGGAGACCTACCGAAAGGCCCCCATGATCGCCACCCCCATCAACATGATGGACAGCAGCCCGGTCTGCGATGGAGCCGCGGCCCTGGTCCTGGTCCCCACGGAGCGGGCCCGGCAGTACGCCACGGGCCATCACCGGGGCCCGGTGCAGATCCTGGCCAGCGCCAGCGCCAACGACACCCTGGCCATCCACGACCGCAAGGACCCCCTTTTCCTGGAGGCGGCCTACGTGAGCAGCCAGAAGGCCTATCTCCAGGCCGGGGTGACGCCGGACGACATCGATCTCTTCGAGCTCCACGACGCCTTCACCATCATGGCGGCCATGAGCCTGGAGGCCACAGGCTTCGCTCGGCGGGGCGAGGGCTGGCGCATGGCCCGGGACGAGGAGATCGGCATCCAGGGGCGGCTGCCCATCAGCACCATGGGCGGGCTGAAGAGCCGGGGGCATCCGGTGGGGGCCACAGGCGTCTACCAGGTTCTGGAGGTGGTGCAGCAGCTCACCGGCGAAGCCGGGGCCAACCAGGTCAAGGGCGCTCGGGTGGGCATGGCCCAGAACATCGGCGGCAGCGGCGCCACCATCGTGACCCACATCCTGGGGGTGTAAGGGCTGGGCAGAGCGTCCTGGTGGGGCGAGCCGTTGGGCCGATCCAGGGCGTTCCAAAACGAGAACAGGCGTCCAGGCGGGTGCGATTCCCAGGATCGCACCCGTTCTCCGTGTCTGGGCGCGGGTAGCCGACCGTCTCGGCCGATGGAAGGGGATTTTGACCGGTTGGCCGAGCTGTCAAAATCTATCATTTGGCCTGGATCCACTGTTTTGATAGCAAATGGCAGGCGAGACCTGGTATAGTGGGGGCCATCAGCAAGCAGCATGGATCCGTTTGGGAGTTTCGTCCATTCCGTTTGAGTTTCTCTGCAATGAGTTTCTCTGCAATGAGTTTCTCTGCAAGTTGAGTTTTCGTGCATCGCAGCTCCATCGAAAAGGTTTTTCACCGACAACGTGCTTGATAAAGAAGGCTTGATCAAGAAAGAACGTGTTTGATAGAGAGAGGCATTGCACCATGGCTATCGCAACCACATGGCGAACAAAGCGACAACGCTATAGCTTGGAGGGGGAGGTCTGCCCCACATGTCACCAGGCCATCTTCCCGCCCCGAGATGTCTGCCCCCACTGCAGCGAACCGGCCGGGCCGGTCCACACCTTGAGCGGGCGCGGAGAGGTCTACAGCTTCACCACCATGTACAACGTGCCCCGGGGCTTTGAGGAGCACCGCCCTTACACCGTGGCCTTGATCAAACTGGACGAAGGTCCCCTGGTCACCGCGCAGCTGACAGACGTGAACGAGCAGGAGGTCCAGATCGGCATGCGGGTGGAGATGGTGACTCGCAAACTGCGGGAGGAGGGCAGCGAGGGGCAGATCATCTACGGCTACAAGTTCCGGCCTCTCCTGCAGCAGAGCGCCTAGCGTCTCGGGTTTCGCAGCGCCTGCCTGTCACCCAGTTTCTATGACCGAGAACGCCGCCCATCCACGGGATGGACGGCGTTTTTGCGTGGTATCGCCCAGCTGAAAAGGCCTGCATATCTCGAGGATGGCCGGGATCGGCCTCCCGTGGCGTAGATGATCCGTGGGAAATGAAATGGTAGACAATTTCAACTTCCTGTGGGATAATAGGCGCCAGGAGGAAAGCAGGCAATGGCACGAATTCAACAGCGATATCCCAGCTATCAGACCTGTGTCGAGGACATCCTGAGCCGCTCCTCGGCGCCCCTGAGCATCGACGAACTGATGAACCAGGTGAGCACCCAGCGTCCCATCGGGAAGAGCGCTCGCACGGCCATCTACCAGGCGCTGGACAAGCTCTACCAGGCCATTCCCGTGGCCCCGGCCCGCTATGGCTGGCTTTCGGCGCTCTTGAACAACCAGCACTTCCGGCATCCCCTGAACAAGCGGGAGATCCTCCAGGGCTATATCTGGCTGGATGAGCTAGAGCACGCGGTTTTCTTCCCTCAGTTCTTCCAGAACCATGAGAACGACGGCCGCCGGGTCACCATCCACCTGATGGGTGGGCCCACCATCCGCTCCTACGCGGCCATCCAGCAGGACACCTGGTCCCTCTACCTGGGTGAGGAGTTCACCGAGTGGGTGAACCAGGTGGGGGGCGCCGCCCACGACGACCTGCTTATCTCTGTAGAGGACGCGGCCAAAGGCATCTACCACGTGCGGCTCCAGCCCCGAGAGTCCCGGGACAACGCCTACATCCAGCAGCGCAACCAGGAGCTGGCCGAGTTGGCCGAGCACCTGGTGGTGAACGACCGCAAGGTGCGGGGGGCCGTCCCCACCTGGGAGCTGGCCGCCAAGCTGGTGGGGCAGGGCTTCTACAGCGACACGGTGCCGCCAGATGACATGCACTACGTGCTCCACGAGTTCAGCAAACTGCACCTGCACGAGGCCGGCTACAGCTTAGGGACCGGCGAACGGATCCCCCGTCGCTCCGGACGGAGCCTGGAGTCCGATGCCTATGGGGACAGCGTTCCCCGGGACGAGGTGGTCTTCACCTCCGGTGATTCAGAGCGGCTCTCAGGTGATCCCCTCTTCGACGAGTCCTTCTTCCAGGTGGACTGGGACGGCGATCTGGACGACTTTCTGGACATCCTGGAGATGGACGAAACCGCCTCGGTCCACACGGAGATGACAGGGGACACCTGCGAGGCCTATCAGTACTACCTGAACAAGTTCGGCTGGCCCTATACGGACGAACAGCCCTTGAGCCACAGCGAGTTCCATTTGCTGGAGGCGGAGCTGGAGATGTTGGTCAGCCTGGAGATCGAGTTCGGCTTCCTCATGCCCGAGCAGGAACGGCGCAAGAAGGAGCTGGCGGAACGGCTCTTCATGGACCCGAATTTCTACCTGGGCGGCGATTCGGATATCCCCGACGCAGACGAGCCGCCCTTCTGGGACAACTGAGCCGGCTCTCCGGTTGTTCGGAGCGGCTGCCTGGAAACGTGCAGACTGCGTGGATCGAAAAGACCGCCGAGACAGAGCTGGCGGTCTTTTGCTTTCGGATGGACTCCTATGGCCAAACCTGTGAACTGCCCCTACTTCTACGGAGATTATCACCGGGGAAACAACCGGGAAGAGTGTCGTCTCCTGGCCGCCAACCCTCAGAACAGCCGTCCCTGGAGGCGCAAGCTCTGCGATAGCTGCCCCGTGCCCGAGCTCCTCATTGCCAGCAACTGCCGGGATCTTCTCCTGGAGGCCGAGGTGAAGCGAGTCCTCTTCCGGGACCAGGTGACCGTGACCTTCGCGGTCTGCGCCAAGCACATGCTGGAGCTGGATGATCCCATGCACTGCCCCAAGTGTGCGGCCGAAAGAGGAACCGAGCCAGACTAACGAGGGCGGCCGGCCTGGTCCAGTGGCGTGGGGTTGTTGGACGCTTCCACCGGAACAGGCACGGCCGTCTGCTGGGGCGAGAAGACCTGCCGCCAGCCCCGGTAGAGGCTGTTGACCAGGCGTTTCACTGGCGGTGTGTGGAGCTGGATGCGGCTGGTCGACTGCTGGGACAGGTTGGCCAGATACTCGGAGGCCAGCTCGTAGCCCCGAGCCACCATCCGGTCGCTCTGGCTCCAGTCGTTGATGTCCGGTGGGTTGGGTAGAGAAAGGCGCAGCTCGTAGAGCTTGATCTTCTTCCCGGCCACCTCTGTCAGGAGCAGGTCGTGCTCCGCCTGGAGCCGTAGCATGGTGCTGATGCTCCGGTCCATGATCCCGGCCAGGCTGCGGCGAATGGGATTGCCCTCCCGGCTCTCGTCCCGAATGTAGAGGGCGTAGATCTCTGTGGCTCCCCGCTCCATGGCCACCCGCAGAGGCAGAGGGGTGACCGTGCCGCCGTCGATGTAGAACTCGCCGTTCACCTCCCAGGGGGGATGGAGGGGCGGCAGGGCTGTGCTGGCCATGAGGGCGTCCAGCACCCGGTCGTTGGGGTCGTCCCCGAAGACATGGAGCCGCTCGCTGGCCAGGTGGGTGGCGGTGATGTAGAGCCGAACCTGGCGGTTCAGGTGGGCGAAGGTGAGGGCCGGGGTGGTGCCGCTGCGCTGGAGAAAGGCGTAGAAGTTGCGGTTGTCATAGAAGCTCTCCTTGCCTGTCACCAGCCGCCAGAGCACGCTCAGCCGGCTGCCCGGGTAGACGTCCTCCTTGGTGGTCTGCCGCCAGACCTCTGCCAGCCGCTCCACCTGCTCCAGGGAGATGTCCCGGGCCAGGAAGGCGGCGTTCAAGGCCCCCGCGGAACAGCCCACGATCATCTCCGGGACAATGCCTCGCTCCAGGAGCGCCTTCACAGCCCCAACCTGCAGGGCCCCTCGATTGCCTCCACCGCTGAAAACGAATGCTCGCATGGGATTCACCTCGCTTGAAACGTCATCGTTTCCGCACGTGCTCTCCGCACCTGGACACGCCTTTGTGTCCTCTTTCCTCGCTGATGCTTGAGGGTAGTGTAAACCCTACCACAGGCCAAAGTCTGGAATCAAGAGCACCAAGGTCTCCCACATGGGCGCAATTGGCGCTCTTGACCTTCATTGTACCCCCGCTCTGCGCTCCGTCAAGTCCTCCAATCGAACAACTCCTCCAATCGAATTGTTCGGGTTTCGTCTTGTTCGGGTTTCGTCGCAGCTCCTCCACTGATGGTCGGCGGGCCACATGCGACTGGGAGAGCCGACGGACCAGGGATCGGATCCAATTTCCCCAAAGTCCGCAAAGTGTGCTATAGTTTCCATAGCTGCAGGCTCTGCTCGCTGTTCCACGGAAGCCTGCCACAACCTATCTCGTGTCCTCGGGGAGCTTGGAAGGGCCAGGCTGAGAGGGCGACCGTTCTGTCGCCGACCCGCGAACCTGATCTGGGTAATGCCAGCGGAGGGAGCAGACGTCGTGCACCGGCTTGCCCACTCGGGTGAGCCATTTTTGTTTGTGGATCTCTGTGCGGACACGTCCTGCTACGTTTTGCCACATCTTGCCACGTTCAACAAGGAGGGAGCCATGCGCAATCGAACCACCTTGCTTCTCCTGGGCGCCCTTGCCCTGTTTTCTGTGACGTTCCTGGCCGGCTGCCAGCCGGTGACCAACTTCCCCCCACCCCAGGCCACCCCCCAGCAAGCTCCGGCCACGGCACCCTCGGAGCCGGTGACCCTGGTCCTGGCCAGCCACGACTCCTTCAGCGCCAGCGAGGAGGTCATCGCCCAGTTCGAGACGGCGAACAACGTGAAGCTCCAGTTCCTGGCCCTGGGTGACGCAGGGGAAGCCCTGAACAAGGTCATCCTGAGCAAGGGCGCGCCCCTGGCCGACGTCTTCTTCGGCGTGGACAACACTTTCCTGAGCCGGGCCCTGGAGGCGGACATCTTCGAGCCCTACCCCTCCCCCCTCCTGGAGCAGATCCCCGACGAGCTGGAGCTGGACCCCGAACACCGGCTGCTGCCCGTGGATTTCGGCTTCGTCAACATCAACGCGGACCGCATCTGGTTCCAGGAGCAGGGCATCCCCCTGCCCGAGACCCTGGAGGACCTGACCAAACCCATCTACAAGGACCTCTTCGTGGTGGAGAACCCGGCCACCTCCTCCCCTGGCCTGGCCTTCCTGATCACCACCGTGGGCCACTTCGGGGAGGAGGGCTACCTGGACTACTGGGAAGCCCTGCGGGAGAACGGCGTCCTGGTGACGGACGGCTGGAGCGAGGCCTACTTCGAGCATTTCACCGTGGGCTCCGGCGGCAGCGGTGACCGGCCCCTGGTGGTGAGCTACAGCACCAGCCCCCCCGCGGACGTGCTCTTCGCCCAGGACGGCCGCACCGAGCCGGCCAGCGTGAACATCAACCCGCCGAACGGCACCTTCCGCCAGATCGAGTTCGTGGGCGTCCTCAAGGGGACCAAACAGCCAGAGCTGGCCCGCAAACTGGTGGACTTCATGCTGGACCGCACCTTCCAGGAGGACATTCCCCTGCAGATGTTCGTCTATCCGGCCAACGTCAACGCGACCCTGCCGGAGCTCTTCGTGAAGTTCGCGGAGGCGCCCGCGGATCCCGTGGACGTGCCCCCGGAGGCCATCGAGGCCAACCGGGAGCGCTGGATCCAGGCCTGGACGGACGTGATGCTGCGCTGACGTCGGGCCCGCCTGGCCCCGCTCCCCATCCCGCCGTTCCCATCCCGCCGGAGGTGCATCCTGGCTTCCCGGACACGTTGGCAATCCCTGTTGGTCTACGGCCTGTACAGTCTGCCCCTCCTCTTCCTGGCCGTCTTCTACTTCTATCCGCTGGCCGCCATCCTGCGCCTGAGTTTCGCGCCCCAGGGAGCCTTCAGCCTGGCAGGGGTGCTGGAGACGGTGCAGCGCCCCTTCTTCTGGCGGGTGCTCTGGTTCACCACCTGGCAGGCGACCGCCTCCACCTTGCTGACCCTTCTCTTCGGCCTGCCTCTGGCCTACCTCTTCGCCCGCTACACCTTCCCGGGCAAGAGCTTCCTCCGGGCCCTGACCACCATCCCCTTTGTGCTGCCCACGGTGGTGGTGGCCACGGCCTTCCTCACCCTGCTGGGGGAGAACGGGGTGGTCAACAGCTGGCTGCAGCGCCTTCTGGGCCTGGAGGAGCCGCCCATCCAGCTGGTGCAGACGGTCTGGATCATCCTCCTGGCCCACGTCTTCTACAACGTGAGCGTGGTGGTGCGCACGGTGGGCAGCTTCTGGGCCAACCTCAACCCCCACCTGGAGGAAGCTGGGGCCGTCCTGGGCGCGGACCCTCGCCGGCGCTTCCAGGAGATCACCCTGCCCCTGCTCACGCCCAGCATCGTGGCCGCCAGCCTGCTGGTCTTCCTCTTCTGCTTCACCAGCTTCGGCGTGGTCCTGATCCTGGGCGGGCTGCGCTTCGCCACCCTGGAAGTGGCCATCTACCGCCAGGCGGTGAGCCTCTTCAACCTGCCTGTGGCCGCCTTCCTCTCCCTGGTGCAGATGGCCATCACCTTCACCGTCATGGCCGTCTACACCCGCATCCAGGCCCGGGCCAGCCTGCCCCTGGAGATGCGGCCGGAGCGGGCCGTGGCCCATCCGCCTCGCACCCGCCAGGAGAAGATCGTCCTGGTCCTGGGGCTGGGGGTGCTGCTCACCATGCTCCTGTCGCCCCTCCTGGCCCTGGCCTGGCGCAGCTTCACCCTGGGCGGGGAGTTCACCCTGGACTACTACCGGGAGCTGGCCGTCAACCGCCGCCAGAGCGCCTTCTTCGTGCCCCCGGTGATGGCCATCCGCAACTCCCTGCTCTTCGCCGGGGCCACGGTCTTCCTGAGCCTGCTCCTGGGCGTCATCGCCGCCTATCTCCTGGCCAGCCCCCGTCGCCGCCTGACCGCCATCCTGGATCCCCTCTTCCTCCTGCCCCTGGGCACCTCCGCGGTGACCCTGGGCTTCGGCTACATCGTGGCCATGGGACCCCTGCGCACCTCCATCGTCCTGGTGCCCTTGGCCCACACCCTCATCGCCGCCCCCTTCGTGGTGCGAACCCTGCTCCCGGCCCTGCGCAGCCTGGATCCCCGCCTGCGGGAGGCCGCGGCCGTCCTGGGCGCGCCCCCGGTCCGAGTCTGGTGGGAGGTGGACGCGCCCCTGCTCTTCCGGGCCGTCCTGGTGGGGGCGGTCTTCGCCTTCACCATCAGCCTGGGCGAGTTCGGGGCCACCCTGCTCATCAGCCGCCCGGACGTGCCCACCATGCCCGTGGTCATCTATCGGGCTCTGGGCCAGCCGGGCCTGCTCAACTACGGCAAGGCCCTGGCCATGAGCACCATCCTCATGGCCGTCTCCGCCCTGGGTATCCTCTTCATCGAGCGTTTCCGCTTCGAGGAGCTGGGCGAGTTTTGACCCGAACCCTGGGCCCTGGCCCGTAACCCACCCGAGGTCACCCGTGAACGAACCGATCCAGACCCCTCCCTTCCTCTCCATCCAGCAGATCGCCAAGGCCTTCGCCCCGGGTATCGCCGCCCTGCGCGGGGTGGACCTGGCGGTGGATGAAGGAGAGAACGTCTGCCTGCTGGGACCCAGCGGCTGCGGCAAGACCACTCTGCTGCGCATCGTCACTGGCCTGGAGGAGCCGGACCAGGGGCGGGTGCTCCTCCGGGGCCAGGACCTGGCCGGCGTGCCCGTGCACCGGCGTCGGTTCGGCCTTATGTTCCAGGAGTTCGCGCTCTTCCCCCACAAGAGCGTGGGGGAGAACGTGGCCTTTGGCCTGCGTATGCTGGGCTGGCCCCGGGAGCGGGTCCAGAAGCGGGTGGCGGAGATGCTGGAGCTGGTGGCCCTCTCCGGCTACCAGGATCGCTCCATCTTCGAGCTGAGCGGCGGGGAGCGTCAGCGGGTGGCCCTGGCCCGCAGCCTGGCCCCGGAGCCCCTGCTGCTCATGCTGGACGAGCCCCTGGGCAGCCTGGACCGCACCCTGCGGGAGGAGTTGATGAACGAGCTGCGGGCCATCCTGAAGCGGGTGGGGGTGACGGCCCTCTACGTCACCCACGATCAGCAGGAGGCCTTCGCCATCGGGGATCGGGTGGTGGTGATGAACCAGGGGCTCATCGAGCAGGTGGGCCCGCCCGAAACGGTCTACAGCCAGCCGGCCACCCTCTTCGTGGCCCGTTTCCTGGGCTTCCACAACCTGCTGCCTGGCCTGGTCTCCCCAGAGCGCCCCCAGGAAGTGCGGACGCCCCTGGGCGTCTTTCGTCTGCCCCGGGAGGCCCCGCCCGGTCCCTGCACCCTGCTCATCCGCCCGGACGCGGTGGACGCACCCGGACCGGCCTCCACCGTCCGCCAGCCCGCGGGCCAGCTGGAAGGCCGGGTGGCGCTGCGCTCCTTCCGGGGCAGCGTCTATCACATGGAGGTGGTGGTCACAGGGGAGGATGGGGTGGTCTACCGGCTGCGCTTCCAGGCGCCGGACCGGCTCTGGCGACGGGGCGGCTTGCCCGTGCCCCAGGTGGGGGAGCGGGTGCGCTTCCTGGTGGACGGGGAGCAGCTGGCCCTGTTGCCGGCCGCTTCAGATGGGGAGTTGGGGTCCCGAGGCTGAGGGAGGCGCCGAGAATGTGGG
>CAYQEB010000033.1:24804-28083 GCA_964416395.1 uncultured Caldilineaceae bacterium | reverse complement strand
GATGGTCCAACAGGATGCGCCTGGACCCAATCAACCAATCAACAGGTCAACTGTACGCATCCCTTCGTTCTCGCAACATCAACCACCCGAACGTTCAACCACCCACTACTCCACCGGCGCCAGGACTCGGGTCTCGCTGGTGTTGGCCGGGGTCCAGCCTTCCCTGCCGTCGTCCAGGCGCACCTTCCACCAGACGATGGTGTCCGATTCCCCTCGCTGCATCACCGGGCCGTCGATGATGGTCATCTCGGCCCCGTTCTGGATGTAGTCGATGATCTCGCCCGCGTTCGCGCCGGGTTCCGTGCGTAGAGCCGAGGCCAAACCGGGCTGGATCCGGGCCCGCACGCCCACAGCCAGGCCAGGATGAGCGTTGCGGCTGGGGGGCAGGGCGTCCCCCTGAGCGTTGACCGGCTGGCCCGTGGATCTCGTGCCCCCGTTCCCCGACGCTCCGCCCAGGGCCGGCTCCGCCTCGGTCTGGACGGCAGCCGGGGCCTGAGGGAAGGCGGTCTGCTGGCTGCCGTCCTGGAAACGGCCGGCAATGTACCAGGCGGCCAGGAGCAGCAGCACCAGGATGGCCACCCCCGCCAGGATGGGCCGCAGGTTCAGCCCCCGGGAGCGAGGCTGGGGGCCGTTCTCCAGGGAAACCTGGATGCGGTCCCGGATCATGGCCGCGTAGAGGACGAAGAGGGGAATGGGCTCCGGGCTGTAGTAGCGGTCCTCCAGGAGGAGACGGGCCTGGCGCAGGGCCACGTCCTGCTCGCTGGGCTCCGGGCTGTAGACGTGGACCTCGGCCCGCACCGGGTTCTGCCAGCGGTCCATGAGCACCAGCAGACTGGCGATGGGGTTGCCCTCCGCGTCGGTCAGGTTGTAGTACTCGGCCGTGATGGGCTGGAGATCGGCGTGGGCGCTGGCCCGGCTGATCTCGCTCAACGTGCCGGTGGATTCCACGGATGCTGTGCTCATAGACGCCTCCCTGAGAGGTGCGGGGTGGAACGGCTGTCAGCGCTACGGCAGGCGGAGCTTCACGGTGCCCACCACCCGCAGGGTCGAATCACTGTAGTGGGCCACCCGCAGGCTGTAGCGCACGGGGATGTCCGGGCGCAGCAGACCTGTCCAGACGATGCTGTCCCCGGTCTTGCGGAAGGGGTACTCGCCCTCGGGCAGGCCGAAGAGCTCCGCGCCCCGGTCGCCCATGCCCTGGTAGCCGTAGGTGAGCCCCCTCAACGTCTCCCCCCGTCCCGCCTGGCCGGTGTAGGGGAGCAGGAGCTGGTTGCCCCCGTCCAAGGAGACGGGACCGGGCGTGGGCTGGATGCCCCGGATCTCCACGCGGTGCACCCCCGCCACCCGGACGTGGTCTGTGCCCAGGCGGTAGATGCGCAGGCGCAGGTTGTAGCCCACATCCTGGGCGCCGCTCCAGGGGCCGTCGTAGTCCAGGGAGTCGCCCACGGTGCGCAGGCTGCGCAGGCCGGCGATCTGGAACTCCGCGCCCGCCTCGCTCACCCCCACCAGGCGAATGTCCGTGCCCGGGATGGCCTGACCCACGTCCAGGCGGCGCTCTGTGGGGCCAGCGAAGGCGATGGCCCCTGCCGGGGCGTCCAGGCTGGGCAGATCCTCCAGCCCAGGCAGGTTGGCGATGCCGCTCAGATCCGGCAGGCCCAGCTCGTCCAGCAGATCCGGCAGCTCCGAGATGGGCGGAATGTCCGGCAGATTGGGCAGCTCAGGCAGGTCGGGCAGAGCGGGCGTCTCCTGGGGGAGTTTGGGCAGAAAGCAGCCGCCCAGGAGCAGGCTGAGCAGCAGGGGGATCCAGAGCCGGGTGAGGGTTCGGGGGGAAGGGGTGGACATGGTCTCCTCGCTTGACAGAACTAGGCACGATGACGTTCGGGGGCAACAGCTCGTCGCCTGGTCTGGCTTCGTATTTACCACAGCAAGCCCGGATCGGCAAACTGCTCTGTGCCCAGGCCCAGGAAGATCCCGGGGAGGCCGTCAGTAGGCCCCGATCTCCCGCAGCCGGTCGTCGTCGATGCCGAAATGGTGGGCGATCTCGTGGTAGACCACCCGGCGCACCAGGGCCTGGACCTCTGCCTGGCTGCGGCAGCGCATGAGGATGGGGCGACGATAGATGCTGATCTTGTCCGGCGGCACCAGGCCGTAGCCCGCGGTGCGGTGGGTGTGGGGCACGCCGTGGTAGAAGCCCAGGAGCTGGGTCGGTGACCGCACCCCGGCCAGCTGCATGGTGATCAGATCCGGCCACTCCTCCACCAGGATGGCCACGTTCTCCAGCTTCTCCCGGAAGTCCTCAGGCAGATCGGCCACTGCCTGGGCCACCAGCTCCTCGAAATTCGCAGGGTCCATGACGTTCACGGCCCGAAGGCCGCCTCCAGGATGTCGGCCACGTAGCGTCGCTGCCGGGCGGGCATGTCGTACCACTCCCCGCCCCGAGCCAGGAGCCTCTCCACGTTCTCCGGCCCCCAGTTGTAGGCCGCCAACACCCAGTAGATCTCCCCGTGTCCCACCCCGTCCAGCCGGGCCTGGAGATAGCTCAGATAGGCCGCGGCCACTGTGGCGCTGTCCCAGGGGTTGAAGGGATCCCCGGCGGCCACCCCCGGCGCGAACTCGTTCCAGGTGCTGGGCAGGATCTGCATGAGTCCCATGTCGTTGTCCCGGCCCAGGGCCAGGGGATCCAGCCGGCTCTCCCGGTAGGCCAGGGCCGCCAGGAGCCGCCAGTCCCAGCCCGACTCGGCCCCCACCGCCTGGAAGAGCTCCTTGTAGCTCACCGGCTCGCCCTGTCCAGGTGACTGGGGTCCGGCCTGGGGCCCACCGACGCCAGCCAGCGAGGGACGGGGCGCTTCCTCGGGTGGCGCTGGCTCCAGGACCGTGGACTCCACCAGCTCCTGGAGCTGGGCCGGAGAGGGCATGGGGAGCGTCTCCGCTGGCTGGTCTGGGGCCTCTCCAGCCGGTTCTGTCAGCTGGGCGGAAGACTGGAGCGGGGGTGTTTCCGGGGATGTGGCCGGAGGGATCACCAGACGGATGGCGGGCGGAGGCTGGAGTGGGGCCTCGGACTGGAGCGTCGGGGCGGGCCCAGGGCGAAGGAGGGCCATCCCTGCCCCGGCCATGAGCAGCAGGAGCCCGCCCGTCAACAGGAGCAGAGCGCCCAGCCCGGCCAGCAGGAGCGGCCTCCCCAGGCTGGCTGGGGCCGCCTCTGGCAGGAGGGTGCTGCTGGGCTCGGTTGGGGCGGGCCAGTCCTCTGGCCAGGATCGGGAAGATGGCATGTGGTCCTTG
>CAYQEB010000033.1:19607-24704 GCA_964416395.1 uncultured Caldilineaceae bacterium | reverse complement strand
CAGGGCTTTCTGCTCGGCCTTGGGGCGCTTCTGCCGGTACCGCTCCAGGGCCTCCAGAGCCACGTCCAGGTCCCGGACCGCGCCCAGGCGACGGGCGGTCTTGCGCAGGCCCTTGAGGTGGGGCTTGATCCCCTTGCGTCGGAAGAAGGGACCGAACACGTCCCCTGCCGCCCGAGCTCGGCGGGTGGCCACCCGCATGTCGTGGACGTACTCGATGTCCTCTCCTTGACGGGCCCCGGCCTCGTTGAGGAGCATCTCCACCAGCTGGCGTCGCCAGATCAGCCGGCCGGCCTCAGCCATGGGCATGCGGGGCTGGATGCCCTGGGTGTTGGGCGGGCTGCCCGGCGGGTGGGAGGCGATGAGGCGCAGGGCTCGCTCGAACTTGCTGCTCCGGGCTGGCTTCAGGCCCGGGCGCTGGCGCAGTTTCTTGACCCAGCCCTGGAGTCGCTTCAGGCTGGCTCCATCCTCCTGGAAGGTGTCGCCCATCTCGATCTCCAGCTCCGCGAAGTGGGCCACCTGGGAGGCCGGCCCCCAGGGATCCTCGGGGTCTGGCTCGTAGACCGTCACCGTATCCGCGCTGAGCTCCCCCACCCTGCGGGTCTTCTTGTTCCCATGGAGCAGATCCCGGGTGTCCCGCTGTTGCTGGATCCGGGCCAGGGGCGTCATGCTGATTTCCGTCAAACCCAGCTCCTGGAGCAAGGCCTGGACCGCCTTCGGCCACTTGGCTGGGCGGTTCCACTGCTTGGGCCCAGCCAGGGGGCCCTCCACCTCCCGGCGGCTGTGCACTCCCTTGACGTTTGGGTGGTTCAGGCTCTTGGCGCTGACCCAGTAGTGGATCTTCGGTTTCCTGGCCTTGGCGCTCCCTTTTCCCCTCCCCTCTTCCTGGATAGCCCGGATGCGCAGCGCGAACCCGGCCCGCAGGAGGGCGAAATCGGGCGTGTCGCAGTAGAGGTCCGTGAAGCGCTTGCTGCGCACCGGGGCCAGGGTGTAGCCGGGAAAGAGCTCCTTTGCCTCACGAAATTCCTGCAGCCGTTCAGGCGAGTCGGCTTCCAGCTTGATCTCGATTTCCCGGCGCTCGTTCATCATTGGGTTCCGGTGCATGGTGGAGGGAATGGGGCGCGCTTGTGGCTGGTATTGTAATTCGGAACTCGCAAAACGTAAAGCCTCCCGGAACGGACTGACGAACTGGTAGGGCAGGTTTCGCCCTGTCCACGGAGCGAAACGCGTCCATCCCAGGAGGAGGGCGTGGGGCGTCGGGGTGGGCGTCGAGGTGGGCGTCAGGATGGACAGATCCGCCAAGCTGGCCTATCATTGGGGATGTTGCGTCGCAGGGGAGTGCTGCCGCTTGCTTCTCGGGAGCATCGTCTTCGGACCGGCACTTCGCCTGGACCACAACGCGTCTGCCAGCAATCCGTTCGGTCAGCGAGATCTGCCCAGCACGATCTACGAGGAGTCCCCCATGCACCGAAAGAGACCCTCCTCTCTCTTCCCGCTCATCACTTTGACCTTCAGCGCCAGTCTGCTGCTCCTGACCCTGTTGGGTGGGCTGGCCAAAGCCCAGGAGCCCATGCCTCTCGCCTCGCCCCTCTCTGCCCAGGACGGCCGCCTGCTGGTGAAGGCCCAGGGGGAGTTGGCAGAGGCCGAGGCCGCGCTCCTGGCCCAGGGCCTGGCGGTGGTGCGACGTTGGCCCCACCTGGGGCTGCTCCTGGTTCGTCCTACGGAGCCGAGTGCGGGTCCGGTCAATCCTGCGGAGCTGGAGGCTCGACGCGAGGCCCTGGCTCGGATGCCCCAGGTCCGCTACGCGGAGCCGGACTACCGGGTGGAGGCGGCAGGACCGGGCCCAAGGGCGTCTCGCTCCCCTGGGCGAACCAGCGCCCAGGCCACCATCCCCACCTCGCCCAACGATCCCCTCTACGACCAACAGTGGGCCCTGTCTAAGATCGATGCCGAGGGGGCCTGGGCCATCAGCCGCGGGGATCCCAGCGTGGTGGTGGCCCTGGTGGACAGCGGCTTCCAGCTGGATCACGAGGACCTGACCGGGAGCTCCATCTGGGTCAATCTGGCCGAACAGAACGGCGTTCCTGGCGTGGACGACGACGGCAATGGCTTCACGGACGACGTGAACGGCTGGGATTGGGTGGAGCAGGATCCGATCCCCAATGACGAGTTCGGCCACGGCACCCATGTGGGGGGCACCCTGGTGGCGGCCACGGACAACGGCCTGGGCATCGCCAGCCTGGGCCGGAACATCACCCTCATGCCCCTGCGGGTGCTGGATGAGCAGGGCAACGGCTACGTCTCGGACCTGATCGACGCCCTGGAATATGCCCGGCGTCAGCAGGCCCGGGTGGTGAACCTGAGCCTGGTGCTCCGCTTCGATTCCGCCTCCCTCCACGAGGCGATCCAGGCCCTCTATCGGGATGGCATCCTGGTGGTGGCGGCCACCGGAAACTACGGCAACCGGGTCTACTGGCCCGCGGCCTACACCGAGACTCTGGCCGTGGCCGCGGTGGACGCCAGCGACCTGCGGGCCAATTTCAGCAACCCCGGGCCAGAGACGGACGTGGCGGCCCCTGGGGTGAGCATCCTGAGCACGGTGAACGGCAACAGCTACAACCTGAACAGCGGCACCAGCATGGCCACCCCCCACGTGGCCGCTCTGGCTGGGCTGCTCTGGAGCCTGCGGCCGGATCTGACCCACGAGCAACTGCGGGATCTGATCCGCAGCACCGCCCTGGACGTGAACCAGGCCTCCTATCCCGGCCCGGACGATTTCCTGGGCTGGGGGCGGATCCAGGCGGCCCAGGCCCTGACCCAGGCCACTCAAGGGCTCACCCTGGGGATTCGCCCCCACCAGACCGACTTCGCCTTCCCCGGGGATGGGCTGGGCTTCACCGGGCTGGTCACCGCGCCCAACGGCGCGCCGGTCACAGGAGCGGTGCTGCGCTTCGACCTCCGCGGCCCAGGGGACAGCCAGGGAGCGGGGCCCTTGATCCAGCGCCTGGTGGTGACGGGCACGGTCAGCGGCCAGGGCAGCGTGGGCTTCCTCGCCCCGGCCCAGGGCGGCCAGTACACCCTGGACCTGTGGCTGGGTGGCGCGATGACCCGCGCCACCTTCCTGGTGTGGGATACGCCGGTGACCCTGACCCTGACGGCCACGACCACCACCCTCACCGTGGACGGGCCAGCCGTCACCCTGCGGGCCGAGCTGCGGGACGAGACCAACGCCCTGCTCCCGGCCACCCTCCCGGTGGTGTGGCGCACGCAGAAGGGGCTCTTCGCCGGCGGGGCCAACACCCAGGAGAGCCTGGAGAGCGGCGGGATCTTCACCGCCACCCTGCACCCGGGGCAGATCGCCGGCAGCAACCGGGTCACCGTGAGCGTGGGCTCCAAGGTGCAGTCCCTGGACATGACCATCCTGCCCGGGGACCTGCACCGCATCGCCAGCCTGACCCAGCCCCTGGTCATCCAGGATTTCGGCCCCGGCAGCGGGGTGACCGTCACCCTGGAGCTGACGGACCGCTTCGGGAATCCGGTCCAGGACGGCATGGAAGTCCACTTCTACGCGGAGCGGGGCAGCGTCTCCCCGGCCGTGGCCAACACGGTGAACGGCCAGGTCAGCACCTGGCTCACACCTCAGTGGTCCGGCGTGGACAGCGTGCTCTTTTGGGCCAACGTGGCCGGGAGCATGGCCGCTTTCCGGGCCGAGGCGCCGGTGCTGAAGCACCATCTCTGGCTGCCCCTGGTCCACCGGCAGGCGACAGGCCCCTAGCCCAGCTCCCGGACGCCTCGAGGATGCGGCTGGGTCAGGGGCGAGCCAGGTTCCAGGGATAGAAAAAAGGGGATGACCGCTGTTGGGTCGTCCCCTTTTCTCGTTGCCCATGGCGGGCCGGTGTTCGGACTGGTGGGTTTTCGCCTTTGCTGTGGATTTATTTCTGACAGAGGACCATAGAGCCTTCCGGGCGGCTGTCCGTGTGGAAGGTGTACTCCTGACCCTGGGCCTGCAGGACGATCTTGTAGCCCGGCGTGATCACCTGGGCGTACATGCGCCCGGGCTGAGGGCAGCCCAGGCTGGAGTCCCGCCATTCCACCGCCTCCACGCTGACCACGGTGACCTCCGACGGATCGATGGCCAGGAACTCGGCCAGGCGCTGGACGGCCCGCTCCACAATGCGTTCCTCAGGGTCGTTGACGTTCACTGGTTTCACTCCTCGAGATCCGGATGTATCGGTGGGCAGGGGGCTGACCTGCAGGGGCTGCTCGGCCGGTGTGGGCAAGGGGCTGACCGTGGGCGTGGCCGTGGGCTCCTGGGTCGGCGTGGCCTCCTGGATGGGGGCGGCCTCCGGGGGCGCCTCCTCTTCGCTGGAGCCGCCACAGCCAGCCAGGAGCAGGGCCAGGGCCAGAACGGCCAAGGCCAGGACAAGCCGGGCGCTTCTTCCTCTGCTGGGTCCTTCACTGCCTGTTCGGATGGTGTTCACACGTCCTCCTTCTGTGTGTGTTCTCGGCCTCGTCGGCCCGGGGGATGGGTTGTGATGGCCTGGGATGGGCCGCTTCTCTGCGCTAGCCGCTCCTGAGACGCAGAAACCGGCCCTTTTGTTCCTGGGGTGTCTGGCTCAGCTGCCCGCGGAGCAGGAAAAAGGGTGAGCCATTTGGCCCACCCTCAGTCTATCGGCCTGGAATGTCCGGTGCAATGCGCATTTCCCGCTGGGGCGGGGGGATTCAGTACGCCATGCGCATCAGCGCGTCCTGGAGGATGCCCAGCACGATGAAGACCACGATGGGAGAGACGTCGATCATGCCGATGGGCGGGATCAGCTTGCGGGCCGGCTCCAGGACCGGCTCAGTCACCTGGTAGAGGAACTGGACGATGGGATTGTAGCGGTCCAGGTTGGGGATCCAGGTCATGAGGATCCGGGCCAGCAGGATGAAGGTGTAGATCTGCAGCAGTTTTGCCAGGATGAAGAAGATCATGATGTGTTTACCTTTGAGCGCAATCTCGAACGAATCTTGCTGAATGAATTTCTACTAAACGAAAGTGTGCTTGACGAAAGCGTGCTTGCCGAACGAATTCGCTGATCGAAGACCGGCAACGAAAAA
>CAYQEB010000033.1:8970-19507 GCA_964416395.1 uncultured Caldilineaceae bacterium | reverse complement strand
GCCAGCCGGGAAAGGAGCAGCGCGGCCCCTTCAGAGCCGGCCCAGACCCTGCTCGCTCAGGTCGCCTAGCTCCTTGCTGCGCAGGTAGGCCGCTTCGATGGCCTGGATGATGACGCCCCGCAGGCCGCTGCGCTCCAGGGGAAGGGTGCCAGCCGCGGTGGTGCCGGCCGGGCTGGTGACCCGGTTGCGCAGCTCCGCGGGGTGGGCGCCGCTCTGGCGCAGGAGCTCCACGCTGCCCTCCACCGTCTGCAGGACCAGCTGGGTGGCCTCCTGCCGGCTGAAGCCAATGTGCACCCCGGCGTCGATGAGGGCCTCGATGAAGAGGAAGACGAAGCCCGGCCCGGAGCCGCTGAGCCCGGTGGCCATGTCCAGGTAGCGCTCCTCCTGGGCGAACATGGCCTGGCCCATGGCCTCCAGGATGAGCTGGGCGTGCTCCCGGTTCTCCTCGGTCACCGCGGTGGTGGCCGTCCAGACGGTCATGCCCTTGCCCACCTGGGCCGGGGTGTTGGGCATGGATCGCACAATGCGGGCGTGGTTCAGGCCGTCCCGCAGGGTGCTGATCCGAGCCCCAGCCACAATGCTGATCACCAGCACCTCTGGGGCCAGCCGGTCGTGGAGGTCCAGGAGCACCCGATCCAGCACCTGGGGCCGAATGGCCAGGACCACGATGTTGGCGTCCTGGGTGGCGTCCCGGTTGCGGTCCACCGTGTGGATGCCGTAGGTGCTCTCCAGGTATTCTCGCCGTTCGGCCACTGGCTCGCTCACGGTGATCTGGTCCGGCTCCACCAGCTCCCCGGCGATCATGCGCTTGAGGATGGCCTCGGCCATCTTGCCGCCGCCGATGAAGGCGATCCGTTCGTTCAGTTTCATGCTTGCTCTGCTCGCTTCCCGAAAATTGCGGTGCCGATGCGCACGATGGTGGCCCCTTCCTCGATGGCCACTTCGAAATCGTTGGTCATGCCCATGGAGAGATGCCGCCATTCCTGCGCCGGGTAGGCTGCCCGCAGCTCGTCCCGCAGCAGGCGCAGAGCCCGGAAGATCGGCCGGGTCTGCTCCGAGTCTGGGACGAAGGGGGCCATGGTCATGAGGCCCAGGATGCGCAGCCCCTTCAGGCGGATCAGCTCGTCCATGGCGGCCTTCACGCTGGCCGGGTGGAAGCCGTGCTTGGTCTCCTCCCCGCTCACGTTCACCTCCAGCAGGACCGGGGCCACCCAGCCGGCTTCCTGGGCGAAGCGGTCCAGCCGCCGGGCGATCTTGAGCCGGTCCACCGAGTGGATCAGGGTGAACGGGCCCACGGCCATCCGGGCTTTGCGGCTCTGGATGGTGCCGATCAGGTGCCAGCGGATCTCCGTGAGGCCCAGCTCCTGGGCCTGCTCCACCTTGGGCCAGAGCTCCTCCAGCCGGTTCTCCCCGAAGTCCCGCTGCCCGGCCTGGTAGGCGGCCTGGATGGCCTGGATGGGCCGGGTTTTGCTCACCGCCACCAGGGTGATCTCCTCGGGGGAGCGCCCGGCTCGGCGAGCGGCCTGGGCCATGCGTTCCCGCACCTGGGCCAGGCGTTGGGCCACCATCTGGATCTCCTGGGCTGTGGCTGCGGGCATGGGGTCCTCGTCCCTGGATGGAAGCATCCTCGGCCCGGATTTAGGCTTTCTCACCGGATTTTCTCACCGGGCTTTCTCACCGGGCCATTGGGCTGTATCGCCATTGGATTGTACCAACGAACCGGGCGGCGTGCAAAGACTGGTCCCAGGCTGTGCTGGGCGGTTTCGGCCCGGCAGAAGCCGTCAGCGCTGGATCACAGGGAGGTAGATCCGCTCGTCCAGGGGAGGCCAATCCGCCTGGAAAAGGATGGGCGGGGAGACGGTCCAGACGCTGGGATAGCGATGGTTGGGCCAGGCGCCGTTGGGCCCCTGCTCGGCCCGGGCCCGCACCCGGATGTAGTGGGGCGTGTTGGGCTGTTGGGCGTAGAAGACCGCGCTGCCGGCTGGCTGTTCCGCCAGCCAGGGCTGCCAGACGCCGTTCTCCCCCACCTTGTACTGCAGCTCGAAGAGGAGGCCGTAGGTCTGGCCGGGGATAGCTGCGATCTGGCTGCTCAGGCTGCCGGCCCAGGTGACGGTCAGGTGGAAATCCGGCGGGCTGGGGTTCAGATCCACGAAATGGGCCTCCGGGGCCACCACCAGGCTGAAGGCGTCCATGAAGGCGTGGTTGCCGTGCCAGCGGAAGGGGCTGCGGATCCGGCCGAAGAGGGTCATGGTGTTGCCCTGGGCCGTGGCGGCCAGGTACTGGTCCACCCAGCCCACCCGCTGGCCGTTCTCGATGAAGTTGCGCCGGTCCTCCACCCAGATCACCGTGTCGGCCAGGGGATCCGTGCCCCCGGTGGGGTCCAGGCCCAACATCTTGGCCATGTAGGCCTCCTCGGGGCAGTCGTTGGGCACCGCGCTGCCCCCGCACAGGCTGACCATCCAGCCGCTGAAGCTGTAGGCATGGCCGGGCTCCACGCTCACCTGCTGGTAGACGGCCAGGTCGAAGGGCTTGCCTGGCTCCGGGGGCGTCTCGATGTCCTGGGCCAGGACCGTCAGGCTGTCCTCGAACTCCAGCCGCTCCACCCAGCCGCCGCCACAGCCGCCGGTGAAGTGCATGCGGGCGCTGTTCACCCAGGGCGCGCCGTCCAGGAAGACCACGCTCCAGCCCACAGGGACCTGCATGACGCCCTGGGGCCCGGGCAGGGGATAGACGCCCTGGCTGCACTCGAAGCTGGGGTTGGTGACCGTGGGCGCCGGGGGCTCGTCGGGGATGGTGGCGTTGGTGGCCTGGGCAGGAAGCGGGGCGAACGCTCCCCAGGCCAGGGCCAGGAGAGCCAGGCCGGCCAGGTTCGTGCCCAGGGCCCGGAAGGGAAGAGAGGAAGTGCTAAGTCGCATGGCCAAACTCCTTGATCTCGGGGTGTTTCAGGAGTAGAGTGGGAAGAGACGGGGGGATCCCCGTTGTGGCCCTGGGACCAGAGAAAGGAGGAAAGCGTCCATGACCGTTGAGCGCCTGAACGAAGGGCCGCCGGAGCCTCGCTCAGGCCTGGCTGGTCTCTGGGATCGGCTGGTGGGGCCGGGTGTCACACCGGCGGAATGGAGGCTGGAGCTTGGGGGGACGCTGTTCCTGCTCGCTGGGATCGGCCTGGCCCTGTTTCGGGGCCGGGAAGGGCTGGGCTGGTCCCCGGTGCAGTGGAGCGTGGCCCTGCTCCTGGCCCTGGACCTGTCTGGCGGCGTGGTGGTCAACGCCACCGGCACGGCCAAACGCTGGTATCATCGACCTGGCCAGGGCCTCTGGCAGCACATGGCCTTCGTCGCCGTCCATGCCCTGCACCTCTTCCTGGTGGCCTGGCTCTTCCGGGGGGTGGACTGGGCCTACTTCCTGCTCAACTACGCCTATCTGCTGCTGGCCTCCTGGCTCGTCCTGCGGGCGCCCCTCCATCTGCAACGCCCCACCGCCATGACCCTCTACGCCGCCAGCCTGCTGGGCAGCTTCTACCTGCTGCCGGCCACGCTGGGCATGGCCTGGTTTCTACCCTTTTTCTACCTGAAACTGCTGGTGAGCCACCTGCCCCAGGAGACTCCTTTCCGGCCCGGGGAGGGATGAGGGCTGTCGATTGGGTCAGCGAGGGCCGCGGACGTGGAGGAGCATGGGCAGGCCCTGGGCTGGGCGCAGGGTGACCCGGGCCAGGGGACGCACCACCGCGCCAGGGACCAGCTCCAGCCGGTAGCGGTGGGCGATGGTGGCCAGGAGGAGGTGGGCCTCCATGCGGGCGAAGGGTTCGCCCACACAGAGCCGGGGCCCGCCGCCGAAGGGGAAATAGGCGAACTTAGGCCGTTTCCTGGCCTCCTCCGGGGTGAAGCGCTCGGGGATGAAGCGTTCCGGATGGGGCCAGAAGCGGGGATCGTGGTGGGTCACGTACTGGCTCATGAAGAAGACCTGGCCGGGCTGGATGGCGCAGCCGCCCACCCGATCCGGCCCCACCGCCTCCCGCCCGATGATCCAGGCTGGCGGGTAGAGGCGCATGGACTCCTCCAGGACCTGTCGAGTGTAGGGCAGCCGCTCCAGGTCCGCCAGGGTGGGTAGTCGTCCCCGCCCGTTCTCTGGCGGGCCCAGGACCGCGTCCAGCTCCTGGTGCAGCCTGGCGGTCACAGCCGGGTGCTGGGCCAGGAGGTAGAAGGTCCAGGAGAGAGCGTTGGCCGTGGTCTCGTGGCCGGCGATGAAGAGGGTCATGGCCTCGTCCCGCACCTGCCTGTCCGTCATGCCCCGGGCCTCCGCGCTGTCGGCCTCCTCGTCCTGGGCCTGGAGCAGCATGGAGAGCAGATCCCCATGGTCCTGGCCCGAGGCTCGGCGCTCCTGGATCAGCTGGTAGATGAGCCGGTCCAGCACCTCCAGGTTCTCCTGGAAGCGGCGTTGGCGCTGACGGTCCAGCCGCTCCAGGAACTCGCCGATGGGGCCAATGCGCCGGAAGTCGAAGTCCGCCAGGAGCTGGTTGATGGCCTGGCCCAGCTCCTGGGCCTCCTGGCGGATGTCCGCGTCGAAGAGGCACTTGGTCACGATCTCCATGGTCAAGTGCATCATCTCCTGGTGGATGTCCCGCTGCTGGCCCTCCTGCCAGTCGGCCAGGTGGCGCTCGGTGAAGCGGGTCATCACCGTCGCGTAGCCAGCGATGCGCTTGCGGTGGAAGGCCGGCTGGATCAGCCGCCGCTGGCGACGCCAGAACGCCCCTTCCGACGTGAGCAGCCCCTCTCCCAGGACCCGCTTGAGCTGGCGGACGCCCCGGCTCTTGATGTAGTTGCGGTTGTTGTCCACCAGGACATGCTTGATGTCTTCCGGCTCGGTGAGGAGGATGGCCCGGACGTTCACCAGGCGCAGTTGGGCCAGGGGGCCGTACCGGGCGGCCCGGCGCAGGAAGCCCAGGGGATCGGCAAAGAATTCCTGGGTGTGGCCCCAGAGCAGGCTGCTGCTGGGCATGGGGTGGAGCTGGCAAGAACGGCCGTTGGGGACAGTGGCTTCTGCCTGGGCGGTTTGGCGAGGCATGGAATGGCCTCCGGGAGAAAGGAACGGGCTATCGTTTGCGGATGGCGTACTCATAGTTGGCCTCTTCCGTGGTGACCGGGGCCCGGGCGCTGACGATGAAGACGGCTGTGCGGTCCCCGCCCAGGCCCTCCGCCTGGAGGGTGGCCCGGCCTTCCGCATCCACCGTGGACCGCTGGACGTCCACCAGCTTGCCGTCCTCCAGCGTCAGGAGCTGCAGGATCCAGCCCTGGCGCAGCCGGTTGTCCGTGAGCAGCCAACCCTCGCTCTCCCAGCCGTCCGGCCCGTTCTCGAAGTCCGTGCGGTAGTCGATGGCGGGGATGGCGATGTCGTCGATGAACCAGCCGGGCCGGTTCACCGCGTCGTCGGTCACGTACTCGAAGCGCACCCAGACCTCCTGGCCGGCGTAGTCGCTCAGGTCGATCCGCTCCGTCACCCACTCCGGGGCCTCGCCGCCGGGCGGGGCGCTCTTGCCCGTGTAGCCGTGGCCGAAGCTGTTGCCGCTGGGGTTCTCCGTGGTGGTGCGCTGGCCCGGCAGGATGTCCCACTTCTGCCCATCCCGGCTCACCAGCACGTAGCCGTAGTCGTAGTCCGCCTCGATGTCCCACCACATCTGCACGTCCATGGTCAGCTCCTGGCCGGGCTCCACGCCGGTGAAGTCGAAGCGGCGGGTCAGGCGGCTGTCCGAGTCGTCGGCCCGGTTGCTCCACCAGGCGAAGGCGCCGCTGAAGGGGGTGACATCGGCCAGGCGGGTCTCTGTCTGCCCCTGGAAGTCGATGGTCACATCCCCCTTGCCCTGGAGCAGGATGTAGTCCGCGGCGTAGTTGTGGACGGTGGTCCGCCGGGGATCTGCAGGGAAGCGGCGGTAGATCTTGTCCTCGATGGGGCGGGGGATGTCCAGCTGGCGGTAGCCGAAGACGCCCGGCTGGCCCAGGGCGTCGGGATCGTCCAGGTAGTTGGCGGCCACCCAGTCCGCGAAGACGTCGTCGAAGGTGAGGTCGTAGCCGGCCTCGGCCAGCGCGTCGGTGAAGCCCGCGGTGCCGTTGGCCGGGTCCGCCACCACCCGCTTGGTCATCTCCGGCCCGAAGCGCTGTAGGAAGTAGGCCATGAAGAGGTAGGCGCTGCCGTAGTGCTCCCCGTTGCCCCCGGGGGAGTCCTCCCAGGTGTTGAGCTGGGTGTCGGGGATGTCCATGAAGAGGGAGGCGAAGCCCGTGTCCGGCGGGTAGCCGGCGATCTCCTGGGCCAGCTCGCTGAGCCCTTCGTTGGTCCAGGTCTCCTCGTTGCGGTCGTTGGCCCAGTGGATCATGTGCTGGAACTCGTGGGCCAGCACCGTCTCGTAGTACTCATAGTCCTGGCTGCTGTTCAGCCAGCTCAGGCTGATGTAGAACATCTCCTTCTCGTTGGAGAAGGGGTTGGCCAGGGAGCTGAACTCGTCCGCGCTGCTGTAGTAGCCGGCGATGGAGTCGCCCAGGTTGGTGGCGTGGAGGATGTGCAGCCGGGGATCGTTGTCCACGCCCGGGTTCCACTCGCTGCCGAAGAAGCTCCGCTCCTTGGGGTAGGCCTTCTGGCTGAAGCGCTCCACCGACTCCACGATGCGCTCCCTGTCGTACTCCTGGCCCACCTCCACCCAGACGTAGGCCACGTCCGTCTTGTGGATCAGCTCCGCGGTGATCTGGAAGTGTTCATTGTCGTCCACGTTGGCGGCCCAGAACGTCAACTGATCCCCCACCTCGTAGCTGGGCGGCGTCTCGTTCACCACCACCGGGATCTCCTGGATGTCGGGCTTCAGGCGCAGAGCCAGGTCCCGCAGGTCCCGGGTGGGGACGATCTCCTGGGCCAGCTGCTCTTCGGTGATCAGCGGGGGCAGGGTGGGCAGGGGCGCCACCACCGGAGGAACGGGCGTGGCGTTGGAATCCAGGGTGGGGACGGGGGTGGGCTGGACGAAGCCTCGGTCCAGGGTGGGGGCTGGCTGGACCACGCTGCCCGAGCCCCCGTCCCGGGTGAGGAACATGTAGCCCAGGGCGCCGGCCACGCTGAAGCTGCCCACGCAGAAAAAGATCACGAAGAGGGCGGCCCCGGCGATGAGCAGATTGCGGCGCCGGTGATCCGCGCTGTTCTTCGGGGCCTGGTTGCGGTTACTCACGGTGCGACCTCCTGGGGGACGGGTTGGCGATTGGCGGTGTCGATGCGACGATCGTCGGGTGTCAAGGGTCAACTATAGCACAGAGGCAAAAGGGGAAACAAGGTGGAAATGAGAGCGGATGAGGGGCCCGGGCGTGGAGGGCTGGCGGAGCCTGAGGATGGGCCCTCTGGGGCCTGGTGCAACGCCGTCTCCAACCCTTGCCGCCGGTCCTGTCACCCGCTCACCCCTTCCCCGCTGTCGGGCTGTTTGGTCTCCGATCCTTCTTCCTGGGACTGCTCCGGCTGGCTAGGGGGTTCCGGGCGCTCTTCCTGGGAGGCGGCCAGGCCGTCCTGGGAGGGCTCCTCTGGCCGGGGCAGGATGACCAGGGCCGAGCTCACCGCCCGTTCCTCCACGCTTTCCACCTGGAAGGTGACCCCCCGGAAGGTCACCCGGTCCCCCGGCTCGGGGATGCGCCCCAGCAGGGCCATGATCAGCCCGCTGACCGTGTCCACATCCGGGTATGCCAGCTCCAGATCGTAGTGCTGGTTCAGCTCGTCCAGCAACAGGTTCCCCTGGACCCGCAGGACCCCTGGCTCCAGCTCCTGGATGGGGGGCTTCTCCAGATCGAACTCGTCCTGGATCTCGCCCACCACCTCCTCCACCAGGTCCTCCAGGGTGACGATGCCGGCCGTGCCCCCGAACTCGTCGATGACCACCGCCAGGGAGAAGCGGCCAGCCCGGAAGCGGGCCAGCATCACTTCCACAGGCAGGGTCTCGGGCACGAAGACGATGGGCCGGATGGTGGAGAGCTGCTCCAGATCGAAGGGGTGGCCAGGGTCTCGGGTTTTCTCGATGCGGTAGCGGGCCAGGTCCTTGATGTGCAGGACGCCGGTGATGTGGTCCAGATCCTCTCGATAGACCGGGTAGCGGGTGTGCCGGGCGCTGCAGACCGTCTCCAGCACCTGCTCCTCCGTCGCGTCCAGGGGGATGCCCACCACCCGCACCCGAGGAGTCATCACCTGGCCCACCGTGCGCTCTCGCAGGTCGAAGATGTTCTCGATGAAGAGCTGCTCCGAGGGCTCCAGCAACCCCTGCTCGAAGCTCTCCTCCACGATGAACTCCAGCTCCTGAGGGGAGAAGAGACGGGACGCCCGGTCCGGCGGGGAGACGCCCAGCAGCCGGGTGATGCCGTTGGCCAGGCCGTTCAGGGCCAGGATCACCGGGGAGAAGATCCGCTGCAGCAGGTGCATGGGACCGATGAGGCGCAGGGCCGTGGGTTCTGGATGCTGGAGGGCGAAGGATTTGGCCACCATCTCCCCCAGGACCACGTGCAGGTAGGTGAGGAAGGCCACGGCCACCCCGCCCGCGATGGTGTGGGCCAAGGGCGCGGCCAGCTCGGTGAACTGCTCCAGGGGGTGGAGGAGCCAGGCCGCCAGCACCTGTTCGCCGTACATGCCCAGGCCCAGGCTGACGATGGTGATGCCGATCTGGGCGGTGGCCAGGTAGCGGTTCTGCTGCTCGGGGCTGCGCAGGACCTGAAGCACCCGCTGCGCGGCCCGGGAGCCGGCTTCGGCCAGCTGGGCGACCCGGGTGGCCGGCACCGCGATGATGGCGAACTCCGCGGCCACGAAGATCCCGTTCAGGAAGATGAGCACCCCCATCACCGCCACTGCAATGAGCACGTCCATCAGAGCAGTTTCTCTTTCACTCGCTGCACCTTCTCTCGGGGCAGGGTCATGCTGACCAGGGCGACCCGCTTGCCCTCCACCTTCTCCACCCGGATGGGCGTCCCGGCCACGGTCACCCTGTCGCCCTTGCGCGGGATCCGGTTCAGTTCGCTCAGCACCAGCCCGCCGATGGTGTCCGCCTCGTCCGTGGGCAGGTAGAGGTCCAGCCACTCGTTCAGGTCCGTCACCAACACATCCCCCCGCACCAGGAGACACTCGTCCCCCGTCACCTGGACGGGGGGCACAACCACGTCGAACTCGTCGCTCAGCTCCCCAAAGATCTCCTCGATGAGGTCCTGGAGGGTGACCAGCCCCGCGGTGCCGCCGTACTCGTCCACGACGATGGCCATGTGCACCCGGCCCTGCTGCAGCTGCAGGAAGGCCTCCTCCACCGGCGTGTTCTCGAAGACGATGGCCACCTCTCGCAGGACCTGGCTCACGTCCTTGGGCCCGGGGCCCCGCTCCAGGCAGAGGAGGTCCTTCAGGTGGACGATGCCCACTACGTTGTCGATGCTCCCCTGGTAGAGGGGCAGGCGGGAGTAGGGGGAGCGGGCCAGGGTCTCCAGGATGTGGTGAAAGGGCTCGTCGATGGAGGCGGCCAGCATCTGGGTGCGGGGCACCATCACATGGCGAACCAGGAGCTTGCGCAGGCGCAGGGTGTTCTCCAGGAGCCGCTTCTCCTCGTCCTGGAGCAGACCGGCGGCCCCGCTCTCCTCCACCAGGATGAGGATCTCCTCCGGGGCGTGGATGTGGGCGTGCTCCATCCCCTCCTCCAGCCCCAGCAGCTTCAGGAGCAGCCGGCCGCTGCCGTTGAAGAGCCAGATCAACGGCCGGAAAAGGGCCATGGACCAGCGCACTGGCCGCACGGTGAGCAGGGCCAGCTTCTCCGGATACTGGATGCCCACGTTCTTGGGGGTCAGCTCACCCAGGAGCACCTGCAGCCCGGTGAGGAAGGCCAGGACGATGGTCACCGCAGTGGAGTGGGCGGCCACCGGAGAGAGGCCCCCCATGCGCTGGAAGATGGGAGTCAGCATCTCGGCCAGGGTGGCTTGGCCGTAGTAGCCCAGGAGCAGGCTGGTCAAGGTGATGCCCACCTGGCAGGCGGCGATGTAGGTGTCCAGGTTGCGGACGTTCTCCACGATGGCCAGGATCTGGGCGGCCACCGGGTTGCCCTCCTTGGCCAGCTGGGCCAGGCGGGCTCGCCGGGCGCTGACAGCGCTGAACTCCGCGGCCACGTAGAGCGCGTTGAGGCCGATCAGAATGAGGATGACAGAGGAGACTACGAGCAGGTTCATTCGCCACCGAAGCGATTGCCGAAACAGGTCAAGATGGGCTGTACCCTTGCTTCCAGTATAGCATGCTGCATCCGTCCAGGCCAGTGACAGGGTTTCCGGCCTGGCCACGCACCGGCCTCTGCCCGCTTCCTGAGGCCCGCCCGGAGCCCAGCCGTTTTGACAAAAACCTGGGCCTCTTTCTATACTGCCAAAAAGCTGGCGCAGATCCACAACCTGGGCAGCCGCTCCTCGACTGACGAACAGGCCGCGGGCCTGGTGGAAAGAACCACGGGGAAGAGGGCGGTGGCAGGAGCCCACAGTCGTTCGTCTGGGCTGGGGCAACCGGACACTAGCTTCTC
>CAYQEB010000033.1:6752-8870 GCA_964416395.1 uncultured Caldilineaceae bacterium | reverse complement strand
CTGACGCCTTTCGCCCAAGCCCTGGTGGCCGCGGGGGGCGAGCTCATCGCCAGCGGCGGCACGGCTCGCCAGCTGACCCAGGCCGGCCTGCCCGTCACCCCGGTGGAGGCGGTGACCGGCTTCCCGGAGATCCTGGACGGACGGGTGAAGACCCTGCATCCGGCCATCCACGGGGGGATCCTGGCCCGGAACACCCCGGAACACCTGGCCGAGCTGGCGGAGCATGGCCTGTCGCCCATCCACCTGGTGGTGGTCAACCTCTACCCTTTCCAGGAGACCGTGGCCCAGCCCGGCGTCACCCTGGCCCAGGCTGTGGAGCAGATCGACATCGGCGGGGTGGCCCTGTTGCGAGCCGCCGCCAAGAACCACGAGCGGGTCACGGTGGTCTGTGATCCCGCGGATTACCCGCGAGTGGCCCAGCTCTTCGCCCAGGGCGGGGACGATCCAGCCCTGCGCCGGCAGTTGGCCCTGAAGGCCTTCCGCCACACCGCGGCCTACGACCAGGTCATCGCCGCCTACCTGGCCGCCCAGCTGGGGGAAGAGAAGCGCCCGTCCGCCCTGGAGGAGCTGCCGGCCCGGCTTTCCCTGACCCTGGAGCAGGTGCAGCTCCTGCGCTACGGGGAGAATCCTCATCAGCAGGGAGGGCTCTATCGCCAGCCCGGCCAGCTCCCGGCCTTCCAGCAGCTCCACGGCAAAGAGATGAGCTACAACAACTGGTTGGACCTGGATGGGGCCTGGGCCGCGGCTCAGGACTTCCCGGACCCCACCGTGGCCATCATCAAACACAGCAACCCCTGTGGCCTGGCCAGCGGAGCCAGCCTGGCCGAGGCCTACGACAAGGCGCTGGCCTCGGACCCGGTGAGCGCCTTCGGGAGCATCGTCGCGGTCAACCGCCCCCTGGACCTGGAGACGGCCCAGCGCCTGCAGGAGCTCTTCGTGGAGGTGGTGGCCGCGCCAGCCTTCCAGCCCGATGCCCTGGCCCTCCTCCAGCGCAAACGCAACCTGCGCATCCTCCAGGCCACCGGGGCCCAGGCCGATCCCCTGGAGGCGCCCCTGAGCCTGCGCAGCGTCCTGGGCGGCCTGTTGGTCCAGGAGATGGACCGCAGCCAGGCGGACATGGACCCAGCCAACTGGCGCTTTGTCTCCCAGGCCACGCCCACCCCCGAGCAGCTGGCCGACCTGGCCTTCGCCTGGCGGGTGGCCCGCCACGTGAAGAGCAACGCCATCGTTTTCGCCAAGGAGCGGGCCACAGTGGGGGTGGGGGCTGGCCAGATGAGCCGGGTGGACGCGGTCATGCTGGCCGGGTACAAGGCGGGGAAGAGAGCTCAGGGCGCGGTGCTGGCCTCGGACGCCTTTTTCCCCTTCCCCGACGGCATCGAGGCCGCAGCGGACTACGGCGTCACCGCGGTGGTGCAGCCCGGCGGCTCCATCCGGGACGAGGAGGTGATCCAGGCTGCGGATCGCCTGGGCCTGGTCATGGCCTTCACCGGGACCCGTCACTTCCGCCACTAGGCCTGGGCTCTGGCCATCCGGGGACCACGGACCTTTGAGCGTGCCCTTTTCGCTCCCACCCAGTAGGGACAGATGACCCGGGTAATCGGGGTCATCTGTCCCGTGCACCCGAGGGCAAGTTGGCGGATCCTGTAGGTAGCCGGCGAGTACATTTCGGCGGCCGCCGAGCCGAGTGGCTGCCAGCAGAACCGGTGACCAGCCCATTCTGGACGCTTCTGGCCCGGTTCACGTGTGTCTCTCAGGAGGGGAGCTATGAAGATCATCCTTGACCGAGGTCTCTGCGATGCCGATCTCGCCTTTTGCGCCCGCTGTTCGGCGACGTTCTTCCGCAAACCCCTGGGCACGGACCGCCCCTGCGTCACCGCGGTGATCGACGACGGCAACGAGGACCTTCTCCACTTTGTCGTCCGCACGGACGGTCGGGAGCTGGAGTTTGACCTCACCGAGGAGGTGCAGGAAGGGCTGGCCCTGGAGGGCTGGGAGTTCCTGGCCGACTTCGATCCGGCCCTGATCCGTCGGGGCGCGGCCAAGCGCTGGCGCGAGATCGCCAAGCTGCCAGCCGCCCATGATCTGGAGGAACCCAGCGAAGAGTCCCCCAGCGAGGAG
>CAYQEB010000033.1:0-6652 GCA_964416395.1 uncultured Caldilineaceae bacterium | reverse complement strand
TTCGTCCTGGCCATGGGCGAGCGCTACGCGGCCATCCGCCTGCAGGACGCCTGGAACCCTCCCCGCTTCCTGGCTCAGATGGCCGGGAAACCGCCCGTTCGCTTCGGCGTCCACGGCTTCCGCTGGACCCTGGTGGACGACGCCGACCCGGCCCGCCACTACACCGCCTTCGTCTTCGTGGGCTTCTGGGCGCCCCTCTGGATGGCGCTCCTCGTCCTCTGGCTCTGGGAGCTGGCCGGCTTCTTCCGCTATCGCCGGCGCTGGAGCCTGGCGGATGTTCGCATGGGCTACGTGGGGATCCGCCACGGGGCGCTGATCCGCGACTACGGGCACCAGATCCTGCCGGGCCTCATCGCCTTCGCCTTGACGGAGCGGGGGCGGTGGAGCCGTCCACCCTGGCGCTGGGAGGAGTGAGGGGGCCTGAGAGGGTCAAAGGAGGCGGGAGGCGTCGTCTGCGGGGGTGTCCGTGGGGGAATCTTCGGCGACCTCGCGGGCCTGGGCCGTGGCCAGCTGATCCGCCCGTTCGTTCAGAGGGGCGCCAGCGTGGCCTTTGACCCAGCGCCAGGAGACGCCCCCGGCCGGCGCGTGGCGTTCCACCGCGGCCAGCAGGGCCTTCCACAGATCCTGGTTCTTCACCGGCTTCTTGGCGGCCGTGCGCCAGCCATTGCGCTGCCAGCCCCGCACCCACTGGGTGATGCCGTTGCGCAGGTAGACGCTGTCCGTGTAGATCTCCACCCGGCAGGGGCGAGTGAGCGCGTTCAGGGCCTCCACCGCAGCCCGCAGCTCCATGCGGTTGTTGGTGGTCTCCCGGAAGCCGCCGCTCATCTCCTTCTCGTGCGGGCCGTAGCGCAGGACGGCCGCCCAGCCCCCGGGGCCCGGATTGCCCAGGCAGGCGCCGTCGGTGTAGATGATCACTGGGGTGGAGGATGGGCGGCTCGCGCCTCGGTCGCTCATGGTTGCTCCCTCTCCCCTGGGCGGCTCACTGTTGGGTGCGCAGCTCCACCAAAGTGGTCTGGCCTGGGTGGACGGTCAGGTTCTGCCCCACCTTCTCCCCGTTGATCTTGCCGGTGATGTAGTAGTTGCCCGGGGGCAGATGTCCCAGGGCTCCGTTTTCGCCCCAGATGGGATCCGGCCCCAGGTTCTCCGCGTCCTGGTAGATGTCCACGGCCCGGATCCAGCGGGCGCCGTCCTCGGTGTAGCGGAGGAGGCTCAGCCGGGCCCCGGACCAGCTGCGCCCGTCTGCGCTGAGGAAGCGCACGGCCACTGTGCCCCGGTTGCCCCCAGGCTTCATCCAGAGGGTGGGGTTCACCGTCTGCCAGTAGCTGTTCTGGCCGATCCGCACCTCCAGGTGCAGGTGTGGCCCGATGGCGATGCCAGTCATGCCCACCAGCCCCACCACGTCCCCGGGCTTCACCTGCTGCCCCACCGTGACCCGCACCTCGCTCATGTGCCCGTAGAGCACGTAGACATCCTGCTCCCCCTCCGGCGTGGAGAGCCGTCGGTTCAGCCGGACCACCACCGCCAGGCCGTAGAAGTTCGTGTAGGGACCCAGGAGGGCCGGGTTGTCCGGCCCCGCGTGGACCACCTCTCCCTCGGCCACGGCCAGGATGGGTGTGCCCAGGGGGTTGGAGAGATCCAGGCCATGGTGGGGGCGATAGCGCCCTCCGGCCGTGGAGCCGTACTGGTAGTTGGGGCTGGCCACCTGGTTGTAGCCCGCCGGGAAGGGGTTCTCCAGCCAGTAGTGCTCCTGCTCGCCCGGGGCCGGCGGAGGGAAAGTGACCCAGAGCGGGCCCGGCTGCCGGGGCGGCGCAGGGGTGGGCTCGGTGGTTGGGCTGGGCGTTGGCGTGGGTGTGGGCAGCGGAGGGGCCACTTCGATCCGGGAGGGGGCTCCAACGCTCTGGCTCACCTCCTCCTGGCCTCCCTGGAGCTCCAGGATCCGAGCCACGGCCGGGGGATCCGACTTGGGCGCCGGGTGTTCCGCGCTGGCGGCCGACGGGCCTGTGTCCGGCTCTCCCGCGTCCTGCGTCTCCGCGCCGATGAGGGCCCGGGACGTCTCTGAGACTTGCGGCTCCGAGGCCTGCTGCTCCAGGGCCTGCTGCTCGGCCAGCTTGGCCCGGATGGCCGCTGCGATGGCCTGGGCGGCTGGGTTCTCCGGCAGGGGATCCGGCTTGGCCTGGTCGGTCTCCACCCAGAGGGGAACCGTGGTGGCCTGGCCGTCGCCCAGGTCCAGGATAGGGGCCAGGCGCTTGGGCGGCTGCTGGGCCGGCGGGGCCGAAGGGGGCGCGGGGGCGTTCACCCCGGCGGGGCGGCTGGCCCCGTTGCCGAGACGACGGGCCAGGGCGGCCGGGGTGGGCTGAGCGTCCAGCACCACCAGGGCGGGATGGTCCGCGGGCTGAGCCGCCTGGGAGGTGGAGGGGCGGGGCCACTGGTTCCAGATCACACCGACGAAGAGCAGGGCCAGGACGAACTGGGTGCTGACCAGGGCCATGCGTCGAGGCAGGACGATGGGCCGTTTGCCTGCCTCCAGAGGCTCTCGCTCGCTAGCGCTTTCCTGGAACAGAGCCAGGGCGTGGCGAGTCAACGTCCGAACCCTCGCCAGCTTCTGGAGAGAATTGGCCTGTGCTACAATGAGCCCATGGACCGACGCCACCAACCCCAGAACCCATCCCTGAACCCGGCCCCAGAGGGCCCGAGCCCGAAGAACGAGCAGGGGCAGCCAGTTCCAGCGCGCGTCCCCGGGGACGCGCCAGCCCAGACCAGCTCGGATGCGACGCCAAAGCCTATGGACGAGGGTCACAGGGAGGAACCTCCCAGGCTGCATTTCGACATCTTCACACTCTTCCCTGGCATGTTCCAGGGCCCTTTTTCGGAGAGCATCATCAAGCGGGCGCAGGAGAAAGGTCTGCTCCGCATCGGCATCCACAACATCCGGGCCTACACCACGGACAAGCACCACATCTGCGATGACACGCCCTACGGCGGCGGTGGCGGCATGATCATGAAGCCCGAGCCCATCTTCCGGGCAGTGGAGACAGTGTTGACCCGTCCGCCGGGCTGGGTCTTGCCCCCGGAGGACGCCTTCCACCACCTGCCTCCTTGGGACCCGGAGCAGCCCCCGACCCTGCCGTCGGATGTGCCCATCATCCTGCTCACGCCCCAAGGCCGGCTCTTCACCCAGGCCGTGGCCGAGGAGCTGAGCCGTTACCATCGCATTGCCCTGATCTGCGGTCGCTACGAGGGGGTGGACGAGCGGGTGCGCACCCGGCTGGCCACAGACGAGATCAGCATCGGCGACTACGTGCTCAGCGGCGGTGAACTCCCGGCCATGGTCATCGTGGATGCGGTGACCCGGCTCCTGCCCGGCGTCCTGGGCTACGAGTTGAGCGCCCACCAGGACAGCCACTCGCCCGGGATGGACGGCCTGCTGGAGGGGCCTCAGTACACGCGACCAGCCGTCTTTCGGGGGGAGGCCGTGCCGGAGATCCTGCGCAGTGGGCATCACGGCAAGGTGGCCCGTTGGCGCCGGGAGCAGGCCTTGCTGCGCACCCTGGAGCGGCGTCCAGATCTGCTGGAGAAGGCCCGGCTCACCCAGGAGGACCTGCGCTTTCTGGCCGAGCACGGCTGGCGGCCGTCCCGTCCCAGGTGACATCTTCTGGGCAGTATGGCCTATTTTATCACCGATTTCACTCACAACAAATTGTGCCGAACCACCGGCGGCAGATCGCAACAGATATCGAAGTTTCTGCTGCCGGGAGTGTCATTTCCTCCACTCGGACTGAAATTTGTCCCCACCTCAGCTCTGTGATATCATTCGTGTTTGTGGCAATCGACCGGGCAGCCTGGCCAACGGGTCGGGCCGCTCTGCAGCGTCTCCCCCAGAGCGCTTGGGAAACTGCCGTTTTTTCGCTGAATTTGCAGGGCTGAGTTTTCAAGAGCCGATCTCTACAGGGTGGTGAACCATGACCAATGCACTGATGGCATCCCTGAAGCCGGAACGCAATCCCAATATCCCCGATCTGCAGCCGGGCGACACGGTGCGAGTGCACCAGCGCATCAAGGAAGGGCGCAACGAGCGCATTCAGGTCTTCCAGGGTGTGATCATCGCAATCCGGGGCGGCAAAGAGCCGGGCGCCACGTTCACAGTCCGCCGCACCGGCGCCCACGGCGTGGGTGTGGAGCGCATCTTCCCCTTCTACAGCAAGAACGTGGAAAAGGTGGAGGTGCTGCGCAAGGCCAAGGTGCGCCGGGCCAAGCTCTACTACCTGCGAGAGCGCCAGGGCAAGGCCGCTCGCCTGAAGGAAAAGCGCTTCCTCAGCGTGTAGCCGAGTTTCCGGCGGCGCGGACAGTCGTCCGCCCCACCGGGAGCTGGATCGTCCATAGCAGAGCACCGAGCACCGGCGTTTCCGTCGGTGCTTTTTGCATCGAACCGCCTGCGGTCAACCTTCTCTCAACCCGTTGCACTGAGGACCCAACCATGCCACCCCACCCGCCCACCCTCCAGGAAGAGCAGCGCCTCTGGCGGAAGAGCTGCCAGCGGGTGGCCGGCGTGGACGAGGCCGGCCGGGGCGCGCTGGCCGGCCCAGTGATGGCCGCCGCGGTGATCCTGCCCCCTGGAACCCCCCTGGAGGGCGTCTGGGCCCAGGTGCGGGACAGCAAGCTCCTGACCGCTCAGGAGCGGGAACGGCTGGCCCAGGAGGTGGCGTCCGCAGCCCTGGACTGGAGCGTGGGCATGGCCTCGGCCCAGGAGATCGACCGCATGGGCATCGCGCCGGCCACCCGTCTGGCCATGCAGCGGGCCGTGGGGGGGCTCTCCCAGCGGCCGGACTACCTGCTGGTGGACTGGATGCAGCTTCCTGGGGTGAACATCCCCCAGGAGCGCTTCGTCAAAGGAGACCAGCGCATCGTCTCCATTGCCGCCGCCTCCATCCTGGCCAAGGTCCACCGGGACCGGTGGATGGTGGCCCTGGACGCCCGCTGCCCCGGCTACGGCTTCGCCCGGCACAAGGGCTACGGCACCCGGGAGCATCGGGAGGCCCTGGCCCGTCTGGGGCCCTGCCCGGAGCATCGGCACAGCTTCGCGCCCATTGCCCGGCCCGCCACCCTCTTCGATCCGCTGCTGGACGAACCGGGGGAGGGCGAGAATGGCTGACCCCCGTCGCGGCCTGGGGCAGACTGGCGAGGATCTGGCTGTCCGGGCCCTGGAACAGGCTGGCCTGACCATCCTGGAGCGGAACTGGCGTTGCCCCGTGGGGGAGCTGGACATCGTGGCCCAGGAGCAGGCCCCGGACCTGGTCACCGGGGAGGAGCGGGCCACCTGGCTGGTCCTGGTGGAGGTGCGGACCCGGCGGGGAGATCGCTTCGGCACGGCTCGCCAGGCGGTGACCCCGGCCAAGCAGGCCAAGCTGCGACAGGTGGCCCAGCACTATCTTCAGGCCGTGGGCTGGACAGGCCCCTGGCGCATCGACGTGGTGGCCGTGCAGATGGACAAGGCCGGACGCCTCCTGGCCGTGGAGCACATCCGCCACGCGGTGTCCGGCTGAGGAGAGGCCGAACAGGAAACAGACTACCAGTGAAGCACCCAGTGAAACATCCAGTGAAGCACACCGAACCAACCGCCCAGGCGTCCAGGGACCCAAACGCCAAGCCGCCCCTCATCGTCCTCCTGGGGCCCACAGCCGTGGGCAAGACGGCCCTGAGCCTGGATCTGGCCCAGGCCTTCCAGGGGGAGATCGTCAGCGCGGACAGCCGCCAGATCTACCGGGGCATGGACATCGGCACGGCCAAGCCCACCCCGGAGGAGCGCCGGCGCGTTCCCCATCACCTGCTGGACATTCGGGAGCCGGACCAGCCCCTGAGCCTGGCCGAATACCAGGCCCTGGCCGTCCAGGCCGTCCAGGAGATCCACGCCCGAGGGCGGACGCCCTTCCTGGTGGGGGGCACGGCCCTCTACGTGAAGGCGGTGGTCACCGGCATGCGCATCCCGGATGTGCCGCCGGATCCGGCCCTGCGCCAGGAGCTGGAGACCCTGGCCCGGGAACAGGGCGCCCACGCCCTGCATGGCCGGCTCCAGGAGCTGGACCCGGCCGCCGCGGCCCGGATCCACCCCCACAACGTGCGCCGGGTGGTCCGGGCCCTGGAGATCGTCCTGCGCACAGGCCGGCCCAAGAGCGAGCTGGAGGGGGCGGTTCCGCCCCCTTTCCGCAGCCTGTTGGTGGGGCTGGACATGCCCCGGGAGCAGCTCCATGCCCGCATCCAGGCCCGTATCCAGCGCATGATCCAGGCCGGGTGGGTGACGGAGACGGAGCGTCTCCTGGCGGCTGGCTACCCCGAGAACCTGCCGGCCCTGACCAGCCTGGGCTATCGGGAGCTGGTGGCCCATCTGCGGGGGGAGCTCTCCCTGGAGGAGGCCGTCCAGCGCATCCGGGTGGAGACCCACCGCTTCGTGCGCCACCAGTACACCTGGTTCCGGCGCATGGAGGGGGTCCACTGGTTTGACATGAGCCGGGCTCCCCAGACGGCCATCCGGGAGCTGGTGGCCGCCTTCCTGGCCCAGGAGGGCGGCGAGCATGTTCCGGGCTGAGGGGCTGGGAGCCTGGCCGAAACGCAACGAGAGCAAACGAAGGGACCGCCCTGGCCAGGACGGTCCCTTTGT
>CAYQEB010000032.1:31360-41604 GCA_964416395.1 uncultured Caldilineaceae bacterium | reverse complement strand
CACGAAGGATGCTGTTTCGCTCAGCGCTCTCAAACAGTGCCTGCAAAACAGTGCCTGCAAAACAGTGCCCACAAAACAGTGCCCACAAAAGCGAGGTGATGGCGTGATGGCACACAAACGCGGTTTCGGACGATGGCTCCTGGCTGCGGCGGCGGTGACGGCAGTCACGCTGCTGGTCCTCTTCGCCCCAGGCCTGGCCCCGGTCGCGGAGCCGGCCGGCCTGGAAGCCCAGCCCCTCCTCGCCGCGCCCAGCTTCCAGGAAGGCAACCGGACCTTCGTCCGCACAGCCCCCGGAATCGACACGTTCATGGGGACCCTGGACATCCAGATCTTCAACGAGGACCTGGTGGTGAAGCCCGGTCAGGTGATCCGGGAGGATGTGGCCGTCTACAACGGTGACGTCATCGTGCAGGCCGGGGGCAAGATCCAGGGAGATGTGGCCGTCTTCCGCGGGGATGTGGTGGTGGCCGGGGAGCTCGACGGGGACCTGGCGGTCATGTCCGGGGATGTGGTGCTCAAGAGCAGCAGCCGGGTCACCGGAGACGTGAGCACCTTTGGCGGCGAGGTGAAACGGGAGCCCGGCGCCTACGTGGGGGGCAATGTAGTGGGCGGTCCCCGCTTCGACTTCCGGGGCCCCTTCCCGGGTGGCTCAGAGGATGGGGTGTTCCGCTTCTGGTTCCGCAAAGGCGAGCTTCCGGGGAGCCAGGTCCGCTCTCAGCTGACCTTGGCGGACCGGCTGTTGCGCTTCTTCCTGCGCCTGCTCCAGGCCATGTTCTGGACCCTGCTGCTGGCGGCTCTGGCGGCCTTCGTCGTCTGGCTGGCCCCCACCACCGTGGAGGCGGTGGCCCAGACGGCTCGCCAAGAATCGGCCCTGAGCTTCGTCACCGGCCTGGTGACCATGCTGGGCACTCTCTTCGTGGCCTTTCTGCTGGCCATCACCATCTGCCTGGCCCCGGCGGCCTTCCTCCTGGGAGCCTTGCTGGGGGTGCTGCTCCTGGGAGGGTGGATCGTCACCTCCTACCTGCTGGGGCAACGCCTGGCCCAGGCTCTGAACGTGGAACTCCGGCCGGTGAGCAGCAGCGCCGCCGGGGCCCTGCTGCTCACCGGAGTGACAGGCTTCCTCTGGGCCATCAGCGGCTGCCTGGGCTGGCTGGCCGTGCTCCTCTTCGGCTCCCTGGGCCTGGGCGCAGTGCTCGTCCACCTGGCTCGCACCCGGGCAGGGGGTGGCCCGGCGGCCGCCACGCCAGAGCAGCCTGGCCCTGTTCCACCGCAAGAGCCTCCCGCCTCCACGCCTGAGGATGCGGAGGACGACCTGCCCCCGCCCCTGGTCACCGGGGAGGCCATCGACCTGACGCCGGAGGAGTCGGAGCGGATGCTGGCCGCCCTGGAGAGCTCACCCCGCCGGGATAAGCTCACAGCCCAGCAGGAAAGGCCTCCAGAGGAGGCGGCTCAGGGCGAGGCGTCCCAGGAAGATGAAGACCGGGGAGAGGACGACTTCACCCGCATCAAGGGGATCGGGCCCACCTTCGATAGGCGGCTGAAGGCGGCCAACGTGCGCCGTTTCGACGAGCTGGCGGAGATGAAACCCGAGCAGATCGCCGCCATTCTGGGCTGGCCCGAAGGGCGGGTGCGCCGGGACCGGATCGTCGAGCAGGCCCGGGCCCTGGCCAAGGAGGATTAGGGCAAGTCAAGGGAGAGCTGGGTGTTGGAGCGAGGAATGAGTGAGGATAGAGGCTGAAAGGCGGCGACCTGTTGGTCGCCGCCTGCTATTTGCACCTATTCAACCTCACCCGGGCAAGGCGTAGAGGTACCAGTACTTATCCTGGGGATAGACGTCCCGGACCCGGTCGTCCCAGATGAAATCCGCCGGCTTGATCAGGGAGCGGATCTCCCGATCCATCTCGGCCACCTGGCGGCGCAGCTCTGGGGAAAGCTTCTCCCCGAAGGCGTCCAGCAGCTCCTGGATGCGCTGGCGGTTGCGGATCTCGAACGGGTACTCGCTGCGGCAGTAGCTGCGGTTGTCCCGGCACTCGTCCAGGAACCAACGCAAGCTGTTCAGGCGGGTCTTGATCTCCCGCTCGGCCAGGGCCAGAGCCTGGGAGTCCATGATCCGCAGAGTCTCCTGGATGCTCTGCCTCACTTCTTCCAGGCGCTGACGCTCCTCCGGGCTCAGCTGATCCGCCTGAACCTCCAGCCGATGAAGACGGGAGAACAGGTCCCCCAAGCTCATCTCCAGCCGCTCCTCACCTCCAGGCCTAGGCACCACCAGCATGTGATAGACATCTCCCCGGAGCAGGTAGTTCTTCAGCTCCTCGGCCATGGCCTGCACGATGGCCAGGTCCTCTGCTGGGGTGCTTGCCAGGATATAGTTGGTCTTTGCCATCACCTTCGCCTCCCTCCACCGAAATGGATCTGCTCGCAGCCAGGGCTTGCTGAACTTTTGGAATCTGGACAGATCGGGGATGGCTGGATCTTACCCCATCAGTTCCGCCGTGTCCAACCAGAGGGTCACCGGGCCGTGATTGACCAGGGCCACCTCCATGTGGGCCTGGAAGACCCCCTGCTCCACCGGGATCCCTTCCTGGGCCAGGAGCTGGCAGAAACGCTCGTAGAGGGGTTTGGCATGCTCCGGCCGGGCCGCGCGGACGAAACTAGGCCGCCGCCCCTTGCGCAGATCCCCGTAGAGGGTGAACTGGCTCACCACCAGCGCGCCGCCCCCCACATCCGCCAGGCTCAGGTTCATCTTTCCCGCCTGGTCCTCGAAGACCCGCAAACCGGCGATCTTCCGGGCCAGCCAGCGGGCCTCCGCCTCCCCGTCCTCGTGAGTGATGCCCAGCAGCACCAGGAACCCCACGCCGATGGCTCCCACCACTGTTCCGTCCACCACCACGCTGGCCTGACTCACCCGCTGCACCACGGCTCGCATCGTTTGACCGTTCCTTTCGCTTCCCCTGGCTGGGGGCTACCCACCTGCTCTACTGCTCTTTCCGTTTCCGTTTTCACAACCGACTTGACAAACAGAACGCATGTTCTTATACTGGAGCCATGAACGTGCGCATGGCTCTGGATCCTGTGGAGAAACTGGCCCGGATGGGTGACGTCACCGCCTTCGAGCCGGCGGGGGACGCCCCCTTGACCGAGGCGCCGGCCTGCTTCACCCCAGCCCCAGGGGCGGCAGGGTCCCAGGGCCGATCCCAGGGCCGGGCGCCCGACCTGCGCAGCGCCATCTCCACGGTGACCACCCCCAAGGGCAAGATGCCGGTGCTCAAGGCCATGATGACCACGGCCTGCGAGCGCAACTGCTTCTACTGCCCCTTTCGGGCCGGGCGCAGCCGCACCCAGCGCCTCACCTTCCAGCCGGACGAGATGGCCCGAGGCTTCCACCAGCTGCACCGAGCCGGGCTGGTCCAGGGCCTCTTCCTCTCCTCGGGCATCATCGGCGGCGGCGTCCGGGCCCAGGACAAGATCCTGGAGACGGCCCTCATCCTGCGCCGCAAGCTGGGCTACCGAGGCTATCTGCACCTGAAGATCATGCCCGGAGCGGAGTACGAGCAGGTGCGCCAGGCCATGCAGCTGGCGGACCGGGTCTCCATCAACCTGGAGGGGCCGACCCCCAGTCGCCTCCGGGCCCTGGCCCCCAAGAAGGAGTTCTGGCAGGAGCTCCTCCAGCGCCTGAGCTGGGTGCGTCGGATCCGGCGCCAGGAGCGCGTCCGGGCCAGCGGGGTGACCCAGTTCGTGGTGGGCGCGGTGGGGGACACGGACCTGGAGCTCCTCTCCCTGAGCGAGAAGCTCTATCGGGAGTTCGGCCTGAAACGGGTCTACTTCTCCGCCTTTCGCCCCATCCAGGAGACCCCCTTCGAGGACCGGCCGGCGGTCCCGGCCCTGCGCCAACACCGCCTCTACCAGGCCAGCTTCCTGCTTCGGGACTACGGCTGGGAGCTGGAGGAGCTGCCCTTCACGTCGGGCCAGGATCTGCCCCTGGGAACGGACCCCAAGCGAGCCTGGGCGGAGCGGCGCCTGCGGGAAGCGCCGGTGGAGGTCAACCGGGCCGACCGGGCCCAGCTTCTGCGGGTGCCGGGCATCGGGCCCAAGTCGGTGGAGCGCATCCTGCGGGCCCGACGCCAGGCCGCCATCACCGAGCTGCGCCAGCTGCGGGCCTTGGGCGTCCCCGCGCCGGAACGGGCCGCCCCCTACATCCTCCTCAACGGACGGCGACCGGCGGAGCAACTCCCCCTGCTCCAGGGCTGAGGCGCCCTGCCGATCCCCCGCTCATCCGGACCTTCCGCCTCGCCCTGGTTGCCATCCCCAGGCCAGAGGCAGCAGCAACAGGGCCATGAGCCAGCTCCCTGGACCCCGCAGCCCCGCCCACCCCAGGAGCGCCCCAAGAGCCAACATGCCCCACCCCAGGAGGCCCTGAGGCCAGGCCGGCCATGCCCGGGCCAGCTCTCCCCAGGCCAGGCCCACCCCGGCCCACAGGATCAGCCCCACAGGCGCCTCCTCCGGGAAGAAGCCCAGGAGGATCAACGCCAGCACCACCACCCAGGCAGGGGCCGGGAGCCGCCCCGCTTCGCCCCCAGGATAGCGCCGACGCAGCCACTCCCCACCGAAGACCGCCAGCAACCCCAGCAGAGCCGTGGCCCAGGAAAGGCCATGGCCGCTCCGGGCCAGGATCACCCCAGGCACGTAGACCAGACGCCAGCCGCTGAAGAAGGGCTGGTAGAGGGGCAGCAGGGCCTGGGCGCGAGGCCGGTTCACGCCTTCCCTGCCTCTTGGGATCGGGCCAGAGCCCGGGCCAGCCAGAGGGGCAGCTCCGGCTCCACCCAGGCGGCGCTGTCCACCTGCAGGGCCCGAGCGCCCGCGGACAGGGCCTGGCGGGCCTGAGCCGCCGTGTGGATGCCGCCACAGGCGATGAGGGCCAGGGGGAGATCCAGGGCGGCCACCTGGGTCAAAGCCTGGAGCATCAGCGCAAAGGTCAGAGGGCCGTGGACACCGCCCTCCACCTGCTGGGCCTGGCCATCCGGGCCCGGCCGCAGCCCTGCTCCCCGGGGTGGCTGGCCGATGACCAGCCCGTCCGCCCCGGCCTCCTCAGCCGCGGGCGCCAGGAGCGTCGCCTGTTCCAGGGGCAGCTTGAGCCAGAGGGGCAGGTCGCTTCCTCGGCGCACAGCCTGGACCAAGCCGCGAAGCTGCACCGGGCCGGCGTCCTGGGGCAGGAGCAGCTCCAGGCCGGCCAGGGCGTTCGTGGCCTGGAGGCGCGCCGCTGTGACCTGAGCATCCTCGGGCTGGGTGTCCGCCAGCTGGGCGATGACCGGACAGCCCAGCCGGGGCCAGAGCCGGGCGAACTTCTTCACCGCGGCCGAGACGCCTCGATTCTGTCCGCCCGTCCCCAGGACAAAGCCGCCCACCGTCTCGGCCAGGCGGGGCGGCGGCTGCCCACGTCTGCTCTGCCGGGTGATGGGCCCCACCACCACGCCGCCCAGCTGGGCAAGGTCCACGCCCCGGGGCGTCGCCTCACCGTAGCCGACGACGCCCCCGGCCAGAAGCACCGGATTCGTCACCGTCAGGCCCATCTTGTGCCCTGGGGCCAGTTCGATCCAAGCATTGTCTGCCAATCTCCACGCTCCCATGCCCGGTCCCTCAACTGCTGGCTTGACTGCCGGCTTCAACCCTGGTCCGCCGCCACCTGGAGCACCCGCACGTCCCCAGGCTGGAGGGGAAGGTCCTGGACGAAGCGCTGGCCGGTGAGGAGATCCACCTTGGGCGCGCTCAGGGTCAGGATCTGGGGGTGCCGGGTGTGGTTGAGCACGAAGAGCAGACGGCGACCGTCGGGCCCCGTGCGGGCGCAGATCTCCACCCCCGGCACCGCGATGAGCAGAGGCCGGATGCCCAGAGCGGGGAGGAGCCAGTCGAAGAGGGTGTGGTAGAGGCGGGGGCCGCCCATGCAGCCCACGTAGATGACCTGGCCCGAGCCCTGCTCCCGACGGGTCACCGCGGCCCGGCCCGCGTACCAGTCCTGGGTGTAGGAGGCCAGCACCTCCGCGCCGTTCGGCTCCAGGACCTCGGCCCAGAGGCCCACCGCGGTCTCCCGTCCCATGCGATTCACGTGGGGCTCCCAGCGCAGCTCGTTGCGCCGCTCCGGCTCCAGGGAGTCGAAGAAGGCCACGGTGGCCCCGGTCAAGGCGGCCAGGGGGCCCGGTTGGGGCTGGGTGAAGAGGCGGTTGGAGGCGTCCTTCACCCCGGTGCGCGGGCCCAGGATCAGGGCGCCGCCTCCCTCCACGAAGGCCTGGAGGTTCGCCAGCACCTGTGGCCGCACCAGGTTCAGGAAGGGTGCGCAGACCAGGTCGTAGCCGCTCAGGTCCGCCTCTGGGGAGACCATAGCCACCGGCACGTTGGCCTCCCACAGGGCGATGTACGGGGCCAGGAAGGGCCAGGCGGCGAAGGCGCCGCCGGTGAGGAAGCGCTCCTCCAGCTCCTCCTCCCGATCCACGCTCAGGGCTGGGTTCTCCAGGCGAAAGTCCGGGGGGTGGTCCGTGCGCAGGAAGTGGTTGTGGGGCTGGATCTGAAGGGCCCAGCGGCTCTCGTAGTCCAGCAGGATGGCGATCCGGGCCTTGGGCGCGGTCCCCTCCAGCAGGGGCGCCAGCCGCTGCAGCTCCTGGCCGATCTGGCGGGCCTCCTCCAGCCCCGGGGTGGGACGACCGGCGTGGTCCAGCAGGCCGCTGTGGTACTGCTCGCTGCCAGCCAGGGCCTGCCGCCAGCGGAAGTAGAGGACCCCATCCGCGCCGTGGCCCATGGCCTGGTAGGTCTTCAAACGCACGAAGTTGGGTGGCGGGGCCGGGTTGACGACGCTCCAGTTGATCTGCCCGGCCTGCTGCTCCATCACCCAGAAGTTACGCTCCAGGATGCCCCACATGTGGACGTGGGTGGCGGCCACCACCCCGGGCGTGGCCCCGTGATAGTGGTAGTTGTCCCAGGCCACGAAATCCAGTCCCTGGCTCAGCTGGTAGTAGTCCAGATCCGGGAAGAAGCCCATCAGGTTGTGAGTGACGAAGTGCCCTGGGCAGAGGCGGTGCAGGGTCTCGATCTGGGCCTGGTGGAAGCGCCGCCAGCTCCAGCTGCTGAAGCGATAGAAGTCCAGCAAGTGGCTGGGGTTGCGCTCCGCGGCGGAGGCCGCGGGGAGAGGGATCTCCTCCCAGTCCCGGTAGATCTCTCCCCAGAAACTCGTGCCCCAGGCCTGGTTCAAGGCCTCCAGGTCACCGTACCGCGCCTGGAGCCACTGATGGAAGCCAGCCTGGCAGTGGAGGCAGTAGCAGCGGGCGCTGCCGTGACAGCCGAACTCGTTGTCCGTCTGCCAGCCGATGATCCCGGGCGTCTCCGCGTAGTGGCCGGCCATGGCCTCCACCAGCGCCTGGCTCCGCTCCTGGTAGACGGGGTGGTTGGCGCAGGCCTCTCGACGAGTGCCCGGGGCCAGGCGTCGCCCCTCCGCGGTGACCTGAGTGATGTCCGGGTGGGCGGCCAGGAGCCAAGGCGGAGGGGCCGGTGTGGGCGTCCCCAGGACCACGTCCAGACCGTGGCTGTGCAGCACCTGCACGGCCCGGTCCAGCCAGGCGAAATCGAAGCGGCCAGGCTCCGGCTCCAGCAGGGCCCAGGCGAACTCGGCCAGGCGCACGGTGTTGAACCCCGCCTCGGCCATGAGCCGGGCGTCCTCCTCCCAGCGGGCCTCCCCCTCCTCCAGCCACTGGCGCCACTGCTCGGGGTAGTAATCACAGCCGAAACGGAACATGGGGATCACCTCGTTGGGGTGGGATCGGTCGGACGAGTGGACGAACGTCGGGGGATCACAGGCGGAAATTTTCCCGCAGGAGCACGATGATCTGGCCGGTGGCCGGGTTGCCGATGAGCGCCCCGCCGGTGAAGCTCTGGATCTTGCCGGTGAAGCGCTCCGCCGGCGCGGTGGCCCAGCCCAGGCTGTCCCGCAGGGCCGGGTTCTCCGCCCAGAGCTTGCCGATGCCCCGCTCCGGCTGGAAGAGGCCCACCTCCGGCGGCGCCAGGTTCGGATCCTCCACCTTCACGGGCATGGACTCGTTCCAGGAGTCGGAGAACTGGGACCAATCCTCGGTGGCGTAGATGACGTAGATGGTGCGGGTGTCCAGCCGGTTCAGGATCAGCCCACGCTGGAAGGGTTGGATCTCGAACAAGGCCTCCCGGGCGCTGTCCGCGGGGCAGCAGAGCTTCTCGGCCAGCTCCCGGTTGCTGTTGTAGAAGTCCAGGAAGAGGGGATCCGGGATGAAGCTGCACCCTTGCGCGCTGCACCCGCCCGTCTCCGGCGGCAGCTGGGTGGGCTCCGGCGTGGGAACCGGCGTGGCCGGCGCGGTGGGGGAGGGCGCAGCCGGGCGGGTGGGCGCCTCCGTGGGGGCGGGCGAAGGGGTGACGGTGGGGGAGGGCGTGGGCTCCGGCGTGGAGGTGGACGTCTCCGTGGCCGGCGCCAGGGCAGGGACGGCCGACTGAAGGGCGCGGGGGGCCTCCGGTGTGGGCGACGGCTCTCTCTCGGCCAAGGCCACCGGCGGCGCGGGGGGCTCCCCGGCCCCGGTGAGGTCGACGCTGGCGCCCCGGTTGAGGTTGCCCGCGGCGATGAGCACCAGGAAGAAGAGCACCACCACGCTCAGGCCGGAGAGGGCCAAGGTCACCCGAGCAGGCAGGCTGGCCAGGCGAGGTCGTCCTGGGTTTTCCCCGGCCGGGCCAGGGGATCCGGAGGAGCCAGACGGCGGCCCACCTCCTGGCGGCGCCGCACTTCCCCCACCCCGGGCAGGGACCAGGACCGTCTCTGTGGTGGCGGGCCGGGCCGGGCCGGAGATGGCGGGCAAGGAGGCCAGGGTCATGGTGGCGGTGGGCGCGTCCAGGTCGTCCACAGAGCGGCTGCGCCCCGCGGCCAGGGCCAGGTCGTCGGCCATGGCCGCGCAGGAGGCATAGCGCTGCTCTGGGTCCTTGGCCAGGCTACGGCGCAGGATGGTGACCACCAGGGGCGGCAGCTCGGCCAGCACGTCGTCTGGGATGGTCAAGGATTCGTAGACGTGGGCGTGGAGGACCTGGGTGGTGGTCCCGGTGAAGGGAGGACGGCCCACCAGACAGCGGTAGAGCACCGCGCCCAGGGAGTAGATGTCCACCCGCCCGTCCACGTCCCGACGGCCGGCGCACTGCTCCGGGGCCATGTAGGCGGGGGTGCCGATGGTGCGCCCCATGTTGGTGAGCTCCGGCATGTCCAGGGCTTTGGCGATGCCGAAGTCGGTGAGCAGGGGGATCACCGGGTGGTCCAGGGCCTCCAGCTGGACGCTGTTGGGCGTGCCGGGGCTGGCCGGGCGCAGAAGGATGTTGCTGGGCTTCACGTCCCGGTGGATGACGCCCTGCTCGTGGGCGTAGGCCAAGGCCCGGGCGATGGGCTCCAGCAGGTTGCAGCTCTCCTCCGGGCCCAAGCGCCCCCGCCACTCCAGCAGACGGGCCAGGCTTTCCCCTTCCACCAGCTCCATGGCGATGTAGGCCATGCCATCGTCCGGGGAATCCCCCACCTGGAGGGTGCGCACGATGTGGGGGTGGCGCAAGGCCCCGGCCGTGCGGGCCTCCTGGCGGAAACGGGAACGGGAGACGGGATCCGCGCCGGGGGGCAGGAGCTTCAAGGCCACGGAGATCCCCCGCACTTGGTCGTAGGCCTGGTAGACCGCGGCCGCGCCGCCGCTGCCCAGACGACGGCCGATGACGTAGCGGCCCACCCGGTGGCCGGTCAGGTCCAGCCAGTTGGCTCGCCAGGAGGCGCTGGACTCCGGGCCGGTCTCAGGCTGCTGATTGGGTTCAGGGTGCTCTGTGGGGTGCGCCATTGAGTGAATCAGCCGGTGTGTGGTCCGCTCTGGGCGGAGTCGGCATCGGGCCATGGTCGGTGAAACGCAGGACAGGGCTGCTTCCTGTAACGTCGCCGCACTCCTGGCCGTTCCCGACGCCACGTCATTTTGCCAGCAGGCAGGCTTGCTGGTATGATCCGATACTGTAAGCTTTTCCCCCCAGCTTGCCAGCGGGACGGCTCCAGGGAGCGCCTGCCAGGCATGGCTGTGCGCCCCCGAGGTCCAAGGTTCTCGCCCAATTCTAGCACACGTCCAGACGGGACCAAAGCAGTCGAGACCAAAGCAGTCGAGGCCAGGAACGCCCGCCCCGGAGACACCAGTCCCATGAGCACCCTCCAGCCCTTTGAGCGGGAAAAGGCA
>CAYQEB010000032.1:7285-31260 GCA_964416395.1 uncultured Caldilineaceae bacterium | reverse complement strand
CCCCGGAGACACCAGTCCCATGAGCACCCTCCAGCCCTTTGAGCGGGAAAAGGCAAGGCGAACGGTGAGCCAATTCGGGAAACTACTCTGCCTGAGCGGCCCTTGCGCGGGCCAGGAATACGAGCTGCGCCAGGAGATCACGCGCATCGGCCGATCCAGCAGCTCGGACATCGTCCTCCAGGACCCCTACGCCTCGCGCCACCACGCGGAGATCCGCCGCATCGACGACGCCTACCAGGTGCATGACCTGGGCAGCAAGAACGGGGTCTACGTGGATGGTCGGCGGGTCCCCTCCGGGAGCACGGCCTGGCTGGAGGACGGCAGCCAGGTGCAGTTCGCCTCCACCCGCTTCCGCTTCCTGGACCCCTCCGCCACCATCACCGCGCCCTCCCTGGATCCGGTGGCCGAGCGGGGGCTGCGGGTGGACCCAGCCACCCGCCAGGTCTACGTGGACGGGGAGCGGCTGGACCCGCCCCTGAGCGTCAAGCAGTTCGATCTGCTCTGGTTCCTCTACCAGAACCAGGGGCGGGTCGTCAGCAAGGACGAGATCGCCATGGCCGTCTGGCCCGAAGCGGAGGGGGACATCTACGACGCCAACATCGACCGCATGGTGAGCCGAGTGCGCAGCCGCATCGAGCCGGGCAACCGGGGCGAGCCTCGGTTCATCCACACGGTGCGCGGCTACGGGTATCGGCTGCAGGCGGAGTAAGGAGAAGGGGCCTGGCTGGAGGGAGCTGAGGCCTGGATGAACCAGGGTCGGAGAGTCAAACAAGAGAGTCAAGCCGAGGAAAGAGGATGGCAGGTCCGGTCAGATGACCGGGCCTTTTTGCATGGGAAAAACCAGGGCAGATTCGGTGAGGATGCGGCAGAGGCCAGGCCCTCAGGCTATGCGAAGCGTCCGTGAAACGTCGGAAAAAGCGCAGAAAGGCGTAGGAGAAATGTGCGACCGCCGTTGTCCAAAACGCAAGCAGGATCCAGAAAATCCTGTATCCTGATGGACAGGCAGCACCCCTTGGCAGTCCCACCACGCTCGTGAGAAGTCAACTCTGTTTCACGCGGACCCCTACACCGAGGAGGTAAGTTGACCATGAGTTTGAACAGTTCCCAGGCCCTGACCGCACCTTGGACGCCTCACTTCGACCCTGCTCATCGCCGCTACACCGGCGGGGAGGGGCTGGGGATGGAGCTCTCCGCCATGATCCAGGCCGCCCGGCTGGGGGACGAGGGTGCTTTCAGCAGGCTGGTGGAGTACTACCGCAAGGCGGCCGAGCGGGTGGCCCAACACATCCTGCGCACCGAGGAAGCCGCGGCGGACGCGGTCCAGGACGCCCTGATCAAGGTGCACCGGGCCATGCCCCGCTTCCAGGACGGCAACTTCCGCTCCTGGCTTCTGCGCATCGTCACCAACACCTGCTACGATCATCTGCGCCGGCAGCGCTGCCGCCAGGCCGTGAGCCTGGACAAGATGTTCGAGGAGTCCAACACCGAGTTCCCCGCCCCCGCGGAGAGCCACAACCCAGAGACCATCGCCCTGCGCCGAGAGCGCATGGAGACCCTCCTGGGCGTCATCGAGACCCTGCCCCCCTGGCATCGGGACGTGATCCTGCTGGTGGACGTGCAGGGCTACGACTACGCGGAGGCGGCCAAGATGCTTGGCCTGCCCCTGGGCACGGTCAAATCCCGCCTGAGCCGGGCCCGGGCCACCCTGCGGGACGAGCTGGTCAACGCCAACGTGGTCCCCGCCCCCATCCGGGCCTGATCCCCATCACCCTGCCCCTTCCTTCGCCTCCAGGCGCACGGAGCGCCAGGTCCCGATAGGCCGAAACCCCAGTTTGTGATAGACCGCACCGGCGGCCGGATGGTTCCAGTAGAGCACCGGCCGCCGGCCTTCGCGTAGGAGCTCCGCGCAGAGGGCGGAGCAGACGGCCTTGCTCAGCCCCCGCCCCCGAGCCTCGGGCCGGGTGAAGACCCCGCCGATCATGGCCATGTCCGGCAGCTCCGCGTTGGTCAGGGCCGTGGAGAGGATGGTCCCATCTCTTTCCGCCAGCCAGATGCGTCGATCCCGCAGAGGGTGCTCCACCGCGGCCGGGGATCGGGTCATCTCGTCTGCCTGGGCGTAGAAGGCCACCAGGGCCGACAGGTCGTCCAGGGTGGCCCGGCGCACATGAACGCCCGGTGGAGCCGAAACGGGCCGGAAATCCTGTGCGTCCATGCGCATGAGCTCCTCCGTCCGGATCTGGCTGGGTTGATAGCGGCGCAGATAGCCCAGGAAGGAGTCGATCCCCCCGGGGTTGTCCTGAAGACGCCGGGCCGGCGCCGGATGCTCGTCCACGATGCGGGCCAGCCCGGCCCAGTTGGCGTCGGCTCTGCCGTAGACCACCCAGCCATCCATGTAGCGGTTGAGGACGGCCCGCAGGCGCCCACCTTCCTTCTCGAAATCGCCCCAAAACTGACAGAAATGATGGTCAAAGCCCAGAGAAGCCATGTTCCCCAGGAAGTAGAGGTTCAGCTCCGGGTCCCGGGCGAGGAAAGCCTGGGCCTCTGCTCGGTCCTGCTCGGATAGTTCGCGGATCACGGCAAGGTCCTTGGATGGATGGATTGCGGGATGGGTCACGGAATGGCCGTCGGCAGAGGAGCGAAGAGATCGTCCAGCCGCAGGTCGGGGTCGGGTTCCGGCCAGGCCAGGGCGAAGAATTCTCGGCCCAGAAGGGGAAAGATCTCCTCGGGGGGCAGGCGGCGAAACATGTTGTTGGGACCAAACTGGGTGGCGTGGCAGTGCAGTGCGGCCCACTTCCGCGGCACAAAGGCGGAGACGTCGAGGATGGTGTTCACGTTCTCGTCGGGCCAGCCCACCTCGCCCCTGCGGATGCGCTCGCCGAACTCGCCGGGGTCGATGCCCCGGGCCTCCATGCGCCGAAGCAGCTCCAGGAAGAAGGAGCGGGGCAGGGAGCTGTAGAAGAGGCGGCCAGGCTGGAAGGGCGCCCCCAGCTCCGGGTAGCGGGTGGGGTCCCCGGCCGCGTGGAAGGCGGCCACCCCGTGCCGGTGGATGGCCTTGTGGTCCGGGTGGCCGTAGCCGCCGTTGGGCTCGAAGGTGATCACCACGTCCGGCCGCACTGCCCGGATGATGGCCACCAGCCGGGGAACCACCGCTTCCGCCGGCGCGTTGGCGAAAGCCTGGGGGTGCTGGTTCTCCGGCGAACCGGCCATGCCCGAATCCCGATAGTCCAGGAAGATGAGCTCCTCCACCCCCAGCTCCCGACAGGCGCAGCGCAGCTCCTGTTCCCGCACCGCGCCCAGGGTCTCTGGCGTGGCCAGGGAAGGGTCGGCGATCTGGCCGGCCTCGCCCCGGGTGGCGCAGACCAGGGTGATGGAAACCCCCTGGGCAGCGTAGCGGGCCAGGGCGCCGCCCACAGCGAAGGATTCGTCGTCGGGATGGGCGTAGAGGGCAAGCAATCGTTGGGTCATGGTTGGATCCGTTCCGTTTGGCCCCGGTAGATGCATCGACTGGCTGGGGCAAGAGTCTATTTGACCTCCTCCAGGAAGGCCCACTGGCCGGGTCCGTGGTCCTGGAGATAGTGCTGGACCGCCTCGTCGTAGCTCTCCCAGCGGCGATCCGAGTGGTGCTTCATCCAGTGAGCGAAGTCGCTGGCCCAGGGTTCCCCGGTGAGGACCGTGCGCAGGAAGAGCTCGGCCACCTTGCCCACCTCGTCCAGCATCCCCGACTCCTTGAAGGCCCGGGCGATGCCGCTGCGGTCGTAGTCCACCTGGCGCAGGATGGGCCGCCAATCTCGGCCGTCCGGGGTGGCCTCGACCAGGAGGTACTGGGCCCGGGGATCCCCGTTGTAGGGCATGCCCACGCTGCCGCCGTTCCAGATGCGCCAGGAGCAGCAGGCCCGGATCAGGGGGCGGTGGGTGTGGCCGCAGACCAGGATAGGCTCCCGGAGCCCGGCCAGAAGCGGGGCGATCTCCTGGTCGCTGGACTCAGGATAGATGCCCACGGAGGCATTCCCTGGCACGCCATGGACCAGTCGCATGGGCGGCAGCGCTTCCACGGAGAGGAGCCGATCCTGGGGCAGCGCCTCGATGGCCCGGCGCTGCTCCGGGCGCAGATGGCGCCAGGTCCAGGCGGAGGCGGGGTAGCGCTGCTGATAGCGGCGCATCTCCTCTGGCCCGTAGTGGTTGAAACGGGCCACCACCTCCTCGTGGTTCCCCTGGATGGCCGGCCACCCCTTCGCCTGGCACAGGTCCAGGACCTCCCGGCTCCAGGGGCAGCGGTTGATCTGATCCCCCAGCAGGTAAACCCGGTCCGGTTGGAGCTGCTCCAGATCCGCCAGGACCGCCTCCAGGGCAGGCAGGTTGCCGTGGATGTCGGCCAGGAAAGCGATCCTCATGGCCGGCCCGCCCCTCTGGCCAGGGGGTCCCGCTCCCGGACGTAGGCGTCCCGGCCGGTCGCGGCCACGTAGGCCTGGAAGGAGTCATCCAGCTGGCTGTCCGGGTCGTAGCCGTGCTGGGCGGACCACTGGTAGAAGTAGATGAGCTCCGGCTCCGCGGTGATGAGTTCCCAACGGAAGAGCTCGCTGATCACGTGGCCGGCCTCCAGCATGCCCGAGGTCTCGTAGGCCTCCAGGGCCGGCCGCCGGTCGTAGGCCACCCGGTGCATGGTGGCTCGCCAGCCCCCGGGCTCCACCTCCTCGGGCACCGCCTCCAGGATGGCGAACTGGGCCCGAGGATCCCCGCCCAGAGGAAGCCCCACGCTGCCCGGGTTGATCACATGCCAGTGATGGTTCACCGAACAGGCCTCTGAGCCAGGGCGGCCATCCACGTGAGGGTCCGTGAGGGGATCGGCCAGGAGCTCCGGATCCAGATGCACGTGCCGGTCCAGCTGCACGTGGGTGTGGGCCGAGATCAGGGTGCGTTGGGGCAGGGAGCGCACCTGGGACAGGATCTTCTCGTCCGACTGCTGGGGGTAGAAGCCCACCCGGTTGCGCCCAGGCAGCCCGTGGGCCACCCGAATGGGCTGGGTGCCGGGTAGGTAGAGGGTGCGCTCGTCGGGCAGCACCGCCAGGTAGGCCCCCTGCTCCGGCGTGATGCGTTGCACCAGCCAGTGGAGCTGCCCCCAACGCTTGGGGTCATCGCTGCCAGGCAGGGCCCGCTCCGTGCCATAGTCCAGATAGTAGAACTCGTGGTTGCCGCGGATCACCACCCAGTCCAGGGCCCGCACCCGGTCGATGACCGGCCCGCTGAAAGGCACCGCGTTGATGAGATCCCCGTTCAGAATCACCAGGTCGGGCTGGAGACGTTCCAGCTCTGCAATAACGGCTTCCAGGGCGGGCAGGTTCCCGTGAATGTCAGCTAAAACAGCCAGGCGCATGGGGGCGATCCGTTCGTGTCCAGGATGGGATGGTCCAGGGTGGTGGTCCAGGGTGATGGTCCGGTGATGGTTTCCTCAGGCGAACACCCTTCAGGCTAGAAACGGAACACACGAACCGAGGTCCGTGTGCCGAGGGTGAACGTATGCTACTCTCTCTGGCTCAAGTCGTCAAGACGAGGAGCAGGGCAGGAGACAGGAGGAGCGGCGGAAACGATCCAAATCCGCCAAGGCTTCGGCAAATGCCACAGCCAGCCCGCGGGCGGGCGCGGCCCCTGATCCGCGGGGGAGCCACGCGTCAGCCGGAGGCTTCCTCTCCCGGCTGGGCCTGGGGAGCGGACTCTTCCCCGGCCTGCGGACGCTCCTGGGCGGCCTGCTCTGGTCGGCGCTTCTTGCGCAGGAAGACGGTGATCTCGCTGCGATTGTGGAAAAGCTGGCGGGCGCCCAGGATGTCGTAGGCCTGGCGCAGGATGTTGAAGGCGTGGTCCAGGACCGGACGGCGGTTGCGCTCGGGCAGCTTGAAGGTCATGATGGCCAGGCCGTGGGGGTAGAGGTGACGGGCGTACGCCACCATGAGCCGGGCCGAGTCCCGGGCGTCCATGCGCATGTCGTTGACGATGATGTCGAAGGTGTCCGGCTCGTTGGCCAGGTACTCCTCCGCGGTCATGCGCAGGTGACGCACCCCCTTGTCCTGGGCCAGGCGGGGGTCCAGCTCCCCCGGGTCCACCGCGGTGACATACTGCTGCCGCTGGCGCAGGACCCGAGTCCACCCGCCCGGGGAAGCGCCCAGGTCCAGGGCCACGCCCCGGGGCGGCAGATCCACGCCGAAGGCCTCCAGAGCCTCCAGGAGCTTGAACTCGGAGCGGCTCACCTGCTCCTTCTCCCGGGCGAAACGGCGCTCGCCCCCGGCCCAGTCGGAGAGGTTCTGCTGGGCCAGGGAGAGACCCAGAAAGGCCACGTAGGGGGCGTCCAGGTTGAGGACCGGGGGCGTCTCCGCGCAGACCACCGAGAGAACCTGGACCGGGTTGCGCACGTCCAGGGGAGCGCCGGCGGCCTCCTGGATGAGCTGAGAGAGGGCTCGGTTCACCTGGAAAGGCCGGTAGGGCAGGCGAGCCAGGACCCGGGTCTGGACCGAGAAGGGCAGCTCCGGGTCGATCAGGGGTGCAAACTCCTCTCGCACCACCTCTTCCAGGAGAGCCAGGTCAGCGGCCTCGTCCCCCACCAGAGGCGCGGTGGCGTCCACCGGGCAGATGTGGCGCACGAAGATGGGCGGGTGATGCTGCCAATGGTCCGCCAGCTCCCAGAAGGACTCCGCGAACGCCACCAGGAGCACCCCCGGGGCCAGCTCGGCCACCATGCGGGCGTCCGTGGCCCCGGCCTGGAGCTCCTCCAGGGCCAGGTCCACGAAGTCGGGTTGGGCGGTCAGGATGGCTTGGGACATGGACGATCCAATGTTTCGGGCGTTGGGAAGCTGGGCGATCCGGCGATCGGCACAAAGGGGAGAACGTGGAGATTGGAGAGTAGAGAGTAGCGATTGGAAATTGGAAAGCGGTCGGTTGCGCACCCTGTTGGGCACGCTGTTGGGCATCCTGGCGTGCCCGATCTCCCCTCTCAGATCTCCAATCTCTAAGCGCTAAGCCTTTCCAGACCCTCCCGGATGCGCCGGGCCATCTCCCGGGCCCGTTCCGGTGCGTCCCCCAGGTAGGCGGAGGCGTCCAGGAGCGCCGCCACCCGCTGGGGCGGCAGCAGCCCGGTGATGCGAGGATCCTCCTGGAGGCGCTGGGCCAGGGGGTTGGGCTCCCCGGCCTGGAGGGCCTGCCAGGCGACCAGGCTGTGCTCCCGGATGACCTCGTGGAGGGCCTGGCGATCCCCGCCGGCCTTGACCGCCTCCATGAGCAGGCGCTCCGTGGCCGCGAAGACGCCGTAGTCCCGCAGGTGGCGGGCGGTGGGGCCGGGCCAGACGGTGAGCCCAGCCACCAGGCGCCGGGCCCGGGCCAGGATCTCGTCGCTGAGGAGGAAGGCCTGGGGCAGGATCAGCCGCCGGTTGGCCGAGTCGTCCAGGGTGCGCTCCAGCAGGCTCAGGGCGGCGTTGTCCCAGGCCACCTGGGGCAGGGCCGCCACCAGCCGGGCCAGGCTGTCCACGTTCTCCGCCTGGATGGGGTTGCGCTTGAAGGGCATGGCGCTGGAGCCCACCTGCCTCTCCCCGAAGGGTTCGCTCCACTCGCCGAAGGGCGGGCTCTGGAGGATGCGCAGGTCAAAGGCGAACTTGTGCAGGCTGGCGGCCAGCCCGGCCAGGACCGTGAGCACCCGCCAATCCTGCTTGCGCGGGTAGGTCTGGCTGGCCACAGGATAGGCCTGCAGTCCCAGCTTGGCCATGACCCGCTCCTCCAGCTGCCGGGGCGTCCAGCCCGTCCCCTCCAGGAGCTGGGCGTAGCTGGCGCTGGTCCCCACCGCTCCCTTCAGCCCCTTGCCCCGGATCGCCTGGCGAACCCGGTGCAGCTCCTCCAGGTCCAGGAGCAGATCCTGGCCGTACTGGGCCAGGCGGTAGCCCACGGTGGTGGGCTCCGCGGGCTGGAGGTGGGTGAAGGCCATGGCCGGGGTGTCGGCCTCCGCCTCCATGCGCTGGGCCAGGAGACGCAGGAGCTCCGCCAGCTGATGGCCGATGAGCTCCAGGGAGCGGCGCAGGCGCAGGGCGTCCACGTTGTCCAGGGCGTCCATGGAGGTGGCGCCCAGGTGGATGATGGGCCCGCCCACCGGGCACTGCTCCGCGTAGGTGCGGATCTCGGCCATGAGATCGTGGTGGATCTCCGCCTCGATGGCCGCGGCCCGCTGGATGTCGATGTCGTCCTGGTGGGCCTGCAGGTCCGCCACCTGGGCCTCGGTGACCAGGCCGGCCTCCTGCTGGGCCTGGGCCAGGGCCACCCAGAAGCGGCGCAGCAGCCGCCGTTTCTCCGCCTCGCTCCAGATCCGGCGCATCTCCGGGCTGCCGTAGCGCCAGGTCAAAGGGGAGAGGTAGGTCTCGTGGTCGAACTGGCTCATACCGCGAACATCTGCTCCCGCTCCGGCCCCACGGAGACGTAGTCCACCTTGACGCCGGCCAGCTCGCTGATGCGGTGGATGTAGGCCCGGGCCTGCTTGGGCAGGTCGTCCCAGCGACGACAGGCCTGGGTGGAGGTCATCCAGCCGGGCCACTCCTCGTAGACGGGCTCCACCTGGTAGAGAACCGGCGTGTCGGGCATGGAGTCGGCGATCACCTCCCCGTTGGGCAGGCGGTAGCCCACGCAGATGCGCAGGGTCTCGAAGTGGTCCAGCACGTCCAGCTTGGTGATGGCCAGGCCGGTCATGCCGTTGAGCCAGGAGGCGTAGCCGATGGCCACCCCGTCGAACCAGCCGCAGCGCCGGGGACGCCCGGTGGTGGCCCCGAACTCGCCGCCGATGGCCCGCAGCTTCTCCCCGTCCTCATCGTGGAGCTCCACCGGGAAGGGGCCATCCCCCACCGCGGTGCTGTAGGCCTTCACCACACCGATGACCCGGTCGATGGTCCGGGCTGGCAGCCCTGCGCCGGAAGGGGCGTAGGCCGCGGTGGGGTTGCTGCTGGTCACGTAGGGGTAGATGCCCCAGTCCAGGTCCCGCATGACGCCCAGCTGCCCCTCCAGCAGGATGTCCTGCCCCTGCTCGATGGCCTGGCGCACCAGGGGCACCGTGTCCACGATGCGATCCTGGAGCTGCTCTCGGCACTCCATGCAGAGGGCGTAGAGCTCCCGGCCGTCCACGGGCTGGCCGCCCAGGATCTGGAGCTTGCGGTTGACCACCCGCAGCGCGTTGTCCAGCCGGGCCTCCAGCCAGTCGGGCTGGAGCAGATCGCCCATGCGCAGGCCGCTGCGGGCCGCCTTGTCTGCGTAGGCCGGGCCGATGCCCCGCTTGGTGGTGCCGATGGTGTCCTTGCCCCGGGCCCGTTCCTCCAGCTCGTCCAGCAGGCGGTGGTAGGGCATGAGCATCTGGGCTCGGGCGCTGATCCAGAGGTTGTCCAGGCTCACCCCGGCCTGGGCCAGGCTGGCCATCTCCTGAAGCAGGGACTGAGGGTTCACCACGCAGCCCGTGCCGATGATGTTCTGGGTGCGCGGGTTGAAGATGCCGCTGGGCACCAGGTGCAGGGCATGCTTGCCGAACTCGTTGATCACCGTGTGCCCTGCGTTGTCCCCGCCCTGAAAGCGGATCACCATGTCCGCCTCCTGGGCCAGGAAGTCGATGATCCGGCCTTTTCCTTCATCGCCCCATTGGGCGCCCACCACTGCGATGACTGTCATTGGGCTGGTGTGCTTTCTCGAGGTGCATGGGGGAAAATCGTTGATTGGATGATTGGTTGATTGGGTTCGGGGCGTTTGGGGGCAGGTTCTGGCCTCTGTCTGCCGTCCACCGTCTCCCGTTCTTTGCCCGCTACTTGGCCGACTCGCCCCCGTCCACGGTGAGGACCGCGCCGGTGATGAAGCGGGCCTCTTCGGAGCAGAGGAAGGCCGCGGCCCGAGCCACGTCCTGGGGCTCGCCGGCGAAACCCAGGGGAATCAAGGGGATCTGGCCGGCCAGGAATTCCTCGGGCATGGTGGCGAAGGCCTCGGTGACGATGAGCCCCGGGCGGATCACGTTGGAGCGCACCCGGTAGGGAGCCAGCTCCAGGGCCAGGCTGCGGCTGAAGCCCTCCAGCCCCGCCTTGCTGGCGTTGTAGGCGCTGCTGTCGAACTCGCCGGCCACCGCGCTGATGCTGCTGATGTGCAGGATGGCGCCCTGGCTGAGCACCAGATGGGGCAGGGCGTGGTGCACCATGAGGAAGGCCCCGTCCAGGTTCACCGCCATGACCTGCCGCCACTCGGCCAGGGTCATCTTCTGCATGTCCAGCCCCACGGAGATGGCCGCGTTGTTCACCAGCACATCCAGCTGACCGAACTCCTGGACCGTCCGCTCCACGATGGCCCCCGCGTCCTGGGCCACGTCCCCGGGGATGGCCAGCCCGGTGAGCCCCTGGGCGGCCAGGGCGGCCACCGTCTCCTCCAGGGGCCCCGGCCGGCGACCGCAGATGGCCACGGACGCGCCTTCCTGGGCCATCTGCACCGCGATGGCCCGCCCGATGCCGGTGCCGCCCCCGGTGATCAGGGCGACCTTTCCCTGGTAACGTTGGACATAGGAGGGTGGATGGGACACGGCGCTCTCCTTAGCGGCTGGGCTGGATCTGGTAGTTGGGGGCTTCCTTGGTGATGATGATGCTGTGGGGGTGGCTCTCCTGGTAGCTGGCCCCGCTGATGCGCACGAAGCGAGCCTTGCGCCACAGGTCCGGGATGTCCGCCGCGCCCACGTAGCCCATGCCGCTGCGCAGCCCGCCCACCAGCTGGAAGACGAAATCGGCCAGGAAGCCCTTGTAGGGCACCTGCCCCTCGATGCCCTCGGGCACCGTCTTGCCGCCGATGTCCGGGGAGGCGCCGCCGTTGCCCTGGGCCGTCTGGTAGCGGTCCCCGGCCCGGCCCTTCATGGCCCCCAGGCTGCCCATGCCCCGGTACTCCTTGAAGGAACGCCCTTCCCGAATGACCAGCTCCCCTGGGGACTCGTGCAGCCCGGCCAGGAGACTGCCCAGCATCACCCCGGAAGCGCCCGCGGCCAGGGCCTTGGTGATGTCCCCGCTGTAGCGGATGCCCCCGTCCGCGATGACCGGCGCTCCCAGCTCCCGCCCGGCGGCTGCGCACTCCGCGATGGCCGTCAGCTGGGGCATGCCCGCGCCGCTGACAATGCGGGTGGTGCAGATGGAGCCCGCGCCCACCCCCACCTTGACCACGTCCGCGCCGGCCGCCACCAGGGCCTGGACCCCCGCGGCGGTCACCACGTTGCCGGCCAGGATGGGCAGATCCGGGAAGCGGGCCCGCAGCTGGCGGATGGTCTCCACCACGCCCTTGCTGTGGCCGTGGGCTGTGTCGATGGCCACCGCGTCCACCCCGGCCGCCACCAGGGCCTGGGCCCGACGCAGTCCGGCGTCGCCCACGCCCACCGCGCCGGCCACCAGAAGCCGCCCCCGCTCGTCCTTGGCCGCGTAGGGGAAGTCCTGGCGCTTGAGGATGTCCTTGTAGGTGATGAGCCCCTTCAGGAAACCCGCCTCGTCCACCAGGGGCAGCTTCTCGATGCGGTGCTCATGGAGGATGGCCTTGGCCTCCTCCAGGGTGGTCCCCAGCCGGGCGGTGACCAGGTTCTCCGAGGTCATGTAGCGGTGGATGGGCAGGCTGTAGTCCGTGGCGAAGCGCACGTCCCGGTTGGTGAGGATGCCCACCAGACGGCCGCTCTCGTCGGTGATGGGCACGCCGCTGATGTGGTAGCGGCTCATCACCTCCTCCGCGTCCTGGAGGGTGTGGTCCGGGTGCAAGGTGATGGGGTCCACGATCATGCCGCTCTCGCTGCGCTTGACCTTGTCCACCTCCTCGGCCTGGGCCTCCACCGAGAGGTTGCGGTGGATGACGCCCATGCCCCCCTGACGGGCCAGGGCGATGGCCAGCTCCGCCTCGGTGACCGTGTCCATGGCCGCGCTGATGATGGGGATGTTCAGCCGCAGCCGGGGGTGCAGCTCCACGCTCAGGTCCACCTCCCCGGGGAGCACCTCGGTGTAGCCGGGCACCAGGAGGATGTCATCGAAGGTCAAGGCTTCCTTGGAGAAGCGGTCCGCGTCGAAAGAAGGGGTGGTCAAGGCCGCCTGGGCCTGACCGTTGGCCGCGCGCTGGCGCTCTTGCTCTGCAGGCATTTTGGGGAGACCTCCAACTCCGTTTTCGAGTGAATGGATCCGGGGCGAACCGGCTCGCCCTGGGTGGCTCCATTCTACCACGGTTGCCGAGCAGGGTTCCACAAATGGAGTGGGCCAGGAGACGCCAGGGATGTGACCCGGCCGAAGGTTTGGCCTCCCTGGAAAGGTCAAGCGCCGACTACCCGGGGGCGGCCAGGCTCTCCAGCCAGCTCCCCAGCACGTCCGCCAGGGTGGGCTCGCCGATCTCCTGGAGCTCGTAGCGGACCCGCAGGGTCGGCTTGTCCAGCTGGATGAGGCGACGCAGGTCAATGGGCGTGGCTACGATGACCAGATCCGCCGGGGCCCGATGGATGGTCTCGGCCAGCTCGGCCATCTGCTCCTGACCGTAGCCCATGGCCGGGAGGACCGGGCCTGTCTGAGGCCACCTGGCGTAGGTCTCCCGGATGGAGCCCACCGCGTAGGGTCGAGGGTCCACGATCTCCCCCGCGCCGTAGCGGCGGGCCGCCAGCCACCCTGCGCCGAAGGCCATCTCCCCGTGGGTCAAGGTGGGCCCGTCCTCCACCACCAGCACCCGCTTGCCCAGGATGCTCTGGCCATCCTCCACGAAGAGGGGGCTGGCCGCCTCCACCACCTGGGCCCGGGGGTTCATCTCCCGGCAGAGGGCCCGGGCTCGCTCCACATCCTGGAAGCTGGCCGTGTCCACCTTGTTGACCACGAAGACGTCCGCCAGGCGCATGTTGGCCGGGCTGGGGAAGTAGGTGGCGCCATCCTCCGCCCGCAGGGGATCCACCACGGTGATGTGGAGGTCCGGGCGGTAGAAGGGCAGGTCGTTGTTGCCCCCATCCCAGACCAGGATGTCCGCCTCCTGCTCGGCTTGGCGCAGGATGGCTTCGTAGTCCACCCCTGCGTAGATCACGTGGCCCTGGCGGATGTAGGGCTCGTACTCCTCTCGCTCCTCGATGGTGACCTGGTAACGGTCCAGGTCCTGCCAGGAGGCGAAGCGCTGCACCGCCTGGGCCCGCAGATCCCCGTAGGGCATGGGATGGCGCACGGCCACCACCCGCTGGCCCCGCTCCCCCAGGATCTGGACCACCCGGCGGCTGGTCTGGCTCTTGCCCGCGCCGGTGCGCATGGCGCAGACCGCCACCACCGGCACTCGGGCCTGGAGCATGGTGTGCCGAGGCCCCAGCAGGAGGAAGTCCGCGCCCGCGGCCATGGCCCGACCGGCCAGGGCCATCACGTGCTGGTGGCTCACGTCCGAGTAGCTGAAGACGGCCACGTCCACCTGGCCTTCGCGGATGATCCGCTCCAGCTCCGCTTCTGGTTCAATGGGGATGCCCTGGGGGTAGCCCTCACCGGCCAGCTCCGGCGGGTAGCGTCGCCCCTCGATGTTGGGGATCTGGGCGGCGGTGAAGGCCACCACCTGGTAGTCCGGGTTGTTGCGGAAGTGTACGTTGAAGTTGTGGAAATCACGGCCAGCAGCACCGAGGATCACCGCTCGTTGTGTCATGGCACTCCTCCTTTGCAGTGCTCAAATGCAGTGCGCGAAAGCTCGGAATCCCCGTTCTCAACCACGCGTCCGCTCGGCCGCGGGCGCGCCCAATCACCCGGCCGTCGGCTCGCCTCCTCCGCTTCCCCGGGCCGCCCGTTTCTGCGCCGCCCGCTCCCGCAGGGCCTGGACCCCGTCCATCATCTCCTGGTGGAAGAACCCCATCATCTCCAAGGCCAGGGAGTGGTCGAAGATGGGGCCGGCCTGGAGCATCCACTGGTTCAGGGCTCGCTTGGTGAAGCGGATCGCGTACTGGGGCCCGGTGGCCAGCCGACGGGCCACCTCCATGGCCTTGGCCTCCAGCTCCTGATGGGGCACGCAGAGGCTCACCAGGCCCATGCGCTCCGCCTCCTCCCCGCTGACGAAATCGCTGGTCAGCAGGTAGTACTTGGCCTTGGCCATGCCGCAGAGCAGGGGCCAGATGATGGCCGCATGGTCCCCGGCGGCCACGCCCATGCGCACGTGACCGTCCGCCAGGCGGGCCCGATCCGAGGCGATGCTGACGTCCGCCAGGAGGGCCACCACCAACCCGGCCCCCACCGCGGCCCCGTTGATGGCCGAGACGATGGGCGTGTCGCACTGGAGCATGTTGTAGACCAGGGCCCGGGCCTCGTCCAGGATGCGGACGATCTCCGGGAAGTCCCGGTAGGCGTCCTCCACCAGCTGCAGGTCCCCGCCCGCGGAGAAGGCCCGGCCAGCGCCGGTGATCACTGCCACCCGCACGCTGGGATCCCGGTCGATGGTGGGCCAGAGCTCCACCAGCTCCGTGTGGAGACGGGCGTCGGCCGCGTTGAGCACCTCGGGCCGGTTCAGGGTCACCCAGAGGATGCCCGGCTCCCGACGTTCGAAGAGGATATGCTGGAAATCGCTGTACTCCATGGAGTCACTCCTGGCGGTGGGGAACGATGGATGATGGATGCAGGGTAGTGGATGTAGAACAATGGATGTAGAACAGTGGATGCAGGAGGCGCGGGCAGGGCTCTTGAGCCCTGCTCACTCCATTTCCCGGGCCAGGGGCAGGAGGCTGCGGGCCGCCTGGCGCACCTGGCAGTGGGTGAAAGTGTAGCCCTGGCTCGTCTCTCGGAGAAGGCCCCGCCGCAGCCCTTGCTCCAAGGCCTCCAGCCGCTCCTCCTCGCTGAGCTGGGGCGTGTACGCGGCCAGGTGACCAGCGTCGAAGACAGGCCCCAGGCGGGCCGCGGCAGCCAGGAGCAGCTGCCCCCGGGGATCCAGCTGGGCGAAACAGCCTCGCATCACCTCCTGCACCGGCCGGGGCGTGGCGGGGAGCCCTTCGGCCAGCCGCTCCCGGGCCCGCATCTCCTCCAGGTAGGCCACGATGAAGTAGGGGAAGCCCTCGGTGACCTGGTGCAGGGCCTCCAGCAGAGGATGGGGCAGCTCCTTCCCCAGGATGGCCCGAGCCAGCTGGGCCGTCTCCTCCCGGGTGAAGGGGCGGAGGTGGAGCAGATCCACCCAGGCCTGGCGCTGCAGGGCGAGCAGCCGACGACGGCCGCTCTCGTTCACCGAGGCGAGCTGGCAGGTGGCCAGGAAGAGCAGGGGCAGGCCCTGGCAGCGGCTGGCCAAGGAAGCCAGGAGGGTCCAGGTTTCGGCCGAGGCCTTGTGCAGATCGTAGAGGACCAGGGTCACGGGCTGGGGGCTGCGCCGGGCCAGGGTGAAGATCAGCTGCAGCAGGGGCTCCCCGGACAGATCTTCGGCAGGGCCATCCCCCTGGATCTGCTCCTGGAGCTGGGCCAAGCCGGGAAACTGAGCCGGCAGCCAGGACCAATCGATGGCCTGGCGGTTGCTGCGCAGGGCCGCCAGCAGCAGCCCCGGGCCGGTCACCTCCTCGGTGCAGCGGGCCTGGAAGGCCAGGAGGCGGTCGCTTCGGCTGGCCAGCCAGCACTCCAGCAGGTGGGTGCGGCCCAGTCCGTTCTGCCCGCAGACCAGCAGGAAGCCCCCCTGGGCCTCCTGGGCCTGGGCCAGGGCCCGATCCAGCCGGGCCAGCTCCGCCCGACGCCCCACGAAGGTGGCCGGCAGAGGGGTCTCCTCCGGCTCGGCAGAAGGCGCGAGAGCCCCGTTTCCAGCGAGCAAGGGCGCCACCAGGGCGCGGATCTCCGGGCCGGGCGCCGCCTGGAACTCCCGCTGGAGTCGTTCCCGCCAGGCCAGGAAGTGGGCCCGGGCCTCGGCCTGGCGTCCTTGGGCCAGCAGGGCCTGGATGTGCAGGCGATGGGCGCGCTCGCTCAGGGGGCGCAGGGCCACCAACTGCCCCGTGAAGGCCAACAGCCGCTCACCGTCCCGATGGGCCTGGGCCCCCTGGATCAGGCGCTCCAGCAAGGCCGCGCACTCCTCCCGCAGCTGGGCGCGGATAGGCTCCAGCCAGGCCACGTCCGGGAAGTCCACCAGCAGGTGATCCCGGTAGAGGGCCACAGCCTGGGCCCAGCCCCGGGGCGAACGGGCCAGGTGACGGAAGGCGTCCACGTCGATCCAGAGCCGGGAGCCTGGCTGGAAGCGCAGCTGGCCCGGCTGCACCTGGAGGAGATCCTGGGGCAGGCCGGCCCGGTTCAGGAGGCGGCGCAGGCTGTGGAGCTGGTGGCGCAGGCTCTGGAGGGCCTGGGACTCGGGCTGATCGGGCCAGAGCAGAAAGGCCAGGTGACGGCGGTCCACCGGCTGGCGGGGGTGCAAGGCCAGGTAGGCCAGGAGCAGGGAGAGGGGGCGGGAGCTCAGGACCACCGGCGTCCCCAGAGAGCTGTCGCTGGTCACCATCCGCATGGAGCCGAAGAGGGTCAGATAGGCGCTCATGCCCCTATCCTACCCCCGAATCGCCCCCCTTGCAACCCGTTTTTTCGGAACCGGGACGAGCGCAGAACCGGGGCTCGCGCGCCCCAGAACCGGGAGAATCCCGAAAGGCTCTCCTGGGCGTCCCCCTGCCCCGCCTGGGAGCGACCGCAAGCGCGCTCAGTAGGCCAGGAGATCTCTCAGTTTGGCCTGGATCCGGGCCACCGTGGGGACCACGCCCTCCATGAGCTTCTGGCTGAAGGGCACCAGAACCCGGGGCGCGGCCACTCGGACCACCGGCGCGTCCAGGAACTCGAAGGCCTCCTCCGCGATGGTGGCGGCGATCTCCCCGCCGAAGCCCCCCAGGCCGATGTCCTCGTGGACGATGAGGCACTTGCCCGTCTCCTGGACCGAGGCCAGGACCGTCTCCTTGTCCCAGGGGGCCAGGGTGCGCAGGTCGATGACCGTCACCTGGCCGGGGAAGGCCGCCGCGGCCTGCAGGCAACGCTCCACCATGGCCCCCCAGGTGACCAGGGTGGCGTCCGCGCCCTGGGCCACCAGCTTGGCCTGGCCGAAGGGCAGGACGAAGTCGTCCCCCGGGTAGGGCCGGCGAGCCCAGGGAGCGTCGTACATGGCTCGGTGCTCGAAGAAGAGGACCGGGTCCTGACCCCGGAGGCTGGCCCGGAGCAGCCCCACCGCGTCCTCCGCGTTGGAGGGGACGGCCACCTTCCAGCCCACCGCGTGGACGAAGGCCACCTCGTCGGTGACACTGTGCCATGGGTCGCCGATCTTCCGGTAGCCGCCGGGGATCCGCACCACCACCGGCGCGGCGAAGCGGTTGTGGGTGCGCCAGCGCAGGCTCCCCAGGTTGTGCAGCTGATCCGTGGCCGGGTCCGCGTACTTGCGGAACTGGATCTCCGGGACCGGGGTGAGCCCGGCCAGAGCCATGCCCACCGCCCGACCGATGATCCCCTCCTCGGAGAGGCCGGTGTCGAAGACCCGACCAGGGCCGTACTTGGCCTGGAGCCCCAGGGTGACGGTGTGGACGCCGCCCTTCTTGCCCACGTCCTCGCCGAAGACCAGGCAGCGGGGGTTCAGGGCCAGCTCCGCGTCCAGGGTGCGGCGGATGGCGTCGGCCATGTTCAGCCGCGGACCCTGGGGCCGGGGCTCAGGACTCCCTGGGGGCAGCTGGATCCCCTCCGGGAGGAGGCCGCCCACCTGGGCGGGCTGGCCCGGCCGGTAGAGGGCGTGGTGGGTGACGGTGGCGGGATCCGGCTCCGGCTGCTGGAGGGCCTCCTCCAGAGCGGCCTGGAGGTCCGCCTCCGCCTGGGTGGCCAGGGCGTCCCAGGTCGCCGGCTCCATGAAGCGGGGCACCAGGTAGGCCCGCAGGGCCGGGATGGGGTCCTGGGCCCGATCCGCGGCCCGCTCCTCGGGGGTCTTGTAGGCCTGGTCGTCCACGGAGGAGTGGCCGGAGAGGCGGCGCACCTGCAGGCGCAGGAGTCCGGGCCCCTTCCCCGCCCGGACATGGGCCACGGCATCCCGGACCAGGGCTGCGGTCTCCTCCGGTCGGCTGCCGCTGCCGTCCCAGATGGCCAGGTTGTGGAAGGAAGCCAGGTTGGCGGCGATGTTCCCGCCCGGGGTCTGGAGGTGATGCTTCACCGAGATGGCGTAGCCGTTGTCCTCGATGACGAAGAGCACGGGCAGCTCCAGGGTGGTGGCCATGGTCAGGCTGGACCAGAAGCCGTTGGAGGCCACGTTGCCGTCCCCGCCGAAGGCCACCACCATGCTGTCCGCGACCGTGGTCTGGCCCAGCTCCTCGGCCCGGTAGCGAATGGCCTGGGCCCAGCCTACGCCGGGGGAGAACTGGGAGCCGATGTCCCCCGCGGTGGGGAGGACGAGGGGGCCGTTGCGCCGGGGCAGGTTGAAGACCACCCCCACGTCCCGGCCGCCGCTCATGCTGCCCGCCCGGGCCATGTCCGCGGCCAGGGCCTCGGCGGGGGTCAGGCCGGCCGCCAGGACGAAGGGTCGACAGCGGTAGGTGACCGCGGCCGCGTCCATGGGCCGGTCCAGGAGCTGAGCCAGGAGGAGCTGCCCCAGCTCGTGCCCCTTGGCGGAGAACTGGTACTTCACCAGCCCTTTGGGGACCAGTTCCCGCTCCTCCAGCTCGTCCATGGCCCGGGAGAGGAGGGCCAGATAGACGATCTGGGGCCAGTCGAAGGTGGCGTGGACCGCAGCTTGGGGATCAGTCGGCTGTGGCATGGGATCTCACCAGGTCGATGGCTTGCAGAAGCACCTGGTGGTCGCCGATGTGATTTGCCAGGACCAGGAGCAGCTTGGAATTGACCAGCAGGCTTTCCTCGGGAGTCAGCCCCGCGTGGAGCTGGGCCAGGCTCTTGTAGAAGAGGTCCGGCTCCTGCAGGCGGGGCTCCGTTCGGAGCTTGGCTTCGGACATGGATTCCGTCCTCCTTGAACTGGTTCGCGGAGCCGGTGGTCACGGAGTCGATGGTCACGGAACCGGTGGTCGAGCTCCGCATCGGGTTCACAGTCGGGTCACCGGGCCAGGCAGGCGGCCCGATCCCGGGCTTTCTCCACCCGGGCCCGCTGGAAGCGGTGCCAGCGGGCGCAGACGTGCTGGTCCGGCCGAGTCAGGTAGAAGGCGCCGGCCGGGGCCGCGTACCGCTCCCGGGCCAGGCCGGCGACGTCGTGGAAGAGGGGCAGCCCCTGGATCTCCGTCCGGGCGGTGGGCTGCGCGGCGATGACCAGGGTGCGGATGGGCACATCCTGGGCGGCCAGGGCCTGGAGGTCCGCCAACAGGGTCGGGGAGAGATCCTCCGGCCGATCCACGAAGAGGATCCCGTTGAACGTGTACCCCAGCTGCTTGAGCAGGAACGTGGACTCCTCCCCGTGGGCCAGGGGCGCGTCCGTGGCCGGGCCGCCAGGGATGGGCCCACCGGCGAAGGGGTCCTGGTCCGGGGTGTTCAGAGGAGAGTCGGGCACCACGGTGGCGGTGGAGAGACGGCCGCTGTTGATGAGGGGCCGGGCGAACTCGTGCTCCCGGGCCAGCTCCAGGACCGCGTTGCGCAGGGCCAGCTGGCCGGGCGTGTCCGGGGAGATGAACTCGGTGCTGGTCTCGGTGTGGAAGGCGTTCTCCGCTGCGGCCCGGGTGCGCTCAAAGTTGAAGCTCTCCAGCAGCTCCGGCCCGGCCTTGCCCTCCATGACCAGTTTGAGCTTCCAGATCAGGTTGTCCACGTCCTGGATGCCGCTGTTGGCCCCCCGAGCGCCGAAGGGGGAGACGATGTGGGCCGCGTCCCCCACAAAGATGACCCGACCGTGGAGGAAGCGGTCCATGCGCCGGGAGTGGAAGGAGTAGATGCTGATCCACTCCAGCTCGAAGTCGATCTCCTCCCCCAGCATGGCCCGGATCCGGGGCAGCACCCGTTCGGGCCGCTGCTCCAGCTCCACGTCCGCGTGGCGACCCAGCTGCATGTCGATGCGCCAGACGTTGTCCGCCTGGCGGTGGAGGAGGGCGGAGTAGCCCGGGTTGAAGGGGGGATCGAACCAGAACCAGCGCTCCGTGGGGAAGTCCTCGGTCTTCATGACCACGTCGGTGATGAGGAACTTCTCCTGGAAGAGGCGCCCCTTGTAGTCCAAGCCGAGGAGCTTGCGGGTGGTGCTGCGGGCCCCGTCCGCGGCGATGAGCCACTCCGCCTCGGTCTCGTAGACGCCGGCCGGGGTCTCCACGGTCAGGTGCACGTGATCCTCGCCGGGCTCCAGCCCCACCAGACGGTTGCGCCAGCGCAGGTCCGCCAGGGGATGGTCCCGCAGAGGCTGGATCAGGTATTCCTCCAGGTAGTACTGCTGCAGGTTGATGAAGGCCGGGTGGGCGTGCCCCTCCTCGGGGAGCAGGTTGAAGCGATAGACCTCCTGGTCCCGAAAGAAGACCCGGCCCACGTTCCAGGTGATGCCCTTGCGGCGCATGGGCTCCACGCACCCCAGGCGGTCGAAGATCTCCAGGGAGCGCTTGGCGAAGCAGATGGCCCGGGAGCCCAGGCTCACCTTGTCGTCCTCGTCCAGGAGCACCACGGGGATCCCCTGGCGAACCAGGTCGTTGGCCGCGGTCAGGCCCACGGGGCCCGCGCCCACCACGATGACGGGATGGCGCACCACCTCCCCGCGGAGCAGCTCCGGGCTGGGCCGGAAGGGAAAGGTCTCGTACTGGTAGGTGCGTTGCATGGTCGGTTCCCCCTGTGTCGGGCGCTGGCCGGGCGGCTAGTCCCGGATCCAGGAATAGGCGTAGTTCTCGTCCTCCATGGGCTGGGCGGCTTTGGCGATCTGCAGGGGGCGGAAGGTGTCCACCATGACCGCCAGCTCCAGGGTCTCCTTCTTGCCAATGGAGCCCTCGTAGGTTCCGGGATGGGGGCCGTGGGGGATGCCGTTGGGATGCACGGTGATGGAGGCCCGCTCGATGCCCTTGCGGGACATGAAATTGCCCTCCACGTAGTAGAGCACCTCGTCCGAGTCCACGTTGGAGTGGTTGTAGGGCGCGGGGATGGCCTCCGGGTGGTAATCAAAGAGGCGGGGCACGAAGGAGCAGACCACAAAGCCGGGCCCGTCGAAGGTCTGGTGGACCGGCGGAGGTTGGTGGATGCGTCCGGTGATGGGCTCGAAGTCCTCGATGTTGAAGGCGTAGGGCCAGAGATGCCCATCCCAGCCCACCACGTCCAGGGGATGGTTGCGGTAGAGGAAGCGGGTGATCACCCCTCGGGCCTTGACCCGCACCTCGTACTCCCCGGGCTCATCCACAGTGACCAGCTCGTCCGGCGGCCGGATGTCCCGTTCGCAGTAGGGGGAGTGCTCCAGGAACTGGCCGTAGTTGTTCAGGTAGCGCCTGGGCGGATCGATGTGGCCGTAGGCCTCGATGACGAACATGCGCTGCTCGCTGCCCGGATCCGGGATCACCCGCCACATGACGCCCGTGGGGATGACCAGGTAGTCCCCGGGCCGGTAGCGCAGGCGGCCGAACTGGCTCTCCAGGATGCCGGCGCCGTCGTGGATGAAGAGCACATCGTCCCCGGAGGCGTGCTTGTACCAGTACTCCATGGGGCGATCCGGCCGGGCCACGTAGAGGACCACGTCCCTGTTCCCGGCGATGGGGATGCGGGCCTCCAGCGCGTCCCCGCCCTTGGGCGCCTGCCCGGTCAGGAAGTGGCGGTGGTGCAGGGGCGTCCCCTCCTCGTACTCCACCGCGGTGGATCCCAGGGATTCGTACCGGTGCACCTCCGTGGGCGGATGGATGTGGTAGAGGATGGACTGGATCCCGGCGAAGCCGTGGATGCCCATCACCTCCTCGTGGTAGAGCTGGCCGTTGGGCTGGCGATAGACGGTGTGCCGCTTGTGGGGGACGGCCCCCATCTTGTAGTAGAAGGGCATGGTTCACTCCTTTCGAACGTAGTCCGGAACAGAGAACGGGCAATCGCTTTCGACAGGGTCTCGTGATGGTCTCGTGCGCCGCGCCTTCATCCCCACAGGGCCAGGACGCCCGCCCCGATCTGCTGCAGGCCCAGGACCACCAGCCCCAGGATGGAGACGATGAGCAGGCCGTAGTTCACCCGGGGATCCAGCCGGCCGGCCCGGTCAAAGGCCAGGACCAGCAGTCCCATCCCGCCGATGAGGATGCCATAGAACCCCAGCAGGAAACCCAGGGCTTGGCCTGGGGCCCGGGCCAGGGCCAGGGCGCTCAGGGTGCGGGGCACCAGCACGCCGGAGACGAAGATGTAGGGAACCGGGTTCAGGAAGTTGATCCCCACGGCCTGGAGCAGGGTGCGCCGCATCCGCATCTGGGCCACCGCCTGGTAGTCCACGCCCCGGGTGCGCAGGAAAGGCAGCAGCCGCCAGGCCAGGTAGAGCACGAAGAGTCCACCGCTGATCTGGAGCAGGTGGAAAAACCAGAACGGCGTCTGGCGCAGGATGAGCAGAACCAACAGGGCGATGGGCGCGTCGGTGATCAGGGGCGTGAAGAGCGCCGGCCAGATGCTCCGCCAGCCCCCCTGCAGGGTCCGGGAGATGAGGAAGACCTTCAGGGAGCTGGGGACGATGACCGCGGGCAGGGCCAGGAGCCCGCCCTGGATCAGCTGGGCGATCATGGCAGCCATTCCAGGGGCCGAGCCGGGAGCAGCTGCCCCGCACACTCGCCGAAGCCCACCCGGTAGCCCTCGCCCTGGCACCAGCCGGTCATGACCACCCTATCCCCATCCGCCAGGAAGGCCCGCTGGCTGCCGTCGGGCAGGGTGATGGGCCGGGTCCCCCGCCAGGCCAGCTCCAGCATGGAGCCGTAGGAGTCGGGCGTGGGTCCGCTGATGGTGCCCGAGGCCAGGAGATCCCCTGGACGCAGGTTGCAGCCGGTGATGGTGTGGTGGGCCACCTGCTGGCACATGTTCCAGTAGAGGTGGCGGAAGTTGGAGCGGCAGATGGTGGCCGGCTCCGCCATGGCCGGAGTCTGCAAGCCCACCTCCAGGTGGATGTCGAAGGCCCAGTCTCCGCTGCTGCGCAGGTAGGGCAGGGGCTCGGGATCCTGGACCGGGCCCGAGGTGCGGAAAGGCTCCAGGGCCTCCAGGGTCACCACCCAGGGGGAGATGGTGGTGGCCAGGTTCTTGGCCAGGAAGGGCCCCAGGGGCTGGTACTCCCACTTCTGGATGTCCCGGGCGCTCCAGTCGTTGACCAACACCAGGCCGAAGATGTGCTCCCCCGCCTCCTGGACCGGGATGGGGGCTCCCAGCTCGTTCCCCGGCCCGATGAGCAGGCCCATCTCCAGCTCGAAGTCCATGAGGCGGCTGGGGCCAAAGCTGGGCGTGGTCTCGTCCCCCCGCACGGTCTGGCCCCAGGGGCGATGGATGGGCGTGCCGCTCACCACCAGGGAGCTGGCCCGGCCGTGGTAGGCCACAGGCAGGTGCAGCCAGTTGGGCATGAGGGCGTTCTCCTTGCCCCGGAACATGCTGCCCACGTTGGTGGCGTGCTCCTTGGAGGAGTAGAAGTCGGTGTAGTCGCCGATCCGGGCCGGGAGGTGCATGGTCACCTGGGCCTGGGGGATGAGAAGTCGCTCGCGAAGGGCCGGGTTGTCCCGCAGGGTGGGGTTCCGGGCGTCCAGCAGGGCCTGGAGCCGGGCTCGCACCTGGGACCAGACGCTCCGCCCCGCGGCCATGAAGGCGTTGAGCTCCCCGCGCTGGAAGTAGCGGGTCTCCAGCAGGCCCACCTGCTCCAGCCCGGCCAGGTCCAGGACGAAATCACCGATAGCCACCCCCACTCGGGGGCTGGTCCCCGGGGTGCTGAAGACGCCGTAGGGCAGGTTCTGGATGGGGAAGTGGGAGTCCGGGGAGACGGGCACGAAGGATTCTTGGATCATGGCAGGTCCTGTCCTCTCGCTGGTGGGGCGCTCGCTGGTTGGGTGGAGGAGTCGGGCAGCCAGCCCAGGCCCCGCAGATCGTCCCGGGGCTCGTCGAAGCTGCAGCTGCCGAAGGAAA
>CAYQEB010000032.1:0-7185 GCA_964416395.1 uncultured Caldilineaceae bacterium | reverse complement strand
GAGGAGCCCGGCCCCGAAGACGTTCACGAAGCCGTGGGTGGGGACCCCCAGGTCCGGGTCCCGGCGGCGAACTGGATGGTGCAGCCCAGCGGTGCACTTCAGGGGCACATCACCTTCGTGACAAACCATCAAGGCAGCGGCAACTTGAGAGGCCGAGGGGATCATGCGGGGTTCCACACCCCCGCACCGCAACTTGAAGCCGACTGCACCATCCAGCCGCGCCAGCCCGGCAACTGCAACGGGCAACAGCGCACTCCAATCCGCCCCTTGGAAGAGCGGCGGGGGAATCTCGTAGAAGGCCCGGATCTCGGGCCCCAGGAGCTCCTGGGCTGCGTCCGCCAGGGCCGCGATCTGATCGGGATCCCCGGCCCGCAGGAGATCCTCGGGCAGGCGAGCCTCGAAGAGCTCCACCTGCACCTGGCCGGGGTGCGCCTCCTGGAAGGCGGCCAGGGCAGCCATCTCCTGGGCCAGGGTGGCCAGCCAGCTCTCCGCGTCCGGGCCGCCCCGCCCCAGCAGGGAGAGGCGCAAGGGGGGCTGGAACTTCCGGCCGGCCAGCTCGGACAGACGGCTCACGGGCAGCACAAAGCGGGCCAGCATCCAGGCATCCGGCCCCTGGCGGTAGCGGAGGTAGTTGGCCAGAGCCGGCTCCAGGGGCAGGCGGGCCGGGGGGAAGAGCCCCGCGTAGTCGATGATCTGGGCCATGAAGGCCTGCAGTCCCTTGCTGATCCTGGCCATCATCCCCCCTGGAGCGCCTGCCACATCTCCTGGTCCCGCTCCGCCGTCCAGATCACCGGATCCTGGATGCCCCGGAGCTCGTCGTAGGCCCGGCTCACGTTGAAGGGGATGCAGTGCTCGTAGATGGGCCACTCCCCGTACTTGGGCGTCATGTGGGCGTAGACGTGATCGAAGGCCGCCTTGAGGTCCGCGCCCTGGTCCAGGGCCTCCTTGGTCAAGGAGAGGAGGTCATCGATGAAGCCCCGGGTGGTGCGGATGGCCTGCTGCACCTGTTCTTCCCCCAAAATGGCCGAGCCCCGGCCCGGCACCACCACCCGAGGGCGCAGGGCGGCCAGCCGCTCCAGGGTGCCTCGCCAGGCGTGGAGATAGGCGTCCCCGCAGTAGAGGGCGCACCGATCCTCGATGAGATCCCCGGCAAAGAGCACCCGCTCCTGGGGCAGCCAGGCCACGCTGTCCCCTTTGGAGTGGCCCCGCCCCAGGTGGAGCAGGCGCACCTCCCGCTCCCCCAGCCAGAGGGTGGTCTCCTGATCGAAGGTCAGGTTTGGCCAGGTGAGCCCAGGCACCTCGCCCACGTCCTGAAAGAGGCGGGGAAAGCGGCGCACCTCGGACTCGAAGTCCTGCTCTCCTCGCTCTGCGATGAGCTCCCGGGTGCCTCGGCTGGCCAGGACCGTGTGGGCCTGGGTGAAGGCGGCCCGGCCGAAGACTCGGACCGCGTGGTAGTGGGTGAGGAAGATGCGGGTCACCGGCTTGTCCGTGACTGCGGCCATGTCCGCCAGCCATTCCCGGGCCATCTTGGGCGTGGCCCGGCAGTCGATGGCCAGGACATCCTCTGGCCCTACGATGAAGCCGGTGTTGGGGTCGAAGTCGCTGATGTAGCCGTAGACGTCCGGGGCCAGCTCCACGATCCGGGCCTTCTGGATCTGGGTGTCGCCGGTGGAAGCAAAGGGTTTGGCCATGGATGGGTTCTCCTTGATGGCTGCGTTAGAATTGGAAGTTGGGAGTCGGGAGTCGGAAGTTAGGGGTTGGGAGTTTGCAGGGCCGGATGGATCGTTCCGCTGTCCAAACGTCTCGTCATTTCGATTCTTTTTTCGGTCTCCCGGTCTGTTCGGTCTCCCGGTCTGCCTCCGCGTCTCCACGTCTCCCGGTCTCCGCGCCGTCGCGGCTGCCAACTTCCGGGTCCTACCTCCCTGTCCAGTGGGGTCGTCGCTTCTCCAGGAAGGCCGCCATGCCCTCCTTCTGGTCCTGGCTGCTGAAGAGCAGATAGAACATGCGCCGCTCGTCCAGGAGCCCCTGGGCCAGGTGGGTCTCGAAGGCCTGGTTCACCGCCTCCTTGATCAGGCGCACGGCCAGGGGAGCCTTCTCCGCGATGGTGGCGGCCAGGCTCAGGGCCTCGTCCAGGTAGTTCTCCACTGGCGTCACCCGGTTGACCAGGCCGTGCTGCAGGGCCTCCTGGGCGGTGAGCAGGCGGCCGGTCAGGGCCATCTCCATGGCCAGGACCTTGCCCACGGCTCGGGTCAGGCGCTGGGTGCCCCCGGCCCCGGGCATGATGCCCAGGTTGATCTCCGGCTGGCCGAAGCGGGCCGTCTCCGAGGCCACGATCATGTCGCAGGCCATGGCCAGCTCGTTGCCGCCCCCCAGGCACCAGCCCGAGACCGCGGCGATGATGGGGATCTTCACCGCCTGGAAGCGCTGCCAGAGGCTCAGCCGATCCCCCAGCAGCTGGTCCACGGTGCTGCTGCCGGCCAGCTCCCGGATGTCCGCGCCGGCGGCGAAGGCCTGGTCGTCCCCGGTGAGGACCAAGGCCCGGATGGCCGGGTCGGCGTCGAAGGCCTCGGCCGCCTCCACGATGCCCCGGATCACCTGGCTGGTGAGGGCATTGCGCTGGGCCGGCCGGTTGATGCGGATCAGCCCCACGGGGCCCCGGGTTTCCGTCAGGATAGGTTGGGTAGAGCGAGTCGTCGTGGCCATGGTCGCCATGGTTCAGGTGCGTGGATGGGTCGCGTTGGTTTGGGGAGCGTTGGTTTGAATCGCGTTCATTGGCGGGTGGGCAGGCGGGAGGCCTGGACGGATGGGCGGCTGGGCCCCGGTGCGGCTTTGCCCCCCAGGTAGGCGGCCTGGACCCGAGGGTCCTGGAGGAGGTCCTCGGCCGGGCCCTCCAGCACCACCCGGCCCGTCTCCAGGACGTAGGCCCGGTCGGCCAGCTTCAGGGCGCCCCGGGCGTTCTGCTCCACCAGGAGCACCGTCTGCTCCGAATCCCGCAGGGAGGCGATGATCTCGAACAGGTCCTTCACCAGCAGGGGCGCCAGGCCCAGAGAGGGCTCGTCCATGAGGATGAGCTTGGGCTTGGCCATGAGCCCCCGACCGATGGCCAGCATCTGCTGCTCGCCGCCGCTGAGGGTGCCGGCCAGCTGCTTGCGCCGCTCCGCCAACCGGGGGAAGATCTGGAAGACCCGCTGGATATCCTCCTCCACCCTTCGGCGGCCGGCCTGGCGGTAGCGGTGGTAGGCGCCCAGGAGCAGGTTGTCGTAGACGGTCATGCTGCCGAAGACCTGGCGATGCTCGGGCACGTGGCTGATCCCGGCCCGGACGATGCTGGCCGGGCTGCGGTTGGTGATCTCCTGGCCGTCGAAGAGGATGCGGCCCCGTCGGGCCTTGAGCAGGCCGCTGATGGTGTTGAGCAGGGTGGTCTTGCCTGCGCCGTTGGCCCCCACCAGGGCCACGATCTCCCCCTGCGCCACCCGCAGGGAGACCCCTTTCAGGGCCTGGATCTGGCCGTAGTAGGTGCTGACGCCTTGGATTTCCAGAAGCATGGTTCAGTCGTACCCCAGATAGGCTGTGATGACCTTCTCGTCCTGGCGGACCACATGGGGCCGGTCGTCGGCGATGGCTTGGCCATAGTCCAGCACCAGGATCTCGTCGGCCAGGTCCATGACCAGCTCCATGTCGTGCTCCACCAGGAGCACCGTGACCCCGGAGTCCCGGATCTGGCGAATGAGCCGGGCCAGGGCCTCCCCTTCCACCTGGTTCAGCCCCGCGGCCGGTTCGTCCAGGAGGAGGAGAGCCGGCTGGCTGGCCAGGGCCCGGGCGATCTCCAGCTTGCGTTGCAGGCCGAAGGGCAGCTGCGTGGCCCCCTGGTCCGCCTGATCCGCCAGGCCCACCAGCTCCAGCAGGTCCATGGCGCGGGCCACCGCCTCCCGCTCCTCCTGTCGGGCGTGGCGGGTGCGCAGGGCCGCGGCCAGGAAACCGGTGTGGGTGCGGCTGTGCTGGCCCACCAGCACGTTCTCCAGCACGCTCATGTTGGCGAAGAGCTTGATGTTCTGGAAGGTGCGGGTGATGCCCCGCTCGGCGATCTGGTGGGGCATCAGGCCGGTGATGCTCTCCCCCTGGAAGAGGATCTCCCCGCTGGTGATCTCGTAGAGGCCGGTGATCAGGTTGTAGAGGGTGGTCTTCCCCGCGCCGTTGGGCCCGATGATGGCCTTGATCTGGCCCGGCATCACCCGGGTGGAGACGTGGTTCACCGCCATGAGCCCGGCGAAGGTCTTGGTCACCTCCCGCAGCTCCAGGATGGGCGCGTCAGCGGCCATGTTTCACCTCCATGCCCTCCACCGTTCCGGCCTCCACTCCCGCCTCCAGGAGCTCCGTCCCCTGGGCGCCCTGGGTCGCTTCCCGATCCACCTCGGCTTCCCCGGCCGGTCCCGCTCCGGGGCCGGAGCGCAGGCGGCGGAAGAGCTGGGCCAGGGCCTGAATCACCCCGTCCGGAGCAAAGATCATGATGAGGATGAGGATGAGCCCGAAAGCCACCACCTCGTACTCGCCGCCGGCCCCTTCCACCACCCGGTGCAGCCGGGCCCGGAGCAGCTCCCGGATGCCGAAGATGACCGCCACGCCGAAGGGCGCGCCCCAGATGGAGACCATGCCCCCCACCGCGGCCATGACCACCAGCTCCAGGGAGGCCACGAAGCCGAAGGTGGGCGGGGAGACGGCCGCCTGGAAATGAGCGTAGAGGCTGCCGGCCAGGCTGGCGAAGACCGCACTGAGCACGAACACCTTGGTCTTGAAGGCCGCGGTGTCCACGCCGATGACCTCCGCGGCCAGGTCGCTGCTGTGGATGGCGCGCAGGGCCCGGCCCACCCGGGAGTTGACGATGTTCAACGCCAGCAGGATGGTCAGGATGGCCACGCCCCAGACCAGGAAGTAGTACCGGGTCACGGGCCAGAGCTCGTAGCTCCCCACCCGCAGGCGGGGGATCCCCGGGATGCCATCGGAGCCACCGGTGAGGCTCAGGGCGTTGGCGTCGATGCCGAAGTTCTCCCGGAAGAGGATGACGATGACGATGCCCAGGCCCAGGGTGGCCATGGCCAGGTAGTGCCCTTTCAGCCGCAGGATGGGCCGGCCCACCAGGTAGGCGAAGCCCCCGGTGAGGGCCATGCCCAGGGGGATGAGGAGCCAGGGCCACCACCAGGACTGAGCCACGGCCTCGGGGATGCCCAACACCGAGGCTCGGGCGGTCAAGATGGCGGAGAAATAGGCCCCCATGCCGTAGAAGGCGGCGTGGCCCAGGGAAGCCTGACCGGTGTAGCCCATGAGCAGGTTGAGCCCCACCACCACGATGGTGAGGATGCCCACCCGCACCAGGGTGTCGAAGGTGATGATGCCCCCGGTCAGGCTGGAGAAGCCCCCGGGTTGGGTGATCTCGAACCAGCCGGCGAAGAGAACAAACAGGGCCAACACGAGAAGGCCGACCAGGTTGCGCTGGGGTAGTCGTTTCATGAAAGGTTTCGCATGGTGACGGGTTCGCTCACACTTTCTCCGTTTCCTTGGCCTGGGAGAGCAGGCCCTGGGGCCGGTAGAGGAGCACCAGGATGAGGATGACGAAGGCGAAGACGTCCTTCAGCCCCGCCTTGGTGACCCCCGCGGCCAGGTTCTCCACCACGCCCAGGAGCACGCCCCCCAGAACCGCGGCCGGCGCGTTGACCAGCCCCCCCATGATGGCCGCCACGAAGCCTTTCAGCCCCAGCTTCAGCCCCATGTCGTAGGTGGGGGAGGTGACCGGTCCCAGGACGATGCCGGCGATGGCCCCCAGGGCGGCAGCCACACCGAAGGCGAAGAGGGACATGCGGTTGGGGCTGATGCCCATGAGCCGGGCCGCGGTGCGGTTCACTGCTGCAGCCTGGAAGGCCTTGCCCTGGATGGTGTGGTTGAAGAACCAGTAGAGCACTCCCATGACCAGGGCCGTGGTCCCCCAGATCCAGAAGCTCTGGGCCTTGACGATGATGCCCAGGGGGCGGAAGACCGCGTCCCGACGGCCACCGGTGAGGAAGGTGGCGAAGGCCGGGATCTTCAAAGCGCCGGCGCCCCAGATGATCAGAGCCACCCCCTGGAGCACGATGTAGACGCCCACCGTGATGATGATCAGGGTCATGGGCGAGGCGTCGCGCACCGGGAAGATGACCAGCCGCTCCATGATCAGCCCCAGGGCCGTGGTGAGCAGGGTGGCCAGCAGGGCGGCCGCCAGCAGGTTCAGCCCCGGGGTGAAGGGCAGGGAGGCCTGGGCGAAGAGATCCGCGGTGACCATGGCCCCCAGCATGACGAAGGCCCCCTGGGCGAAGTTGATCACCTCGGTCACGTTGTAGATGGTGACCAGCCCAAGGGCAATGAGGGCGTAGATGGTGCCGGCCCGCACCCCGTCCAGGGCCAGCTGGGCGTACTGCCGGGGGCCAAAGTTCTTCTGGCTCCCCAGCCAGATCACCAGCCCGGCCAGGGCCAGGAGCAGGAGCAGGGAGAGGATCTGCCGGGATCGGGCGAGAACGAAGGATTTCATGGAAATTCCGATGTCAGGGAAAGGCGAGGCGAAGGCCCAGGAAGCTTCCGGGGAGCTGGACAACTAACTCCCCGGAAGCTCGCGTCCGGCCCGTTACTGGCCCCAGGCCTCCTGGGGATAGAATTTGAAGGCGCCGTCCTCCACCCGCACCAGGGTCAGGGCGGTGGTGTAGTCCTTGACGCCCAGGTGGTCGTCCGGCTCCAGGGTGAAGACGCCGCCGGTGCCCGGCCACTCCTTCACGTAGGTCTCCAGGTTGTCCCGGATCATGGCCCGGCGCTCGGCCAAGGAGAGGCCGTCCGGCAGGTTCTCCATGCCGATGCGGATCCAGGAGAGGCCATCCCAGGCGTGGCCGGCGAAGCTGTCCGCCTTCTTGCCGGTGAAGGCCTCGTAGTCGGCCATGAACTGGTGGATCACGTCGTACTGGGGATCCGACTCGGGCAGCTGATCCGCCACCAGCAGCTTGGGGCAGGTGGCGATGGCCCCCTCCACCACGTCCGGCTCCAGGGTCAGGAAGGCCTCGTTGCAGATGCCGCCGCTGTGGAGCACCGGCACGTCGGGCATGTAGTCCTGGAGGGCGGCCATGGCGTTCACCGCGCCGGGCATGAGGGAGCCGATGACCACCGCCTCAC
>CAYQEB010000031.1:39625-43842 GCA_964416395.1 uncultured Caldilineaceae bacterium | reverse complement strand
GATCACCACGCTGGCGGGGACGGTCACGAGAGCAGCTCCCGGTAGAAGGTCAGGGCGGGTAGAAGTTCAGGACACATCTTGGAGAGGAGAAGCCAGCAGTTCGTCCATGTGCCTACGCATTCGTTGCACTCGGTCGGACCAGGTGTGCTGTTTCAAAGCGCGCTGTCGGGCGGCGGCGGCGATCTTCTCTCGTTCACTGTCGTGGCGCAGGTAGTAGCGGATCTTGTCGATCATCTCACCCGCGGTCTCGAAGCAGACGATCTCTTTGTCTTCCTGGAAGAATTCCTCGATCCCTGGGACGCGTTTCAGCAACTGAAAGACGCCACAGGCCGCCAGCTCGAACGTTCGCACATTTGCTCCTCTGTCGAGCTCACCGGGCTCGTGGTCCACGTGTAAATTCAGACCGATCTTCGCGGCGCACAGGGCCTTGACCTGCTCTTCCCCCCATATCTGCCCTTGCCAGCACTTCAGGATCGGGCTGCCCAAGAAGTGATGGCGGTAGCCCCCCCATATCTTCATGTCGATTCCCTGCTCAATGGCGTACTCGATCATCTTGCGGCGAGTTCGGTGAAAACGGTTGCTCAGCCCTCCAATGAAGCAGACATCTGCCTGGTAGCGCTGCCGCTCCTCGGGGGTGAGCGATACTGGCCGGTAGACGGCGGGATCAACTCCGAGGGGAACATATTCGATACGTCCTCTGGCGCCGGCAGCACGCAGGCCAGCGCCCAGGTTGGCGGGCTGAAAGATCAGGTCGAAGTAGGGGAGGTTGATCCGGTCCCGTTCCATCATGGTGGTGGCCGGCAGGCCACACCACTGCACTAGCTTCACTCCCCGTTGTTTCAACGTCTGCAGAGTGGATTTCCAGACGCTACTGCCCAGGGGGAAGAAGGCGATGTCGGGCCTGGAGGCCTGGATCCGGCGAATGATGTCCTGTTGCAACAGCCATGGATCGAGCTTCGTCACCCACAGGGCGCCACGCAGAAGCTTGGCCACGGGCATGGGAAGCCGATAGCGCCTTGTCTGTGGGAGCAGGAAGCTGCTGCGTAGGTCCATCTCCAGGGTGCAGCCCTGGCGCTCGAAAGCCCGACGCCAGGCGTACAAGGTGGGTTGCATCCGCAGCAGGTGCGCTCCGAAATCCCCTCCTTCTCTGCGCCAGGCCTGGTGGGCGGATTCGTAGTACCCCCGATCCACTTTGTGGTAAAGGTAGATTTTCACCGGATTGCTCGCTTCCTGTCACCCGCCAGTGTTCTGGTTGCCAGTGTGTTTGTTCCCACTGCTCTGCCCATGTTATGTTCGCTCTGCCAGTGAAATCCCAAGGATGAGCTCCAACTCTTCTCGCAGAAGCCGTTGGCGACGAGCTTCGGGGAAGTGCTCCACAGCTCGTTGATGCGCCGCTTCGCCTTTTTCCGGGTGATCCAGCGCTTCTTGAATGGCCTGTGCAAGGGCCGCGGGATCCCCGAACGGCGCCAAGTAGCCTGTATCCCCTACAACCTCCGGAAGCGCATAGCGATCGGTGACCACGGGGACGCAACCACAGCTCATGGCCTCGGCCAGGGACACCCCGAAGCCTTCGTGGGCTGAGGCTTGGACATACACGGCAGAGGTCTGAAGCAGTCGGGCGTAGCGGTGTCTGTCATAACGGCGCATGGTGAAACGCACATTTGGCGGTGTCTGTTCTGCGAGAGCCGCCCATGTCCCTTGGTCAATCGAGCCTACAACTACGAACTCCACATCAGGGAGGAGTGCGGCAGCCTGGATGAAGGTGTCGATCCCCTTGCGGCGCAACGTTCCTGGAGAGATCGAGTAACACGCGGTCACCGCACGCCGGGCCCTGGGCTCGTTGCCCGGCCTGAAGAGCTCTGTGTCGATGGCCAGATAGGCGGTGCGAACGCGGCTTGGCCTGCTGTAGCGAAGAATTTCATCCCGAGAGGAGTTTGAAAATGGCAGGACGGAGTGGGCCAGCCGGATGCTGTACGCAAACAGGCGCCGGTGCAGCCAATGGCCCATAGCGCCATAGCCAATGTCTGGCACGTAGGTGGCATCGATCCCCCCTGTGACGATGATGACCTTGCGGCCCAGGACTCTGGCCAGTGTCACAACAACCGGCGTATAGTTGGGCATCACGAAGAAGCAGAGGACAGCCCGGGCTTGTTCACGAAGGAGTGCGCGCAGAAGCGCCACGAAATAGAAGAGGCGCCGGAAACCACCGTACATGGACAGGTCCAGTTCGATGACATCCACGTAAGGGCTGAGCAGAGCGATGTCGTGGGCCATGAAGCCCTCTGTGATCTTCGGGGCTGTGAACACAATTTTGGGCTTCTTTGTGGCCATAGTATCCGTCACCCTGGGTGATAAGTATGGACGACCACCGTCACCAGCAAGGCGCAATTACCAGCAGACAAGCAATGCACCTCGCAGGGAGCACGCGGATCACAACATCAACCTCCGCACCAGGCAGGGGGCGATGTGCCAGAGCCGCCTCAGGGGATTGTACCCGGCATCCCGGGCCTGGTCCAGGAGGGCGTCCAGCATGTGGAGATGGGTGTAGACCGTGCGCCGGGCGGCCCGTCGCTCCTCCGGGGAGGCGGTGCGCATGGGCGCTGCCCGGCGAAAACCGGGCGCAGTGACCACGTCCAGGATGCGCTGGGCCCGGTGGGCGTAGGTGTGCTCCCTCAAGGTGCGGCGTTGGCCCGCGGCCGCGATGGCGGCCCGCTCCTCCTCCTGGGCCAGGTAGTGGTCGACAGTGCGCAGCAGGTCCTCATCGTCCTGGAAGACCACAATCTCCTCCCCGATCTCGAACAGCTCCTCCAGACCGTTGGCCACCGCGTCGGTGACCACCAGCGCGCCGCAGGCTGTCCCCTCGAAGACCCGCATGGTCACATCCCCGGCGATGCTGGTGTTGAAGACGATGCGGCTCTGGCTGTAAACTCGGCCCACCTCTGCGGGCGTGTACTGGCGGGTGAAGTCGTTGGTGCGGTAGCGTTCGGCCAGCAGGCGTAGGCGGCGGGCCCGCTCCGTGCGCCGGTGGGCGCGGGCCAGGTTGCCCACGAAGCCCACGTCGTAGATGCGGGGCAGGCTGTGGTCCCGGTGCACATCCGGTGCGGCGGCCAGGGGCAGCCAATGGACCTGCTGGTGGCCCACGGCCTGGCGAAAGGCGTCCGTGTAGTCCCGCTGGGCCAGGAAGACCGCGTCGAAGAAGCGGGCCGCAGTCTGGCGCCAGTGGCCCAGGTGCACGTCGATGAGGTAGCCGGCCGTGGGGATGGGCAGGTCCTCGATGCCGGGCGGGAAGTAGCGGCCGGCCGAATCGACCCAGAGGAAGAGGTCGGGCGGGGGATCCAGGCGGGCCAGGATGCGGTCCACGGGCGCGCGCTCCGCGTAGCCGGGATGGCCTGGCGCGCCCAGGCCCACGTAGGTGATCCGCTGGCCCAGCTCCTGGAAGGCCCGTTCCAGGTGGCGGGCGGCCGCGGCGGGGGAATGGCGGTAGCCGATGGCGATGTGCATGATCCAACTCATCCCAACCTGCGCAGGGTGTTGCGCACTCCCTGGGCCAGGACCCGCAGGCCGTAGGGGACCTGGCGAGGATCCGTGGCCAGGGCCCGGAGCAAGTAGCCCAGGGCCTGGTGTTTGGCCTCCGTGCGCCAGGCCGTGGCGAAACGGTAGTAGAGCAGCTTGGCCCGGAAGTGGGCCGGATAGTCGGGGAATCGCTCCCACTCCACCGCAGCGCAACTGGCGATCCGGTTCTGTTGGTTGATCCGTTCTAGCTGGGCCGTTGCGTTCTCTCCGTGCAGCCGGTAGTAGATGGTGGGTTGGTCCAGGTACGCCAGAGGATACTCCACGGCCAGGCGCACGGCGAAAAGCCAGTCCTCCCCGGCCCGGCGCAGGCGCTCATCGAAGTAGCCGACGCGCCGGAACACCTCCCGACGGATCAGGGCGGTGCTGGGCGTGGGGCAGTAGGCCACCGTCTCCCAGCGGAAGTCTTCGGGGTGGCGAGGCCTGCCGGAGATGCGAGATTTAGGGCCCAGGATCTGGCCGCCCCGGTAGAGGAGCGCGTCGCTGAAGACAGCGCCCGCTTCTGGGTGTGTATCCAGGTATTCAGCTTCCAGCCGCAATCTTCCCGGCAAGCACACGTCGTCGCTGTCCAGCAGGGCGATGTACACTCCTCGCGCCGCGCGGATCCCCGTGTTGCGGGCCCCGCTCAGGCCCTGGTTCTCCTGCTC
>CAYQEB010000031.1:36177-39525 GCA_964416395.1 uncultured Caldilineaceae bacterium | reverse complement strand
GCGCCGCGCGGATCCCCGTGTTGCGGGCCCCGCTCAGGCCCTGGTTCTCCTGCTCGATGTAGACGATGCGGTCACCGAACTGGGCCGCCACCTCCCGGGTGTGGTCCGGTGAGCCGTCGTTGATCACGATCACCTCCAGGTTTGGCACATCCTGGTCCAGGGCGCTCTGAATGGCCTCGGCCAGGAAGTGGGCCTGGTTGTAGCAGGGGATGACGACAGAGATGGGTGGAAACGACATTGGGTTCACGGCAAATCGGTTAAGGGATAGTCTGCTAAGCTGCACAGTTCTTCATAGATAGATCGTAAGTCTGGCGAGATGTGACCTGTAACAGCAGATCGCCGAAGAGTCGGATCCGGGAAGCTACGGTCAACCTTGGCGCCAGTGAATTCTTCCAGTCGATCTAAGCCTTCCGGCGTCAACACCTGATCGAAATGAATAAACAGCCATTCCCCCTGAGATCGATGTTTGCGTAGAATGTGTAAATACATTTGTTTCCAGATGTCTAGGGCTATCTCGTAATCTATATTCAATCGTCGCAGATAGGGTTTTCTGGCTTCTATGTGCCGTGCTGGCCGGATGGCGGAACACACAGATAAAGCGGGTATGGCGAAGAAAAGGCCGCCATACAGGGAGGGTGTAGGAGAAGCGTGGATCTTTGAAACAGAAGGGCTCGCTCTGCACCGCGCGACGGATCCGTTGTTCGATGCCTGGCCAGCTTGGTATGTTCGCATGGAGCGGCACCCGTGCCAACCATTTCTGCATGTAGCCTAGGCGCTTCCGAAAAAGGATGCGGCCGATGTACCGGGGTCGGTGAGGAACCACTCGCTTGAGAATCGCTTCGTTGATGTCGTTGATCTCGTGGTCTTCGAAGAAACCCTTCGGGTTAGAGTCCCTGGGTGGCACAAAGCGACTTCCCATGTAGTAGTGTGCTTTCGCTAAGGTGCCAGCGACCATGCTTGTGCCGCTGCGACCCGAACCGAGAATAAGGATGTTGTGCATAGTTCACCGTTTTCGCATATCCTATCTGTACGTTTTCTACTCGCCCTGCCGAGCCAACCGGACCACGTAACCCAGCCGCTCCCAGGTCTGCCGGGGCTGCAGGATCAGCATCAACGCGCTGAAGCCCCCCATCGCGTAGACCCCCTTCACCGCCACCCGCACGGCTAGGGGCAGCTCCGTGAGCCCTGTGTGCCGGTTGATCCACCAGTACCCCGCCAGCAGGATCCCCCCGATCAGGGCCGGCCCGGCCAGGAAATGCAGCAGGTTGACGCCGATCTCCCGGGCCATGCGCCGGTAGCTCAGGGCCACGCCCACCCCCAGCATGAGCCCCACCGCCAGGGATGTGCCCAGCGCGCCCCAGCGGACAGTCAAGGGGTACCCGGCCAGGGCCAGGACGGCCAACTGCACCAGGTTGTAGCGCACGGTCAGGCTGGGCTTGCCCACCGCGATGAAGAAGGTGTTGGCGTTCAACATCAGCGGGCGGACCAGGGCGAAGAGCACCAGGATGCGCAGGAAAAGGGTGCTGGGCAGCCAGCGGGCCGTGTAGAGCAGGGTCAACAGGTCCGGCGCGGTGATGACCAGGGCCAGGAGCACGGGCATGGAGATGCCGATCACCAGCCAGAGGACCATCTCCACGGTGCGGCGCAGGCGGGCTGGATCGTCCTGCAGCCGGGCATAGGTGAAGAAGGCGGCCCGGGCCAGCAGCGCGTTCACCAGCAGGGTCGGCCACTGGGCCAGCCGGTAGGCCCGGTCGTAGAAGCCCAGCTCCCGAGCGTCCACAAAGGTGCCGATGTAGAAGTTGTCCAGCTGGGTCAACAGCATGCCGATGAAGGTCACCAGGCCCACGGTGACGCCGAAGCCCAGGAAGCGCCAGGCCAGGGAGCGGTCGAAGCGCCAGGTGCGCAGCCTGGGCAGCCGAGGCTGGCGCAGCAGGACGCCCCAGATGCCGGCAAAGGACAAGACGTTGAACGTCGCCGTCTGGGCCACCAGGCTCCACACGCCGCCATCGTGGAGGGCCAGCCAGAACGCAGGCAGGTAGGAGAGGGGGAAGGCGACGCTCTGGACCAGGCTCGCCTGCGCGAAACGCAGCTCCTTGTCCAGGATGGTCGCACCCGCCCCGGCGAAACTCTCCAGAACACTGGCCACCAACAGGACCAGGCTGACCCAGGCCACCGTCTCCCCGTAGTTCAGCCAGAGGAGCACCGGGACCGCCAGCGCGCCCAGGGCCAGGGTGAGACCAGCCGCCGCCCCTTCCAGGGCCAGGTAGGTGCCCAGGCTGCGGCCGTCCGTCTCCCGGTGCTGGGCGAAGGCCCGGCCCAGGCCCAGCCGGGGCTGCAGGCGCAGGATCTGGGCGAAGACCATGGCCAGCGCCATGGCCCCGAAGGCCTCGGGGAAGAGGAGCCGGGTCAGGAAGATGTTGGCCACGAAGCCAAAGCCGATCTGCCAGTAGGACGTGGCGGCCACCCACAGGCCACCCCGCACCGCCCGGTAAGCCAGGGGCGTCTCCTGGCTGGCCCCGTTCACTCTGACCACCGCCTCGCCGCCTCCTGCACCACCGCCTGGTAGACGGCCACCGTCTCCTCCGCACAGCGGCTCCAGGAGAAGCGCGCCGCCTGGCGTCGCCCCCGCTGGGACAGCTCCCGGGCCAGGGTCGGCTCGGTCAGGACCCGCCGCACCCCGGCCAGCAAGGCCTCCTCGTCCCGGGGATCCACCAGGAGGGCAGCGGAGCCGGCCACCTCGGGCAGGCTGCTCACGTTGCTGCAGACCACCGGCGTGCCGCAGGCCATGGCCTCCAGCACCGGAAAGCCGAAGCCCTCGTAGAGGCTGGGCATGACCAGGCAGTCCGCGCCGGTGTAGAGGGCCGGCAGCTCTTCGTCCGTCACGTAGCCGGTGAAGCGCACCCGGTCGCCCAGCCCCAGCTCGTCCACCAGCTTGCGGATGGGCCGGAAGAGCCAGCCCCGCCCGCCAGCGATCAGGAGCCGATGGGGAAAGCCCTCCCTTGCCAGGCGAGCCAGGACCCGCAGGGCCGCAGCGTGGTTCTTCCGGGGCTCCAGGGTGCCCACCATGAGCAGATAGGGGCGCTCCGGGCTGAAGCGCTCCCGGATCCGCGCCACCTGGGCCGGATCCCCAGGGGCGAAGCGGGCGTCCACCCCCTCGTAGACCACGTGGATCTTCTCCTCGGGCACGTGGTAGAGGGCTGTGAGGTCCCGCCGGGTCTGCTGGCTCACCGCGATGATGGCCTGGGCCGCCTTCACGAAGAGGGGCATGCCCAGGCGCAGGAAGGCCCGGTTGGTCCAGGTGTGGTGCTGGGGGTAACGCTCGAAGATCAGGTCGTGGACGGTGAGCAC
>CAYQEB010000031.1:21213-36077 GCA_964416395.1 uncultured Caldilineaceae bacterium | reverse complement strand
GTCAGGGATGCTCTCGGGCATACGCGCCAACGGGGTGGGGGTGGGGGCGCCCACGGTCACGCCTCGGCTTCGGGATCGTCACCCCCGTGGCCAGTCTGCTCCAGGGGGCGGAGGAGGCGGGGGCTGTCGCTCTGGGCCACCAGCACGGAGCGATCCACTGGCCAGGGGGCCAGCTGCACCAGGAGGAAGAAGGGGCGGCGCAGGAAACCGGCCACCCCCACCAGTCCCAGAAGCAGGGCCGGCCAGAGCAGCCAATCCCCGGGCAGGTGACGGAGCTGCACGTCCAGGCCTGGGGCCAGGCGGAAGAGAACCTGGACTTCCCCATCGGGCAGGGGAATGGCGCGCAGCTCGCTCCCTTCCTGGACCAGCTGGTCCAGGGTCTCCCGCAGGACGGGCTCGTTGCTCTCCTGGTGGAAGACCTCCAGGAGGAAAGTGGTCTGCTCCCCTGGGCTGCCTTCCGGGCGGTCCACCCGCACCAGGCGCAGACCGGCCCCGGCCTGGGGCAGGAGCACCGTCTCCTCGCTGCCCGGTGTGGGGAAGAGGAAACCCAGCTGGGCCTGGCCCTCCGTCTCCCCGGGCAGGGCCAGGACGGGCTGGCCATCGGGTGCGCTCAGGAGCAACCCCAGGGGGCCGAGCCGCGCGGTGACCGTCACCTGGCCCAGGCGCAGCTTGCTCTGCCCCTTCACCGCCAGGACGCCCGAGGCCGAGCCCACCTCCACGGAGAGTTCCGGGGCCAGCCCCAGGGGCGCCTCCGAGGACGTTGCTGTGGCCTGCTCCGCCGGCGGCGCCTGGTAGCGCAGGACGATGTCCCGGCGAGGAAAGCGGTACTCGCTCCCCGGCGCCATGGTGGGGGGCGTCACCTCCCAGCCGAAGTTGGCCCCGATCCAGAGGACGCCCACGGCCAGCAGCACCCCTATCAGGAGCAGAGGGCGCAGGGCAGCGGCCCAGAGATGGCCCAGGAGCAGCCAGCGACGCTCGGATGTGGGCGCGTCGCCGGGCAGAGGGGCCGCGGCGGTCTGGGGCGGCCGGTCGGGGCTGAGGCGGGCCAGGGTGGCCTCGATTTCAGGGGCCACGGCGGCGGGCGGAGCGTCCACGGCCACCCGCAGGCCATGGACAGGCAGATGGCCCGGCACGGGCAGGGGCTGGCCCGGCTCCGGCGCCGGGCTCTCCAGGAGCTGGGGCAGGCGGCGCAAGCGCAGCCCCTGGGCCAGGAGATCCCCCAGCTGGACAAAGAGGAGCAGCCCCAGCAGGGCCATGCCCACCCGCAGGGCGAAGCTGTGGAGCACGTCGAAGAGGCCCAGGCTGCCCAGGAGAGAGCCCAGGGTCCCGTACTCCCCGGCGGTGGCCAGGAGCCAGCGGCTGGCCTCCGCGGGGCTCTCCACGAACTGACCGGGGAGCTGGGGGAGAAGAGCGGCCGCGCCCACCAGGATCAGGTCGATCCCGGCCACCAGGATCAGGAGCCAGGGGTTGGCCAGGAGGCTCCAGAGGGGCCGGAAGAGATCCCGGCCCTGGCTTTCCTGCCTGGGCGACAGGTCTTCTGGCTGTTTCTCCACGTACTCGGCCATGCCCATGGTCATCTCACCATCCAGGCCTCGTTGGCCAGCCACTGGCGCACGGTCTCCGCCAGGTTCATCAGGGGGCCGTGCCGGGAGGTGCAGGCGGGCAGGGCCTCCAGGAAGGCCTCCCCGTAGGATTTCTGCCAGATGCGGCTGTCCAGGAGGACCACCACGCCCCGGTCCGTGGCCCGGCGGATGAGGCGACCGAAGCCCTGGCGGAAGCGCAGCACCGCATCCGGGACGGAGTACTCGTGGAAGGCGTCCTCGTAGAGCCCTCTCCGGGCCATGTTGATGGGGTCGTTGGGCACAGCGAAGGGCAGGCGCACGATGAGCAGGCAGGAGAGGGCCTCCCCGGGCAGGTCCAGCCCTTCCCAGAAGGCGCCTGTGCCCAGGAGCACGGCCCGCTCGCTCTCCTGGAACTCCCGGAGCAGGCGATGGCGGCTGCCGCCTCCCTGCTTCAGCAGCTTGATGCCCAGCCGGTTCAAGGGCCCCTGGATGGCCTCTGCCGTCTTGCGCAGTTGGGCGTAGCTGGTGAAGAGGGCCAGGGTGCGCCCATCCGCTCCTCGGGCCGCCTCCACGATGGCCCGTTCCACTGCAGGCTGGAACTCGGGATGGTTGGGCATGGGCATGTCGCTGGGCATGTAGAGCAGGGCGTTGGCCCGGTAGTCGAAGGGGCTGTCGATGGCGGAGACCGTCACGTCCCAGGCCCCCAGCCGGTCCCGCATGAAGCGGAAGCCGTCCCCGGTGCGCAGGGTGGCCCCGGTCAAGATCACGCTGCGCCGGGGCTGGAAGAGCTTCTGGGCCAGGAGGTCGTTCACGTGCAGGGGGGCGGTGCAGAGATTGACCTCCCCCTGGTTGGCCCGCACCTCCAGCCAGGAGACGTTTTCATCCTGGACGCCCACGGGCTTGTGGATGATGGCGTTCATCTGCTGGGTCAGCTCGTCCAGGTGACCGGCCAGCCCCTGCAGGTCCGCCAGGTAGCCGGCCTGGGGCTCCTGCTGCCACCACTGGGCCTGCTCCAGCTCGGCCACCAGCGTCTGGAGCAGCTCCGTGGCCTGGCCCAGCAGGCCGCCGATCCGCTCCCATTCCGCCTCCATCTGGCTCCAGCGAGGCTGGGCCCGGACTCCGTCATCCAGGGCCAGACGTTGCAGATAGTCCGCCTTGCCCCGGATGTTGTTCTGGCTCACAGCCAGCCGCAGGAGGGCGTCGTAGAAGTGGCCCAGGGGGCTGCGGATCCGCCGGGCCAGCTCCTGGATCCGGTCGGCCAGCTCCCGCCATGGGGCGCGCTGGTTCAGGAGGGTCAGGAGCTCTCCGCCGAACTGGAGCTGGCTGAGCAGGGCCTCCATGACCTGGCGATTGGCCCGGTAGGTGAGCTGGCCCGTGGCCGCCTCCTCCAGGTGATGGGCCTCGTCCACGATGAGGTGATCGTAGGGCGGCAGCACCCGACCCCCCGCGGCGATGTCCGCCAGGAGCAGAGCGTGGTTCACGATGAGCAGATGGGCCGACTCCGCCTGCTGCCGGGCCTCCAGGAAGAAGTCCCGGTGGCGGCTCTGGCTGCCCAGGCCACAGCGTTCCAGGGAGCAGGTGGCCGGGTCCGAGGCGATCTGCTCCCAGATGGCCCGCTCGCTGGGCTCCCGCAGGGTGAGCTCCCCCACGTCCCCGGTCTCGGTGGTGGGGAGCCAGACCAGCACCTTGGCCAGCACCCGCAGCTCCAGGGGGGAGAGCCGATGGCCGCTGGTCCAGGTGCGCAGCCGGCGGGTGCAGAGGTACCGGCCCCGTCCTTTGAGGACCCGGGCCCGGAGGGGCGTCTCCTGGCCCAGCTCCGCCAGGGCGGCCTGGAGCTGGGGGATGTCCTTGTGGATGAGCTGGTCCTGGAGGGCGATGGTGTGGGTGGCGATGACCACTCGCTGGCCGTTGGCCAGGCTCCACAGGGCCGCGGGGACCAGGTAGGCCAGGCTCTTGCCGGTGCCCGTTCCCGCCTCGATGAGCCGGTGATCGCCCCGGTTCAACGCGTCCAGGACCAGGCGGGCCATCTCCACCTGGCCGCTTCGGGCCTCGTAGTGGGGAGCCAGGCGGCGGGCCAGGGGCCCCTGGGGATCGAAGAAGCGGGTCACCGCCTCCGGGGGCAGGGGTTGGGGCTCGCTGTTGGGGCGAAGGGGCGGCGTGGGCTGGAAGTCGGCCCCGGGGAAGATGGGCGCATCCCGGCTTTCCCGGGGCAGGCGGCCGCGCTGGGCCCGGACCGCCTCCAGCGCGTCCTGGAAGAGGGGCAGGAAAGGCCAGGCCGCGTCCTGCCCTCGGGCCACGATCTCCTCCAGCACGGCCAGGGGCTGAGCCCGGAGCTCGCGCAGCAGGTGCATGAAGAGCTGGGCGGTGGCCTGGGCGTCGTCCAGGGCTCGGTGCGCGTCGGCCAGGCGGATCTCCAGGGCCCGGCTCAGCTCCCCCAGGTTGTAGCTGGGCGCGCCAGGCATGAGGATGGTGGCCAGCTCGAAGGTGTCCAGCACCGGCCGGTGGAAGTTCACCCCGGCCACCTTGAGGAAGCCGATGTCGAAGGGGGCGTTGTGGGCCACGATGCCGAAGACATCCCGGTCCACGAAGGCCAGCAACTCCGGCAACACCTCTTCCAGGAGGGGAGCCTGGGCCACGTCCTCTTCCCGGATGCCCGTAAGCTGTTGGATGAAGCGGGGCAGGGGGCGTTGGGGGTTCACCAGGGTGCTGAAGCGCCCCAGGATTCGGTCCCCCTGAAAGCGCACCGCGCCGATCTCGATGATGGCGTCTTTCTGGGCTTTCAGCCCGGTGGTCTCCAGATCCAGAGCCACGAAAATGCGGTCACTCATGCCGCTCGATCCCTTTCCAGGGCCTGTCGTTTTGCCAACGGGCGGCCCTATCCCGATGGCGTATTATAGCAGGGAACGAGAAAAGTTGACGAATAGGCTCCGCCGGTGCAATCATTACGTGAACACCCATCCTCCAAGTGGGCCTCTCCGGGCGAACCTTCCCAAACCGGGGGCGGCCCGGGCCTGCTGACGGTGGATGGACCCAGGCGAACGAGGTGATCCGTGCAGGTTTCGGTGGTGGCGACGGTCTACAACGAAGGGGAGAGCATCCGAGGGCTGTTGGACTCCCTCCTGGCCCAGTCGCGCCCTCCGGACGAGGTGGTGATCTGCGACGGGGGCAGCACGGACGACACGGTGGCCATCCTGGAGACGTACCGGGAGCGCCTGCCCAACCTGCACATCCTGGTGGCGCCGGGGGCCAACATCAGCCAGGGGCGCAACCGGGCCATCCAGGAGGCGGCCGGCCCCATCATCGCGGTGACCGACGCCGGGGTGCGCCTGGATCCAGGCTGGCTGGCGGCCCTGACCGCCCCCTTCCAAGGGCTGGCGTCCCCGGAGCAGCCTTTCGCGGTGGCCGGCTTCTTCCTGCCCGACGCCACCGGCCCCTTCCAGACGGCCATGGCCGCCACGGTCCTGCCCCTGCCCCAGGACATCCAGCCGGAGCGCTTCCTGCCCAGCAGCCGCTCCGTGGCTTTCACCAAGGCCACCTGGGCCGCGGCCGGGGGCTATCCCGAGTGGCTGGACTACTGCGAGGATCTGGTCTTCGACTTCAATGTCAACCGGCAGCGTCCAGGTGCCTCCACGGCTTTCGTCTGGGCGCCGGAAGCGGTGGTCTACTTTCGCCCCCGCACCTCCCTGGGCCGTTTCTGGACCCAGTACTTCCGCTACGCCCGGGGGGACGGCAAGGCGGATCTGTGGCGCAAGCGGCACGCCGTCCGCTACGCCACCTATCTCCTGCTCCTGCCCGCTTTGCTGGGCCATGCCTTCGCCGGCTTCTTCGCCCGCTGGCTGGGCTGGCTGGGGCTGCTGGCTGGCCTGGCGGTCTACTGCGCCCGGCCCTGGCAGCGGCTGATGATCCTGGGCCGCGAGCTGAGCCCCTGGGAACGCTGGCAGGCTGCCCTGTGGGTGCCGGTGATCCGGGCGGTGGGCGACCTGGCCAAGATGGCCGGCTACCCTGTGGGGCTCTGGTGGCGTTGGCGCAACCGGCATCGGCCCGAGATCCACTGGCGGAGGTGACCCATGCCCATTCTCATCGACGGCCACAACCTCATCGGCGCCGGCGTCTTCCCGGACATCCGCCTGAGCGACGAGGACGACGAGGCCAAGCTGGTGGCCCGGCTGCGGGTCTGGAAGAGCCGCTACAAGGGGGGCTTCACCGTGATCTTCGACCGGGGCATCCCCGGAGGCAAGGACCGGAAGCTGGGCGGCGCTGGGGTGGAAGTGATCTTCGCCGCCTCGCCTCGCCAGGCCGACGACCTGATCCGGAAGCGCATCCGCGGGCGGACGCCCGGGCTGATCCTGGTCAGCAACGACCGGGCCCTGCGCCAGGAAGCCCAGGCGCAAGGCGTGACCGTCTGGAGCGGCCAGGAGTTCGCCCAGCGCATGACCCTCTCTGGGCCGGATGCGCCCGAACCCGGCGCGGATCCGGACGTGCGCCTCTCCGGGGACGAGGTGGAGGGCTGGCTGGATCTCTTCCAGCGCCGCTCCCGGGATGGTGAGGATCTCGGGTGAGCTTGGATGCGCTCGGATGGGCCCTGGCCTGCCTGACCTTGCCTGATGAAATTTGCTCGATGAAGCCCTCTCGGCAGAAACTGCACAGGGCTCGTCCGAACAAGATTGCCCGACTGAGATTGCCCGAACGAGACAGATCGACAGCCATGAACGAATCCACGGAATCCACACCGATTCAAACGGAGAAACCGCAAAAACTGCGGCGACGGAAGGTGCCAGCCCTGCTCATCGAGGCCACGCCGGAACGGGGCGGCCTGGGCCACTGGCTGCTGGCGTCACCCATCCTGCTCTACATCGCCTGGTTCTGGCTGGACATCTTCGCCTACTACAGCCCCATCCCCTGGCGCTGGCTGGACTGGATCCTGGGCGGGGTGATCTACATTGTCCTCTTCGTGCTTCCCCTGGGCTACCTGGCCCACTGGCTGGTCACCTCCCTGCCCCGTCTCTTCCAGCACGCTGGCTGGGACGTTATGCCCCTGGAGCCAGTGGAGCCCGCCGAGGCCTACCTGGTCCGCTACGTCTACCAGGGCCGGGAGCGGGCTTCCCTGGACCGCCGACGTTTTCTGTTGCGGGCGGCCCAGGGCTGGGTCTACCTGGAGATCGCCATCCTGTTCGTGGCGGCGGTGGCCATGATCCCCCTTTTCTTCAGCGCGGTGGAGTTCGGTTTCGGGCGATAGCAGGGGAACGCTCGGCCACTGTTGGCCTTGCCAACATCTACGCGCCAACATCTGCGTGCCAACACCTGCGCGCCAACATCTACGCGCCAAGGCCTGGGGCGTCTTGACGTCCGAGCCAGATCCCCAAAGCAGAGACCCTGCGAAACACGAAGAAGGGAGCACATCCATGAACGGCGATAAAATCTTGGCCTATTTTCAGGAGCGGGGGCCGGCCATCCTGGCCACCATCCGCGAGCTGGTGGAGGAGGAGACCCCCAGCGACGACAAGCCACGGCTGGACGCTTTCATCGGGCGGCTGGCCGAGCGCTTTGCCCGGCTGGGGGCTCGGGTGGAGCGGATTCCTGTGGCGGAGCGGGGGGATCACCTGCGGGTGACCTTCGACGATCCCCGCTTCGTGGCCCATCCCCAGGAGCGACCGGCCCTGATCCTCTGCCACTACGACACGGTATGGCCGGTGGGCAGTCTGGCCACCCATCCCTTCCGCGTGGACCAGGAAGGCAAGGCCTACGGGCCGGGCATCTTCGACATGAAGTCCAGCCTGGCCTTGGTGGAGGGCGCGCTCCAGGCCGTGCAGGCCCTGGAGCTGACTCTGCCTCGTCCGGTGGTGCTCCTGGTCACCTCGGACGAGGAGGTGGGGAGCCCCACCTCCCGAGCGCTCATCGAGGAGGAGGCCCGCCGGGCCGCCTACGTGCTGGTGCTGGAATCCCCCCTGCCCGGAGGCGTGCTGAAGACGGCTCGCAAAGGGACCGGAACCTTCGTGCTGACGGTCCAGGGCCGGGCTGCCCATGCCGGGGTGGAGCCGGAGCGGGGGGTGAGCGCCATCCAGGAGCTGGCCCACCAGATCCTGCGCCTGCACAGCCTGACGGACCTGGAGAAGGGCTCCACGGTCAACGTGGGGGTGGTGCGAGGAGGCACCCGGCCCAACGTGGTGGCCCCCTCCGCGGAGGCCATCATCGACGTGCGAGCTTGGTCCCAGGAGGAGGCGGATCGCCTGACCCAGGCCATCACAGGGCTGAAGCCGGTGAACCCCCAGGCTCAGCTCCAGGTCCGCGGCGGATGGAACCGGCTGCCCCTGGAGCGGACGGTCACCGAGGCGCTCTTCCGCCAGGCCCAGGCCATCGGTCGAGAGCTGGGGCTGGAGCTCCAGGAAGGCGGCACAGGCGGGGCCAGCGACGGCAACCTGACCGGGGCCCTGGGCGTGCCCACGCTGGATGGCCTGGGCGTGCCAGGCCACGGCGCCCACGCGGACCACGAGCACATCCTGGTGGACGCGATCCCCGGTCGAGCGGCCCTGCTCCTGGCCCTGCTGCAGGGCCTGGAGCCTCCGAGTCCAGCACAGAATTGACGGAAAATTCCAGGAAAATTTTATCGTAAGGGTATTGACATTTCGACCAAAATATGCTATTATGTAGGTAGCCTGGGCGGGACGGACAGTCCCTTCCAGGCTAGGGAGCCCCGAGGAATTGGACGGCTCTCACCGAAGGCCGAAGCGAAATCGACCGGTGAGAAAAACTGGGCACACACTCCCAGGAGCTTGCCGGCGAGAGTAGCGGAGGCGCCTCTCGGTGAAACGCCCCGGCGATCACCTGGCGGATAGTACTCGTAAGAGTCGGCGTCAGCGCGAATCACCGGGACGGAGTAACCGAAGAGGCTTCCGGAGTAGGTTTCCGATCTCGAAGCAGTGGAAGCTGCGAGGAGAGGCGGAAACCGAAACGGAAATAAGGTGAGAGACCGAGAAGGTTCCTCGGGGCCCCTAATTTTTCGAGCGCCTTCCTTGCCCAGGAGGGCGTTTTTCTGTTTGTGAGGGCGGGTGGTGAAGGAGCTTTCAGGAGGCTCTCTGGCCGTCCCGATTGTTCAGGGGCTCGTGGAGCACCTCCGGCTTCAGGACGCCCACGAAAGGCAGATGCCGGTACTGCTCCCGGTAGTCCAGGCCGTAGCCCACCACGAAGCGGTCGGGCAGGTCGAAGCCCTTGTACTTGAGGGGCACGTCGATGAGGCGACGTCGGGGCTTGTTGAAGAGGGCGCAGACCTCCAGACTGGCTGGGTTGCGGGCCCGGAGGATGCGCAGCAGGTAGTGGAGGGTGAGGCCGGTGTCCACCATGTCCTCCACGAAGAGCACATGCCGCCCTTCGATGGACCGGTCCAGGTCCTTGAGCAGGCGCACCATGCCGTGGCGACGGGATTCCGGGGAGTAGCTGGCCACGGCCATGAAGTCCACCTCCGCGGGGATGGGCATCTGGCGCATGAGATCGGCCATGAAGAAGAAGACCCCCTTCAGCACGCCCACCAGCAGGGGATTGCGGCCGGCGTAGTCCTGGGAGACAGCCTGGCCCAGCTCCTGGATGCGCTGTTGGAGTTCGTCCGGCTGGATGAGCACCTGGCTGATGGCCTGGCCCAGCTCGCCGTAGTCGTCCAGAGAGAAGCGACTCATGGCTGCGAACCGTCCTTGGGCCGCTCCGAGCCGTTCTCGCGCTGGCCGTTGTCGCGCTGGCTCTCCTTGCGCGGACCATTCCCGGAGGCCGGTGGACGCTGGGCCTCTGTGCCCAGGATCTGCAGGGCCTCTTCCGTCAGGCCGAATTTCAGCATCAGGGCCCGGATGTCCTGGCGTTTGAAGAGCTTCACGTTGACGTGGGGGTAGAGCTCCCGCATGAGCCGGATCTTGCGGTTCTTGTGCCGGATCAACTGAGGGCGCAGGGTGGTGAGCTCCACGTAGAGGTCCTGCTCGGGCAGGTAGAAATCCGGGGCAAAGGCCTCCAGGACGTTGCCCTCCTCGTCCCGCCGGAGCACGAAGGTGGTGGGTTCGTACTCCCATTTGATGCCGTAGTACTCCAGGATGCGGGCAAAGGTCTCCTCCATGGCGTGTCCGAAGGGTGGGCGTGGCTTCTTCGCTCCGCTCAAGGTCTCCTCCCGTTCTGGCTGGCGTTGGATGGGGCCACAGAGCTCGGGTGGGGGCTTCCCGGGACCGAGCGCTGCCTGTCACGAGATTATGTTCAGTATAACCCAGGGTGCGGATCCTCGGCAAGCTCCTGGGAGCCCGACCCGGGAGCGCGGGGTGTGGCCGTCTGCGGATGGGATCCGTCCGAGGAACTCGGGGGAGGCCGAGGATGCGTTCCAGGCGGTGAAAGCTCCCCAAATTGCTCCGCTCTGGGGCCGGTGCTACAATGCGGACATGAATTTTCCAGCCCATCCCTCTTCCTCTCCAGAGGCCACGCCCCTGGACCCCTCCGGGCGGCCCAGGGGCACCGGACGTCGGGTGCTCCTGAACACCGGGGCCCTGGCTGGCTCCAGCCTGTGGCGCATCGTCCTCAGCTTCGTCCTTCAGATCCTCATCGCCAACCGCCTGGGCGAAGTGGGCCTGGGCCAGTACGCCACGGCCCTGGCCTACTTGAACGTCACCCAGATCCTCAGCAGCCTGGGCCTGCCCATGCTCCTGGTCCGGGACCTGGCCCGCGCGCCCCAGGAGCGTCGCCGCCACTTCCACCTGGCCCTGGTGGTCCAGATCCTGGCAGGGGTGCTGGCCTGGGCGGGCCTGGTGGGGTTGACCCTGCTTCTGCCCTACCAGCCGACCACCCGCCTGGCCCTGGTGATCATCGGGGCCTCTCTGCCCCTCTTCGCGGTCACCTCTGTGAGCGAGACCATCTTCCAGGCCGGGGAGCGGATGGAGCTGGTCATGGGGGTGGAGATGACCGTCAACAGCCTGATCCTGGCTCTGAGTCTGCTGGTCCTGTGGCGGGGGGGCACGGTGGTCCACCTGGCCGGGGTGATGGTCCTCACCCAGAGCGTCTCCGCCGCCCTCTGCCTGACCCTGCTGGCCCGCAGCCGTCTGCTCACCGGGGCCGGATCCGGGTGGGGGCTGGCTCGCCTGGCCGGGGATCTGGCGGGCCTGCTGCGCCGGGCCGCTCCCTTCTACGGGCTGACCCTGGCCAATGTGCTCCTCCAGCGCCTGGACATCCTGCTCCTGAGCGTGCTGGCTGGGGAGGCCATCACCGGCATCTACAGCGCGGCCTATCTGGTGGTGCGGGTGCTCATCATCCTGAGCCAGACCTACTGGCAGGCCCTCTACCCCACCCTGAGCCGGCTGCGCCACCAGGCCCCAGAGCAGTACCGCCGCCTGGCGGTCCTGGGGCTGCGCTACGGCCTGATGCTGCTCCTGCCTGCGGCGGCCCTGGGCGCAGCCACCGGGGAGGGCATCCTGGCCCTGCTCTTCTCCGCGGAGGGGTACCAGGCCTCGGCGCCGGTCTTCCGGGTGTTGATCTGGACCGCCCCCCTCTTCTTCGTCAGCACCTACGCGGTGAATCTTCTCCTGGTGGAGCGGCTGCCCGGCCAGAGCCTCTTCATCGTGGGGGCGCATCTGCTGGCCCTGGTGCTGCTCCTGCCCCCTCTGGTGCGGAGCGGCCAGGCCCTGGGCGCGGCCGCTGCCATGACCGGCGCCATCGCCGTCAGCATGGTGACCGGCCTGCTCCTCCTGCGGGGCGTCCGGGCGCCCCTGGGCCCGGGACGTCCCCTCCTGTTCCTGCTCCTGGCCACCGGTTTGACCTTGGCCGTGGCCTCCCTGGCGCCCTTGATCTGGCCCTTGCGCATCCTCCTGGGCGGGGCCGTCTACCTGGCCCTGGTCTGGTGGAGCGGCGTCCTGGCCCCCTGGGATCTGCGGCTCTTCCGCCGGGCCCTCCAGCGTTGAAAGGGCTGCCTGGGACCTTCCCGCGGGTTTTCCGTCCCCATTTGCCAACTCTCTGCACCAATGCGATAATTAAGGCCGATCTTCCAGCAATCCATCCCCCATCTATCATCCGACCTATCTGCGAACTTGTTGCAAACCAACCGCTCCATCCACCACTGCCTGCAATCCGTTCAGCAATTGGCAGGATCCGATCCAAACGCGAGGAGGAAGTGTATGTCCAAACGATATCCAGTGCTCTTTTTAGGAGCAAGTCTCATCCTGTCGCTTCTCGTCTTCGCCGGCTGCTATCCCTTCCAGGGGGATGTCACCCTGCTCCTGACGCCCGTCCCCACGGGGACGCCGAACCCGGAGGTGGTGGCCACGGCCCAGGCCCTGGCCCAGCAGGAGGCCGCCATGGCCGAGGAGGGCAAAGGCGAGGCTGCCCAGGCTGCGGAGGAAGGCGAGGCCATGGCCGGTGAAGAGGCCATGGGCGTCAAAGGCGTGGTTACAGCCCGCTCCCTGCGGGTGCGGAAGGGCCCCAGCACCGACACCGAGGTGGTGGCCGGCCTTCGGGAAGGCGCGGAGGTGACCATCCTGGGCCGCAACGGCGACGGCGCCTGGCTCCAGATCCAGGTGCCGGACGTGGAGACCACCGGCTGGGTGGCCGCGGAGTTCATCCAGACCGACGCAGACCTGGCCGCCCTCCCCGTGACGGCTCCTGGCGAGGAGATGGCCGCAGAGGCCCCGGCCAAGGAGGAAGAGGCGGCCATGGAGAAAGAGGCTGCGCCCGTCGCGGTGGTGGAGGTGGAAGACCAGCCCATCGTCCACGGCGCGGTGGTGGTGAAGAAGGTGGTGACCCCCCAGAAGGGCTGGATCGTGATCCACGCGGACAAGGACGGCTCCTTCGGCCCGGTCATCGGCCACGCCCCCGTCTGGGAAGGGACCAACACGGATGTGGTGGTGCCCATCGATCCCACCAAGGCCACGGAAACCCTCTACGCCATGCTGCACCTGGACGAGGGCGAGCCCAACCGCTACGAGTTCCCCGGGCCGGACGCGCCGGTGATCGTGGACGGCGCCCCCCTGGCCCCAGCCTTCCAGGTGACCGGCGGCCTGCCCGAGGCGGCCATGGAGGCCAAGCCCGCGGCGGAGGCCCCGGCCAAGGAAGAAGCGGCCATGGGCGAGGCCATGGAAGGCCCGGCGGCCGTGGTGGCCACCCGCTCCCTGCGGGTGCGCCTGGCCCCAGAGATGGACGCGCCGGTGGTGGCGGGCATCCGCAAGGGCGAACGCTACCCCATCGTGGGCCGCACCCCGGACAACGCCTGGCTCCAGCTGAAGATCCCCGGCGTGGAAGGCCCCGCCTGGGTGAATGCGGAGTTCGTGGAGGTGGAAGGCGACCTCTCCGGCGTGCCCACCAACGAGCCCTTGGGCATCGTCACGGTGACCACCGGTGGGCCCCGGCTGCGGGTGCGCAGCGCGCCTTCCCTGGACGCGCCCATCGTGGGCTACGTCCTGGATGGGCAGCGCTTCACCGCCCTGGAGCGGAGCCCGGACGGCAAGTGGGTCAAGCTGGTGATCCCGCGGCTGGAAGGGGAGACCTGGGTCTCCGCGGACTACGTGACCTTCGATCCGGTGGAGGAGTAACCCGACTCGCGAGGAAGCGTCCCCCATGAAAGCCCAGAGGCCGTCTCGTCAGCGAGGCGGCCTCTTTCTGTCTGGCGCTCCAGATCTTGTTCTGCGGAGAGGGTGGGCCGATCAGGGGGCGGGGCCTTCCATCCGCCCCGGGCCCTCCTCGGGGAGGAGGCCCTGGAGGAGGCTGCCCCGACCCAGGAGCCCCAGCAGCCGCCCTTCCTGGTCCACCACCGGCAGCCGCTTGATGCCGTGTCGGAGCATGAGCCCCAGGGCTTCCGCCAGGGGCGTCTCTGGCGTGATGGTGATGGCCGGGGCCGTCATGAGCTGGGCCGCGGTCTCGTGGCTGGGCGGCAGGGGCGCGGACGGCCCTTTGCGGCCGGTGAAAAGGCCGGCCAGCCGCTGCAGCAAACCGGAGCGGACGGCCTCGCCGCTGCGGCGCAGGAGGTCCCCGTCGGTGATGATGCCCAGGACCCGGCCCTCGGGGTCCGTGACCACGACCCGGCGTTGGGCGCTCTGCTCCAGGACGCGGATGATCTCCTCCAGGCTGGCCTCTGGCCCCACTGTGGGCGCGTCCCGGCGCATGAGGTCGGCCACAGTCTGCCCCCGGCGAGGCGGCAGGGGCTGGACTTCCCCCAAGGGCTGGTGGTGTTCCACAGCCCGGAGCACGTCCACCCGGCTGATCAGGCCCAGCAGACGGCCCTGGGCGTCCACCACCGGCAGCCGCTTCAGGTGATGGCGAGCCATGCGCTGGGCTGCGGCTCGCAGCGGCTCCTGGGCCTGGGCGTGGACCACCTGCCGGGTCATGATCTCCTGGGCTGTGATGCCCTGGCGGCGCAGGGCGTCCAGCTGGGCCTGGATCATCTCCGGGGTCAGGGCGTCCAGCAGGTCCAGCCGAGCTGCCAGGCCGGCCCGGCGCAGGAGGTCCCCGTCGGTGATGATGCCCAGCAGACGGCCCTGGGCGTCCACCACCGGCAGGCTGCGATGCCCCCGCTTCAGGAGCAGGGTCACCAGCTGGTCCACGGGGGTCTCCGGGGCGACGGTGGTCACCTCTCGGCGCATGACCTGGCCCACCGGCTGGTCCAGGGGATCCTCCTGGCGGCCCGGCGCGTACTGGATCACCTGGACTTCCTCCAGGGTGATGAGCCCGTCATCCACCATGTGCCGCACCTGGGGCAGGAGGCGCTCCACCCGCTCGGGCATGTCCACCCACTCCAGCTTCACCGGCAGGTCCGCGGAGAGGGTGACGATGGTGGCGGTGTGGATGCGGCTGTGGGCCCCGAAACCGGCCAGGCCCCGGGTCACCGTGGCGCCGGAGGCCCCTTCCTTGCGCAGGAACTCCAGCAGGGCCATGTAGAGGGGCTTGCCCCGGTGCTGGTCGGACTCGCCGATGTAGATGGAGACCCGCAGGGCCTTGCCTTGGATCTGCACGGTGCGTTTCCTTTCAACAGTGCGCTTTCTCTCAACAGAGGGGGGCCTGTCATCGCAGTTGCTGGGCCAGGAGCATCCCCAGGAGGGCGAAGAGCAACCCCACCAGGTTGTTGCCCAGGACGTTGGCCAGCCCGAGCCAGAGGCTGCCCTCCCGGAAGAGGGCCAGGCTCTCCACCGCGTAGGAGGAGAAGGTGGTGTAGGAGCCGAAGAAGCCCACAGCCAGGACCAGCCGCCACTCCGGGCTCAGGTTCAGGCGTCCGGTGGCCAGGGTGAGGAGGAAACCCAGGAGCAGGCTGCCGGTCACGTTGACCAGGAAGGTGCCGTAGGGGAAGGTGGCGCCGAAGCGGCC
>CAYQEB010000031.1:18926-21113 GCA_964416395.1 uncultured Caldilineaceae bacterium | reverse complement strand
TCGTACTGGCTGCTGCTGGCGTAGCCCATCACCGGCAGGTTCAGGGGCGCGTCCCCGCCTCGGGATTGGAGGGCCGTGATGACGTTCTGCCAGCGCTGCACCTGGAGCCTCTGGGCTGTGGCCGCGCCTCCCAGGGCGTCGTAGTAGATCTTGGTGGAGTATTCGGCCAACCCCTCGTCGATCCAGGGGTAGTTCACCGGGTCGTTGTGGACCTGGAGGTACCACCATTCGTGGGCCACCTCGTGGACCGTGCGCAGCTCCAGCTCATCCTGGTAGCGGCCGTAGAGCCCCACCCCCAGCTGGAGAAGCTGGGGATACTCCATGCCCCGGAAGGAGAGGGGCGCGGCGGCCACCCGCAGGTCCCGGTAGGGGTAGGGGCCGAACTTGTCACTGAAGACCCGCAGGGCGGTGGCCGCGTACTGGAGAGCCCGACGGCCGTTGGCGTCCTGGCCGGGCAGCCAGTAGGAGGTGACCCGAGTGCCGTAGGCCTCGGTGGAGGCGCTCTGGTACTCCGGGCTGGCCAGGATGGTGAACTCCCGGTTGGGCCCGGTGACCCAGACGCGCTGCACCTGCCCCTGGGCCGTCACGGTGCTGGTGACCAGGGTGCCGCTGGTCACGGGGATCAGGTCGCTGGGCAGGGTGGCCGTCACCACGAAGAGGGAGGCCAGGTTGAAGGCCGCGTCCCCCCGCACCGTCCCCTGCTCCAGCCACCAGCGCCCACTGCCCAGGACAGGGCCCGGCTGGTAGACGGCCAGGGAAGGGTAGAAGAGGGGCAGGTTCAGCATGCCCTGGCTCAGGCCAAAGAGACGGTACGCCTGGGGCAGGTCCTCGTCCCAGTTGGGGATGGTCAGGTTCCAGCTCAGGTCAATGCGGGCCTCCTGGCCGGAGAGGAGAGCCACGGGCAGGTCGACGCGCACCGCGCTGCCCTGGGCCAGGTAGGAGAAGGTGGTCGTCTTCCCGTCCACGGCCACGCTGCTCAGGGCCAGCTCCCCGCCGTACTGCTCCAGGGATGGGTAGAGGCGGAAGACCACGTAGGTCCAGGGATCCGGGCTGGTGTTGGGGACCCGGATGGAGCCCATGCCCCGCAGCTGGGTCAGCTCCTCGTCCAGGCTGACGGTCAGCTCGTAGCGGGGGACGGGGCCCAGTTCGTCCAGCTGGGCCTGGGTGTCGGCCTTCATGGCTGGGCGGTAGCGGGCGTAGGGATCGGGGGGCGGAGTGGGCTCCACCACGCAGGCCGCGGCCAGCAGTCCCATCCACAGGGGCAGGCTCCAGAGGAGGGCCAGCCGGATGGCTCGAAACAGTCTCGGGTTCGGATGGGAGGGCCTGGGGCGAGAAGGCGTCATGGCATGGACAGAGGGGGCAGATGCTCTTGTGCTCTCGGGCGATCGCCAGGGCAGAGACTTTACGGCCGATTGAGTGCGTCCAGTATAGCACGCATGCCCGAGCTGGGGCAACGCGGGGCCCGATCCGTTCGCGGGTTCGCCCGGCGCCGCCTCCAGGCTGTGCGGAATGTTCAGGGATGTTCAGGGGGGTTCAGCAGGCCCTCGGCCTGGGAAATGTCTGTGGTATAATGTTGGCCCCCTGTGTGGATGCCCTTTCCGGGCGCTGCGGACGCGCTGCCGGCTCGTCCGAACGAAAAACCCCTGTAGAAGCCATGTCACAGAGCGTTTTGGAGATCGTGGAGTCCCTGCTCCAGGGGACAGTGGAGAGCCTGCCGGTGACGGACGCCGCCCTGGTGCTCTCGGATGCCAGCGCGGTGGCCCCTCATCTCCTGGCCCGGGCCGGCCGCCTGACCTTGCCGGGCTGGCAGGCCATCCTGGCCCACGAGGACCCGGGCCTGCTCCGGGTGCCCCTGCCCGACTCCAACCCCCAGGGGGCTCCGGCCTGGCTCTGTCTCTACCGCCGCCACCCGAAGCCCTGGTCCCAGGAGGAGCGTTTCATCGCCCAGCTGGTGGCTGGCAGCCTGGCCCGGGTCATCGCCTCCCAGGGGCAGGCCGTGGACTGGATGCAGCTCATCGCTTCCCAGCGCATCCTGGCGGTGACCGAGGAAGAGCTCTGCCGCATCGTGCTGGACATCCACGATGGACCGGTGCAGAAGCTTTTCGCTGCCCTCAACCTGCTGGACCACCTGCAGCACACCATTCGGCCCTGGCTCCCACCGGAGGCCCCGGCCGCAGGGGATCTGCA
>CAYQEB010000031.1:7428-18826 GCA_964416395.1 uncultured Caldilineaceae bacterium | reverse complement strand
AGCACACCATTCGGCCCTGGCTCCCACCGGAGGCCCCGGCCGCAGGGGATCTGCAGCGGGTCACCAGCCTGCTGGAGAGTTCCTTGAACGAGATCCGCACCTTCCTGGGCACCTTCCGTCCGCCGGAGTTTGGGGAGATGGAGCTGCTGGACGTGCTGGAGGGGCTGGTGATCCAGCACGAAGGCTTCACCGGCGCCACCGTCCACTTCCAGGCCAGCGAAAACCTGCCCCCCGTCTCTGTGCCGGTGAAGATCGCCCTCTACCGCATCCTCCAGGAGGCCCTGTCCAACGCCCACCGCCACTCCGGCGTCCAGGAGCATTTCGTGCGGCTCTGGGCCCACCGGCGTCGGATTCACCTGGAGATCGAGGACCACGGACGGGGCTTCGTGCCCCCGCCCCTGGAAGGCCCCCAGGCCACGGAAGCGGCCCAGCACATCGGCCTGCGGGGCATGCGAGACCGGGTGCACCTGGTGGGGGGCGCCCTGTGGTTGAAGAGCGCCCCGGGCCAGGGCACGTTGATCCATGTGGAGGCGCCGAGCAATGGCTGAACCGATCCGCGTCCTGTTGGCCGATGACCACGTCCTGGTGCTGGAGGGTCTCTCGGCCCGGCTGAGCGACGAGCCGGACATCGCCGTGGTGGGGGCGGTCTCCCAGGGTGGTCGGGTGCTGGCCGCCCTGGCCCAGCATCGGCCCCAGGTGCTGGTGCTGGACCTGCACATGGCGGAGCAGGACGGCTTCCAGGTGTTGGCCCAGGTCCGGCAGGAGGGGCTGCCGGTCAAGGTGCTGATCCTCACCGCCATGACCGATGGCCAGACCCTGCAGCGGGCTTTGGAGCTGGAGGCGGACGGCATCGTGCTCAAGACGGATCCAGCCCGGCGGGTGGTGGAGGCCATCCGGGCCGTGGCTGCGGGGCAGGTGGTCTATCCCCAGGCCCTGCACAACTGGCTGCTGCGCCGGGCCCGGCAGCGCCCCCAGCCCAGCAGGACCGATCTCACCCGCCGGGAGCTGGAGGTGCTGGCCGTCCTGGCCGAAGGGCTGACCAACCAGGAGATCGCCGCCCGGCTGCACCTGAGCGAGAACACGGTCAAGTACCACCTGCAGAACATCTACGACAAGCTCCAGGTCACCAACCGCACCGAGGCCGCCCGCAAGTACCTCTCCCAGCATCGTCCTTCCCTGGGCCAGGTGTGAACGGCGCTCAGGCTCAGCCCGCGCCGGCCAGCTCCCTCCCCTCCACCGAAGCGCTCCCCGACCGGGCCCCCGCTGCCGGCTGCGCAGATGACAGCCCTCGAGGGGGCTGCTCCTCCAGGGCGAGGGTGGACTCTCTGCGCCGGGATCTTTCACCTCAGGGCCCTTGATTCGAGGTGGATCATGACCAGCTTTCTCATCGGCGTCATCCTGCTCCTGCTGCTGGGCGGCGCGGCCATCTGGTGGCTGGGCCGGCGAGGCCGACAGGCCACGGGCCTGCCTCCGGGCCAGGTGATCTACGAGGACGTGGGCATCCAGGAGGAGGTGGACCGCCCCCTGGTCAGCCGCCGCTACGGCCTGGTGGGCCGGCCCGACTACCTGGTGATGGTCCAGGAGGGTCCTCGCCGCCTGGCCATCCCTGTGGAGGTGAAGAGCCGGGCCCGGCCTGTCCGCCCCTTCGACAGCCACGTGCTCCAGCTGGCCACCTACTGCCTGCTGGTGGAGGACGTGTACAAGGTGCGGCCTCCCTACGGCCTCCTCCGCTACGCGGACGCCACGGTGCGCATCCCCTTCACCCAGGAGCTGCGGGCCCAGGTCCTGGCGGCCGCGGACGCCATCCGCCGGGCGCGCACCGCGCCGGACATGCCGCGCCAGCACCGAGATCCCCGGCGCTGCGCCGGGTGCAGCTATCGCAGGGCTTGCGGTCCAGAGGCGTTGGCTTGAAGGAAGGGGAGAGGGGGGGCAGGAGCCGCCCCTGCCTGGCCCAGCTTCAGGCGCAGGAGGTCCCGAGGGGCGTCCAGATCCAGGGTGAGGCCGGAGGTGCTCACCACCTCCACAGAGAGGCCCCGGTCCTGGGCCAGCTGCCAGTGGCGCCAGCAGCTGTCCGGGCCGAAGCGAAAGGGGATGGCGCCGGGCGGGCGCAGGAGGAGGGCGTTGGTGCCGCCGTCGTCGCTGGGGGCCATGACCACCCGATCCGGGCCTTCCAGCCCCCGGCGGTAGAGCAGGCGCACGTCCTCCGGGCCGAGGAGAGGCAGGTCCGCGGGGAGGACCAGGACGGCGTCGGCTCCTTGGGCCTGGGCGAACGCCTGGGCCTGGGTCAGGGCCTGGTTCAAGCCTGGCTCTCCTGGCCCGTCCTGGGCATGGCCCCACTCCTCGCGGATAGCCCGGTCCTCGTGGAGCACCTGGGCCTGGGCGAACTTCCGGGCCTGGGCCAGGGCCTGGGCATCCCGGCTGACCACCACCACGCCGGCCAGCTCCTCCACCCGGCTCGCCACCTGGAGGACGTGTTCCAGGAGCTGGCGGCTGAGCTGGGCTCGATCCCGGGCGGAGAGGGCGGCGGCCAGGCGGCTCTTGCCCTGGTGGAAGGGTTTCACCGGCACGATCAGCCAGAGCTCCATGCCCGGGGCCTCCCTCACGACGCCTCGCCCAGGTCCGACGGCAGCCCGGAGCGTTCCTCGGCCAGGGTGCGGGCGAAGGCCAGGATCTCTCGGGCCAGCCGCTCCTTGGAGGCCATGTCCGTCATGATGGTGTCGGTGACCAGGGTGGGCAGCACCACCGCTTTCTCCAGGGCCGCGTCCCGCTGGTCCAGGACGAAGCCGTCCAGGATGTCCCCGTAGTGGTCCACCACAGTCAGGGGGCTGCTCATCTCGCCCAGCTCCCGCATCATCTTGGCCGCGGGGCCTTTCAGGGCCTGTCCGGCCACGATGGGGGTGACGGCCAGCTTGGGCGCAGGCAGATCTCGCAGGCGCTGGCGCATGTCCGCCACGCTCAGGATGGGGTCGATGCTCAGGTAGGGGTTGCTGGGGCAGAGGACGATGAGGTCGGCCTGGGCCAGGGCCTCCGCCACGCCTGGGGGGATCCGGGCCTTCTCCGCGCCCACGAAAGTCAGGTCCACCAGGATGGGCTCGCACTGGCGGCGCACGAAGTAGTGCTGGAAGGGCAGGTCCCCCTCGTCCGTGTGGACCAGGGTGTGGACCGGGTCGTCGCTCATGGGCAGCACCTGGGAGGGGATGCCCCACATGCGCCGCAGCCGAGAGGTGATCTCCGTCAAGGGCAGGCCCTGGCGCAGCCACTCCGTGCGGCGCAGGTGGGTGGCCAGATCCTTGTCCCCGATGCGGAACCAGACCTCGCCCCCCAGTTTCTCCATCTCGTTCAGCACCGTGAAGCTCTCGTCCGCCCGTCCCCAGCCCGTCTCTGGGTTGTGGATCCCGGCCAGGTTGTAGATGACCGTGTCGATGTCCGGGCAGATGCGCAGGCCCCAGTGCTCGAAGTCGTCCCCGGTGTTGACGATGACGGTCAGCCGGCCCGGGGGCAGCGCGGCCTGGAGGCCTGTGGCCAGTTTGGCTCCGCCGACGCCGCCGGCCAGGGCCACCACGTGGGGGGCATCCGTCCTGGAATGGTCCATCCTCACTCCTCGCTCGTTCTGCCGCAGCCCGCTCCGTCTGCGGCCCTGATCCTCCGCCGTCGCTCCTCGGTCAGCGCCAGACCACCCGGTTCTCCAGGGGCTCTCGGGTCTGCTCTCGGCTCTCCGCCGGGTAGCCCAGGGTGATCAGCGCCTGGGGCTGCCAGTCGTCGGGCAGGCTGAGCACCTCCCGCACCAGTTCCGGGACAAAGAGGGGAGCGCACATCCAGCAGCCACCCAGCCCGTAGTGGTGGGCGGCCAGGAGCAGGTTCTGGCAGGCCAGGGCCGTGCTCTGGACGGCCATGGTCCACTCGGCGTGGGCGCGTTCTGGGTCCGCGTAGTGGTCCATGTCCTCCATGGTGAGGGAGGCCACCACCAGGGCGCCGGCCGTGGTGATGCGGGTGTGGCTGATGGCGATGCGCCGCTCGATGAGCTCCGGGTCCACCCCATCCCGGGCCATGTCCTGGCGCCAACGGGCGGCCATGCGCAGGCTGAGGGCGGCTTTCATGTCCGGGTTGATCACCACGCAGAAACGCCAGGGCTGACGGTTGTGGGCCGAGGGGGCCCAGATGGCCGCAGCGAGCAGCTTCTCCAGGAGGGCCCGGGGGACAGGGCGGCCGTCGTAGCGGCGAATGGAGCGGCGCCCCTGGATCAGATTCCAGAAGTCCGCTTCCCTGTCCCGGCTCTCCAGAAGGCGATGGGTGTTGCGTAAGGTCGCGTCGTTCATATGCCTGTGTCCCTGGTGGTGCCCGGATTATAGCACGTCCCCCCAGCGTATCCGAAACCTGCCTTGACGCTCCGCTTTGTTCCAGTGTAGAATGAGGCCACCCTCATTTGTCTGACAACTCCCGTTCTGCTTCCACGAGCCCAAAGGAGGTCTCACTTCATGGCCGAAAATTCTTCCAGCAAGTACACGCGGGTGGCCCTCTACCTCCAGGACAAACACCCCATCCGGGAAGGTATGGAGTACGCCAAGTACGCGGAGGAGAAGGGGTTCGAGGCTGTCTGGCAGGCAGAGAGCCGGCTGGTGCGGGACGCCATCGTGCCCATGGCCGCCTACGCCGCGGTGACCGACCGCATCAAGGTGGGCTCTGGGGTCATCAACAACTGGACCCGGAACATCGGCCTGTTGGCCGCCACCTTCCTGACCCTGGACGACCTGGCCCCCAACCGCATCATCTGCGGCATCGGCGCCTGGTGGGACCCTCTGGCTCGTCAGGTGGGCATCCAGCGGCGCAAGCCCCTGAAGGCCATGCGCGAGACGGTGGAGGTGCTGCGTCGCCTGCTCAACATGGAGACCGTCACCTTCCACGGCGAGTTCCACCACGTGGACAACATCAAGCTGGACGTGGTCCACGGCCGCAAGGAGCCCCGAAACGTGCCCATCATGATCGGCGCCACCGGCCCCAAGATGATGGAGCTGACCGGCGAGATCGCCGATGGCGCGGTGCTCAACTACTGCGTGCCGCCGGAGTACAACCACCAGGCCCTGGAGCACCTGGAGCGGGGCGCGCGCAAGGCCGGCCGCACCCTGGACGACCTGGATCGGCCCCAGCTGGTGGTCTGCTCCGTCCACGAGGACCGGGAGACGGCTCTCAACGGCGCTCGGGAGCTCCTCACCCAGTACCTGGCCCAGCAGCCCCACATCGCCAAGGCCAGCGGCGTCAAGCCGGAGGTGGTGGAGAAGATCCAGTCCATCCTGGGCTGGCCGGCCACCCAGGAGCAGATCCGCCAGGCCATGCCCCTGGTCCCGGACGATCTGGTGGACCGGATCACCGCCAGCGGCACCCCCGAAGAGGTGAAGGCCAAGGTGCGGCGCTACGTGGAGAACGGCGCCACCTGCCCCATCCTCTACCCCCTGGGGGATGTGAAGCTCATGATCGACACCTTCGCCGACGGCTACTGAGCCCAGGGGACACGACCGAGCATGGAAACAGCGTGGAACGTGGCCCCCAGGCTGCGTTTCACGGTTCCCCCGCCTCCCTGCTTCGCCTTTTCCGCCTTTCTGCTCTAAAATTCAGTCGGGATGTCCTCCCGGGCATGCCCGCTCTGTCATGACCGCCACCCCATCACGGAAACCCGCCATGATCGTCCGCGAGATGCCCGACGGCCAGCTGCTCTGCGTCTTCCAGACCACCCACGCCCTCATGGCGGAGCAGTTCGTCCGCCACTGGGGAAACGCGGACTTCGCTCCGCCAGCCCCCTACGACCTGGTGATGACCGCGGTGAGCCAGCACGACAACGGCTGGTACGAGTGGGAGCGCAGGCCCCTGCTCCGCCCTGACGGCGTGCCCATGGACTTCCTCCACTACCGGGACGTCCAGGGCAAGGCCCAGCTGTGGCAGCGCAGCGTACAGCGGAGCTGGGCCCAGCACCCCTACGCGGGGGTGCTGGTGGCCCGGCACGCCGCCCTGCTCTACGAGCTGGCCCTGGACCTGTGGGAGTACAGCCCAGAGGACCAGGCCATCATCCGGGAGTTCGTGGCCATGTCCCAGGAGCTCCAAACCACCACCCGGGAGCTCTTCGCCCAGATCCCAGAGCTGCGCCGGGCCATGGAGCCCCTGGCCGTGGAGGCCAACACTCGCCTGCTCCAGTTCGGGGATCGGGCCTCCCTGCAGGTCTCCATCCCCTGGCCCGCGGAGAGCACCATCACCTGCTGCCCCACGGACGACCGGGGCGGCTACACGGAGATCCGCATGCGCTACGACCAGGAGCGCATCACCTTCGAGCCCTGGCCCTACCACGTGGACCAGTTCCAGGTGGCCCTGGAGGGCTACCTCCTGCCCCAGCGCACCTTCCGGGACGAGACCGAGTACCACCAGGCCCTCCTGGCCGCCCCCTTCTACCGACACACGTGGACCGTCCAGCGGGAGGCCTGATCCGCCTGGGCCCAGCCCCGAGACCTTCGCCCTGACTTTCGCCCTCTTCCGGAGGACCGACCATGTACCGATTCTACCTCTCCCCCACATCCCTGGACGAAGCCCTGGCCCTGAAGGCCCAGCACGGCGAGGCGGCCCGGGTCATGGCTGGCGGCACGGACCTGCTCCTGGAGCTGGAGCGGGGCGTCCGCCGAGCCCCGAACGGCCAGGAGCTGGGCATCATCGACCTGACCCGGGTTCCGGGCCTGGCGGAGATCCGGGAGACGGACGGCTGGATCCACCTGGGGCCCCTGGTCACCCACAACCAGGTGGCCGCCAGCCCGCTGATGGCGGCCCACGCCTTTCCCCTGGCCCGGGCCTGCTGGGAGGTGGGCGCGCCCCAGATCCGCAACCGGGCCACGGTGACGGGCAACATCATCACCGCCAGCCCGGCCAACGACTCCCTGCCGCCCCTCTACGCCCTGGAGGCCCAGGTGACCCTGGCCAGCGCGGCCCGGGGGGAGCGCACCCTGCCCATCGCCCGCTTCATCACCGACTTCCGCCAGGTGGACCTGGCCCCGGACGAGATCCTGGTCCGCATCTCCATCCCCAAGCTGGGGGAGGAGGACCGGGGCGGCTTCATCAAGCTGGGGCTGCGCCGGGCCCAGGCCATCAGCCTGGTCAACGTGGCCGGGGTGCTGACGCTGGCGGAAGGGGGGCAGCTGGTGCGCCGGGCCGCCATCAGCCTGGGCGCGGTGGCCCCCACCATCGTTCGGGCCCGGGCCGCGGAGGCCTTCCTGGCCGGGAAGCCCCTGAGCGAGGAGGTGATCCAGGAGGCGGCCCGCCTGGCCGTGGAGGCCGCCCGGCCCATCGACGACCTGCGGGCCACCGCCGAGTACCGTCGGGCCATGGTGGAGAGCCTGACCGCCCGGCTGTTGCGCCAGCTGCGGGACGGCCAGGAGCGAGCTGGCTGGCCCGAGCGCCCTGTCACCCTCTGGGGGAGGACGGAAGGGCGCTGGCCGGTGAGCCCGGTCACCGCTCCCAGCTCAGAGATCCCCGGCCTTCCAGCTACGGTCAACGGACGGCAGGTGCAGCTTCCCGGCGGCATGACCCTGCTGGACAGCCTGCGGGCCGCCGGGTTTTCCGGCGTCAAGGAGGGTTGCGCGGAAGGGGAATGTGGCGCCTGCACCGTCTTCCTGGACGACATGGCCGTCATGGCCTGCCTGGTCCCCGCGGAGCGCGCCGCGGGCAGCCAGGTGGTCACCGTGGAGGGGTTGGGGGATCCCCAGCGCCTGCACCCGGTGCAGCGGGCCTTCGTGGAGAGCGGCGGCGTCCAGTGCGGCTACTGCACACCCGGCTTCATCATGAGCAGCGCCAAGCTCCTGGAGGAGCGGCCCCACCCCAGCCGCACCGAGGCCCAGGAAGCCCTCACGGGCAATTTCTGTCGCTGCACCGGCTACCGCAAGATCCTGGACGCGGTGGTCCAGGCCGGGACGCTGGTTCCGAAAGAGGAGTCCTAGCCGGGACCGGGGCGCGCCCCTGAATTTTCCAGCCACTTTTCTCGCCTTCTGGGAGAGAGACCAATGAGAGCAGTGGGAAGCAGCATCCCCCGCGTGGATGCGGTGGACAAGGTGACCGGCCTGGCTCCCTACCCTGGGGACATCGACCTGCCGGGCCAGGCCTGGATGAAGATCGTCTTCGCCGGGACGCCCCACGCCCGGATCACCCGGTTGGATGTGAGCAAGGCCCAGGCCGCGCCGGGCGTCATCGCCGTCTTCACCGCGGCGGACGTGCCGGTGAACGAATACGGCCTCATCATGCCCGATCAGCCGGTGCTCTGCGGCCCGGGCAGCACGCCCCAGGCGGAGATTGTGCGCTGGGAAGGGGATCACGTGGCCCTGGTGGTGGCCGAGACCCAGGCCGAGGCCGAGGCCGCGGCCCGCTTGGTGGAGATGGAGTGGGAAGAGCTGCCCCTGGTCACGGATCCCTTCCAGGCCATGCAGCCCGACGCCCCGCTCCTCCACCCGGAGGAGTTTCCCTTCCCCTACGGGGAGCGGGACCGGAGCTCCAACGTGCTCCTGGAGTATCGCCTGCGCCGGGGGAATGTGGAGGCGGCCTTCGCCCAGGCGGACGTGATCGTGGAGGCGGAGTACCGCACCCAGGCCGCGGAGCACGCCTACCTGCAACCCGAGGCCGGCCTAGCCTACGTCCGGGAGGATGGGCGCATCGAGGTCATCGTGGCCGGCCAGTGGATGCACGAGGACCGGGCCCAGATCGCCCATGCCCTGGGCCTGCCCGAGGAGCAGATCGTGGTCCGCTACCCGGCCATCGGCGGGGCCTTTGGCGGCCGGGAGGACATGTCCGTGCAGATCGTCCTGGCCCTGGCCGCCTGGAAGACCGGCCGCCCGGTGAAGACGGTCTGGAGCCGGGAGGAGTCCATCGTGGGCCACCACAAACGCCATCCCTTCGTCATCAAGGCCAAGTGGGGCGCCACCCGGGACGGCAAGATCGTCGCCGCCCAGATGGACGTGACCAGCGACGCGGGGGCCTACGCCTACACCAGCACCAAGGTCCTGGGCAACGCCACCCTCATGTGCCTGGGCCCCTACCAGATCCCCAACGTGCACGTGGACGCCCGCACCGTCTACACCAACAACTGTCCCAGCGGCGCCTTCCGGGGCTTCGGCGCTCCCCAGGGGCATTTCGCTGCGGAGGGCCAGGTGAACCGGCTGGCCGCGGCCCTGGGCATGGATCCGGTGGAGATCCGCCGGCGCAACGCCCTGCGAGAGGGCTCGATCCTGGCCACGGGCAGCGTGGTTCCCCCTGGCTGCACCGCCCTGGCGGTCCTGGAGGAGGCGGCTCGCCGGGCGGCGGAGGGTCCGCCCCACCCCCCACCGACCCTCCACACCTCCCTGGACGCTTCTCGGCGACGGGTGGCCCGGGGGCGGGGCCTGGCCCTGAGCTTCAAGAACGTGGGGTTCAGCCTGGGCTTCCCAGAGCACTGCCACGCCTGGGTGGAGATCCACGGAGGGGCGGAGATGGAACGGGCGGTGGTGGGCTGCGTGGGCGCGGACGTGGGCCAGGGAGCCCACACTGTCTTCGCCCAGTTCGCGGCGGATGCCCTGGGCCTGCCCGTGGAGAAGGTGGCGTTGCGGGTGGAGGACACGGACGTGACCGGCTCCAGCGGCAGCAGCTCGGCCAGCCGCATGACCTTCATGGCCGGCAACGCCATTCTGGGAGCGGCCCAGCGGGCCCTGCAGGCCTGGGAGGACGAGGAGCGCCCGGCTCGAGCCGAGTTCGTCTTCCATCCCCGGCCCACCACCCCCTACGACCCGGAGACCGGGGCCAGCGACCCCAACATCACCTACGGCTACTGCGCCCAGGTGGCGGATGTGGAGGTGGATCTGGAGACGGGGCACGTGCTGGTGAAGCGCCTGATCAGCGTCAACGACGTGGGGAAGGCGGTCAACCCCCAGCAGGTGGAGGGGCAGATCGAGGGCGCGGTGGCCCAGTCCGTGGGGTGGACCCTGCTGGAGAACTTCGTCCAGGAGGAGGGCCGGGCGGTGACCCAGCGGCTGAGCACCTACCTGATTCCCGGGGTGGCGGACGTGGTGGAGGAGATCGTGCCGGTGATCCTGGAGCTGCCGGATCCCCAGGGGCCTCTGGGCGCTCGGGGCATGGCCGAGATGCCCTTCATCCCCACCGCGCCGGCCATCGCGGCCGCCCTCCACGATGCGCTGGGCGTCTGGTTCGATGAGTTGCCCATCACGCCGGAACGGGTGTGGCGGGCCCTGCGCGAGAGGCAGCCATGATCCGCTTCCTGGACGTGATGGTGGACGCCCTCTGGGTCCTGGGCCTGGCCGGGCTCTTCGCCACCTTCAGCTACATGGACTGGTACCGGCGTCCCCGGCGCTGGCGGTGGAACGACACCTGGAGCCGGCCCCGGATGCTCGTCCCCTTGAACCTGAGCCTGGCCCTCTTCAGCCTGGGGCTGGCCCTGAACAGCGTCACCGGGTACCGGCCAGCGCCTTGGTGGGAAACGGCCACCTGGGGTATCATGACAGTGGTCTTCCTGTGGCAGGCGTGGATCTACTGGCGGGAGGGCCGTCAGCGGGGCTGGGACGAGGCGGTGGGGTCGTCTCGGGAAGAAAACGGATCTGACGGAGTGGGCTGATTGGATGCTCTGCTGGCCGGGATGAATGCCTGGATCGGCTAGGCACAACGGGAGCTAAGTCATGACGAAAAGCGAAACGGTTGTCCCTGGTTTCGACCGGATCACGTTTGAACCGAACGTGATGGGTGGGCGCGCATGCATCCGAGGAATGCGGATCACTGTTGCCCTGATCTTGAATCTCATTGCCAATGGCATGAGTGTGGAAGAGATCCTCCAGGCGTATCCCTATCTGGAGCCCGAGGATATTCGCCAGGCCCTCCGCTACGCGGCCTGGCTGGCTGATGAAGCTGTCTACGCCTCGGAGCTCAATGCGGCATGAAATTTTTGGCGGACATGGGGATCTCCCCTGGGACAGTCGCTTTCCTCCGCGATCTGGGGTATGAGGCGATTCATCTTCACGAAGAAGGCCTGGATCGGCTGGACGATGCGCGGATTTTGGCCAAAGCCCGCCAGGAGGAGCGGATTCTGCTGACCCATGATCTGGATTTCAGTGAGTTGGTGGCTGCCAGCGGTGCGCAACTTCCTAGCGTTATCGTGTTTCGTTTGCGCAACATGCGTCCTGACAACGTCAACCGATATATGCAGCGCATCGTCGAGTTGCATGCACGGGTGCTGGAGAAGGGCGCCATCGTCAGTGTGACCGAGGGACGAATCCGGATCCGCCCACTTCCTTTGCAGGCAAGCAGCGAGGACGTCAAGTAATTGGGTTCAAGGAGCCCCACCATGGCCCGGCAGGCTTTCAATGACAACCGGTTGAGCAATCTGGCCTGGGCGGTG
>CAYQEB010000031.1:0-7328 GCA_964416395.1 uncultured Caldilineaceae bacterium | reverse complement strand
CATGGCCCGGCAGGCTTTCAATGACAACCGGTTGAGCAATCTGGCCTGGGCGGTGACCCTGGTGCTGGCCGGGCTCTTCCTCCTGCTCTTCAACCTGGACCTCTTCGCCGCCTACGAGCCCACGGTCCAGTACGCGCTGGCCGGTCTCCTGGCCGCGGCCGGGGTGGGCTTCTTCGGCAGCTACCTCTCCGCCCGGCGGAACTGGTGGCGGCTCATCCCCGCCTGGACCCTCCTGGCCCTGGCCGGGATGGTCTACCTGACCACCCTCTCCCAGCTGGACCAGCGCCTGACCCCGGCGCTCCTCTTCCTGGGACAGGCGCTAGCCTTCGCCCACATCTACCTCCTGGATCGTCGAGAGCACTGGTGGGCCATCATCCCCGGCGGTTTCATGCTGGTGGTGGGCGGCGTCATCGCCCTGAGCAGCATGGTGGAGCAACCCGAGACCCTGGGCGCCCTCCTCTTCGTGGGCATGGGGGGCGTCTTCTTCCTGGTCTACCTCCTGGGGGGGCGCAGCCGTCACTGGTGGGCCCTGATCCCGGGCTCGGTGCTGGCCGTCTTCGGGGTGCTCCTCTTCACCGTGGGCTACCAGGGCAACAGCCTGCTGAAATGGTGGCCCGTGCTGCTCATCCTCCTGGGGCTCCTCCTGGGATGGCGGGCCGTTCGGGCCCGGCCCCGGCGCAAGCTGCCTGTGCAGACCGCACCCAACCTGACCCGTCGCCTGGGCCGTTCCAGCCAGGAGCCCGGGGGAAGGAGCGGCCCCAGTCGCTTGGGCCAGTACGCAGGCCCGGCCCCGGGCGCCAGCGTCCAGGAGCTGACAGACCGGGAGACCCAGCCAGGGCCGTGAGCGCGGACCACGGAAACACCAACCACCCACCCAAACGGAGGCAGGGACCATGTCGAAGCTGACCATCTCACTGGTGCAGATGGACATCGCCCTGGGCGATCCCGAGGAGAACTTCCGCCGAGCCGAAGAGCTCATCGCGGAGGCGGCCCGGCGGGGCAGCGATCTGGTGGTGCTGCCCGAGCTGTGGAGCACGGCCTACGACCTGGAGCGGGCCCAGGAGCTGGCCTCTCCCCTGGCCCCGTCACCGGATCTGCCCGACTGGTTCGAGCGCTTCTCCCGCCTGGCTCTGGCCCACGGGGTCTGGCTCACCGGCTCCCTGCTGGAGCACCGCAACGGCCGCATCTACAACACCATGCCCGTCTACAACCCCGATGGCTTCCTGGTGGGCTCTTACAGCAAGATCCACCTCTTTCGCCTCATGGAGGAGCACCGTCATCTGACCCCCGGGGAGAAGACCACCCTCCTGGAGCTGCCCTGGGGCCCGACGGGGCTGGCCATCTGCTACGACCTGCGCTTCCCGGAGATCTTCCGCAAGTACGCGCTGGAGGGGGCCCGGCTCATCATCCTCCCCGCGGAGTGGCCCTATCCCCGGCGCATGCACTGGCGCACCCTGCTCCGGGCCCGGGCTATCGAGAACCAGTGCTTTGTGGCCGCCTGCAACCGGGTGGGCAAGAGCGGGGACGCCCATTTCTTCGGCGCCTCGGCGGTGATCGGCCCCAGCGGGGAGCGGCTCATCGAGGGGGGCGAGACGGAGACCATCCTCACCGTCACCATGGACCTGGCCGATGTGGAGGCGGTGCGGGAGCACATCCCCATCTTCCAGGACCGGCGGCCGGAGCTCTACTGACAGAGGGAGGCGAGTCCGTCCTGGGCTGTGGATGGGCCGGGGATGGGCCATGAAAAAGCGGACCGGAGGTTGAAACCGGTCCGCTTTGCGCGTCTCCACGATGGCTGCAGGGCGAGCTGGATCAGCTGGGGCTGGGCTGGGCCTCCGGCTCCCGCACCTGGATGGCGTTCCCTTCCATGCTCTCCACGATGGCCAGGGTGACGATGGGCACCCCCAGGTCCGCCAGACGCTCTCGCCCGGCCTCGAAGGATTTCTCCACCAGGCAGCCGATGCCGCAGAGGGTGGCCCCGCACTGGGCGATGACCTGGGCCAGGGCTCGGATGGTCTTGCCCGTGGCCAGGAAGTCGTCGATGAGGAGCACCCGGTCCGTGGGATGGAGGTACTCCGGGGAGATCATGAGCCGGACTGTGCCTCCCTTGGTGTGGCTGGGCGCTTCGGCCACGTAGAAACCATCGGGCATGGTGATGGGCCGATGCTTGCGGGCATAGACCACAGGCACGCCCAAGGCCTGTCCGGTGGCCAGGGCTGGCGCAATGCCGCTCACCTCCGCGGTGACCACTTTGGTGACGCCCTGGACCCCTTCCTGGGCGAAGCGCCGGGCGAACTCCTGGCCCATGGCCGTGGTCAGGGCCGGGTCCAGTTGATGGTTGATGAATCCATCCACCTTGAGGATGCCCCGGCCCAGGTTGCGTCCCTCTCGGCGGATCCGCTCTACGAGTGCTTTCACTGCCCCTCCTCTCGCTCTTGCACTCCAAAACGGTCAGGCGCCAGGACGGGCAAATCACTGCCAGCGTCCCGGCGCCCTTGGCCTCACATTGTAGCGCTTGTTTCCCCCTGGAGCAAACCCTCGCGCCAGCCAGTTCACCTTCAGGATGCCTCCAGGGACCATCCTGGATCCGCTAGCGGGTGGGGTCGATGATCACCTTCAAGGACTCGCCGGCCTGGGCCACCAGCTGGAAGCCCTCCTGGGTCTTCTCCAGGGGCAGGCGGTGGGTGATGAGCTCCTCCACCTCCACCCGGCGGGAGCGCAGCAGCTCCAGGGCCAGCTCCAGATCCCGGGGGGCGGCGGCGTAGCTGGAGACCAGGGTGGTGCCGTTGAGCATGAAGGCTCGAGGGTTGAACTGGAAGTTCACCTCCGGGCTGTGCAGGGCGTAGAGCAGGACTGTGCCGCCTCGGTCCACCGCGGCCAGGGCCTGTTCGAAGGCGGCGGGGGCCGCAGTGCAGACGATGACCAGGTCCGCGCCTCGGCCGTTGACCTCCCGCACCCAGGCGGGCACGTCGCTCCGGGCGTCGGCCACGTGGTCCGCGCCGAAACGGGCCGCGGCCTCCATCCGGTATGGGGTGATGTCCGTGGCCATGATGCGCCCTGCTCCCTGGGCTCGGGCCAGGAGGATGTGGAGCAGGCCGGAGAGGCCGCTGCCCAGGACCAGCACGCTCTGGCCTGGGGCCATGCCGGCCACCCGCTGCCCTCGCACCACACAGCCCAGGGGCTCCACGAAGCTGCCCACCTCATAGGAGACCTCGTCCGGCAGCTTGAACGCGCCCCGGTCCACGTTGATGGCGGGGATGCGCAGATACTCCGCGAAGCCGCCGGGGTCGAAGTTGGTGCTGTGCAGGGTGTCGCAGAGGGTGTGGTGGCCGTTCAGGCAGTAGTGGCAGGTGTTGCAGGGCACGTGATGGGTGACCACCACTCGGTCCCCCACCTGGAAGCGCTCCACGCCCGGGCCCACCTCCACCACCTGGCCTGTCACCTCGTGCCCCAGCACTCGGGGCGCCTTCTTGATGCGATACCACTCCATGACGTCCGAGCCGCAGATGCCGCTGGCCATCACCTGGATGAGCATCTCCCCTGGGCCGATGCTGGGCCTGGGCAGCTCCTCCAGGCGAACGTCGTTGTTGTTGTAGTACATGGCAACCCGCATGGTTTTTCCTCCGAGGGTGGCATGGGAAAACGACCACGTCCCGGCGGTCCGTCAGGGAGCCAGGCGTGGTCGTTTTCGGTTGGGGTGCAGCGTGTTGGGGGATGGCTGGAGCAGGCGCTGATCGTCAGGCTGGGACGGCCTGGGCCGCGTTCTGGGCCTTCAGCTCCTGGAACATCTCGTAGGCCTCGGCCGCGGTCAGGTTGTCGTGGACGATGCCGCGCACGGCCTGGATCATGGCCACGGGATCCTCGGACTGGAAGATGTTGCGCCCCATGTCCACCCCAGCCGCGCCGGCCTGGATGGCGTTGTAGGCCACCTGCAGGGCGTCCTTCTCCGGCACCTTCTTGCCCCCGGCGATGACCACAGGCACCGGGGAGGTGCTGGCCACCCGCTCGAAGTTCTCGCAGTAGTAGGTCTTGACGATGCGGGCGCCCAGCTCCCCGGCGATGCGGGTGGCCAGGCTCAGGTACTTGGCGTCCCGCACCAGGGCCTTGCCCACCGCGGTGACGGCCAGGGTGGGGATGCCGTAGCGCTCCGCCTCGTCCACCACCTGGGTGAAGCCCAGGAGGGTGTCCCGCTCGAAGTCTGCGCCCACCATGATGGAGAAGGCCACCGCGGCCACGTTCAGGCGGATGGCGTCCTCCATGGAGACGGTGATCCCCTCGTGGAGCAGCTCCTGGCTCAGGATGCTGGTGCCGCCGGAGACCCGCAGGATGATGGGGGTGTCGATCTGGGGGGAGATGTAGTAGCGCAGGGCGCCCCGGGTGAGCATCAGGCTGTCCCCGTAGGGGAGCAGGGGCCGCACCGTGGCCCCCAGGTCCTCCAGGCCCGTGGTGGGCCCCATGAAGTAGCCGTGGTCCACGGCGAGCATGAGGGTGCGCCCGTCCGGACGAATGATGCGTGAAAGTCGATTCTGCATGCCCCAGTCCATTGTGTAGCCTCCTTTTTGTGTTCTCATTTGTGTTCTCGTTTATGTTCTCTAGATGCCTGTTCGCGAGCCCTGTGTTCGCGAATTTGCCTGTACGTTTCAAAGAGACGGAAGTCGGTAGCCGCTGGCCAGGGGAGCGCCGTTCAACGGAGCAGCCGATTTCCGGGCGCCACACTGTTCCTTTCCCGGTCCACCTTTCCCGATCTGCCTTCGGCCTACGCCGTCACCGCCGCGGTCTCGTCCAGCACCACCTGGATCAGGTCGTCGATGCCGGTGAAGCGGCGGCGCTCCAGGATCCAGCGCTTGCCGATGCGGATGGCGGCCCGCTCGGCCACAGCCCGCTTGGCCGGGTCCTGGATGCTGGAGATGTCCCAGACGCTGACCACGCCCATCATGCGACGCAGGAACTTGACGCCCCCGTGGCCCGCGGTCTCCTCCAGGATGTGCCGGAGGATACGCTGGCGGTAGGCCGCGAAGGCCTCCTCTCCCCCGGGGAAGTCCCAGTAGTCCAGGGGCATGAGCTCGCTGTCCGGTCGGGCGTTCTCCACCCAGAGCCGCTCGAACTTGGCCGCGAACTGGTTCCAGATGGAGCGCACCGTCTCCAGGATCCAGGCCTGGTAATCGGCCCGCACCTCTGGATCCGGGGTGTGGGCGAAGTGGGAGAGGTAGTTCAGGATCAGGTTCTGCAGCACCGCGCCCACATCGTACCCCATGGGCCCGAAGAAGGCGAATTCCGGGTCGATGACCCGAGTGTCCTCCTGGTTGAGCATGATGGAGCCGGTGTGCAGGTCCGCGTGGATCAGGGCCTCCCCGTGGTTCATGTAGCTGTCCTTCAGCTGGGCGATCTCCTGCTTCAGCACCGGGTCCGAGCGCACGGCCTGCACCTCGTCGTCCACCAAGGGGTTCCAGTTGTTCTCCTCGGATTCCTTGTAGGGGTTGGTGTAGACGAAGTTCTCCTGGAGCTTGCGCAGCTCCTCGTTGACGAACTTGGCCTGGAGCAGCTTCTTCTCCGGGCCGGAGAGGTAGTGGTCCGAGGTGAAGTAGAGGGTGCGGGCCAGGAAGGAGGAGATGTGGTCCGCGAAGCGGGGGAACTTCTCCCGGGCCACCATGGGCTTGCGCATGATCTGGTGGACGCCCAGGTGCTCCATGGCGATGGTCGACATCTCCTGGTCGAAGTCGTAGAGCTCCGGCGCCAGCCCCGGCGCGTAGCGGTTGTGCTCCTGGAGGGCCTGGGCCTCGTAGCGGGCCCGCTCCTGGGTCAGGGGCCAGGACTCGCCCAGGACCCGCAGGTAGGGCAGGGCCTGTTTGATCACCATGGCGTTGCCGGGGTCGGCCTGGTTCTCCACGACGAAGACGAAGTTGAGATTGCCATCGCCCACCTCCCGGACGGTCACCGGGGCATCCGTTGGGAAGAAATCCGCCAGGGCCGGGCGCTGTCGAATGTAGTCCAGGATGTTGGTCTCGTTGAGCGGGTAGAAGGGCATGGGCGGCTCCTCTGGGTTCTGGGAGTGGAGATGGGGTGCGTGATGCATGAAACCGTGACGCGGCGGGCTGCCCTAGGCGCGTTTCTCCGGGAAGAGACCCAGGATCCCCTCCTCGGAGGCCGGGCAGATGCCCCGCTCCGTGATCAGCCCGGTGACGTAGCGCCGGGGGGTCACGTCGAAGCTGTAGTTGGTGGCCGGGCTCTCCTCCGGCGTGAGCAGGACCCGGACGATCTGGCCGTTGTGCAGGCCCTGGATGTACTTGACCTCCTCCTCGCCCCGCTCTTCGATGGGGATCTCCGCCAGACCGTCCCGGATGGTCCAGTCGAAAGAGGAGGAGGGCAGGGCCACGTAGAAGGGGATGCCGTTGTCGTGGGCGGCCAGGGCCTTCAGGTAGGTGCCGATCTTGTTGGCCACGTCCCCGGTGTAGGTGGTGCGGTCGGTGCCGGTGATGACCAGGTCCACCAGGCCATGCTGCATGAGATGCCCGCCCACGTTGTCCGCGACGACCGTGTGGGGCACCCCGTGCTGGCCCAGCTCCCAGGCGGTGAGCCGGGCGCCCTGGTTCCGGGGCCGGGTCTCGTCCACCCAGACGTGGACCGGGATGCCTCGGCGGTGGGCCTCGTAGATGGGCGCGGTGGCGGAGCCGTAGTCCACGAAGGCCAGCCAGCCGGCGTTGCAGTGGGTGAGGATGTTCACCGGCTCGCCGCCCTTGCGCTGGCTGATCTCCTGGATGATCTGCACCCCGTGCTCGCCGATGCGGCGGCAGGCCTCGGCGTCCTCGTCCGCGATGTCCTGGGCCACCTGGAAGGCGGTCTGGATTCGCTCCTCCAGGTCGTCTCCTGCGGCCTCCATGGCGGCCAGCTGACGCTCCACGGCCCAGGCCAGGTTCACCGCGGTGGGCCGGGTGGCCTTGAGCTGCTCCCCTGCTGCGGCCAGCGCCTCCATGAAGGCGGCCGTGGAGTCCCGCGGGGCCTGGAGCGCGGCCAGGTACATGCCGTAGCCGGCGGTGGCGCCGATGAGCCCCGCGCCCCGCACGTGCATCTCTTTGATGGCCCGGGCCACCTCCTCCACATTGGTGAGCTCCTCCACCACGAACCTGTGGGGGAGCCAGCGCTGGTCGATGATCTGGACCACTCGGGGGTCGTCTTCCTTCAGCCAGATGGTGCGGTAGTGCTTGCCGTGTACGTTCATGGGCTCGGACTCCTTTGTCTCGTGGCTTGTCTCATGGCTCGTCCTCCCCTTGGGCCCAGGGCGGGAACGAGTGTGGCCTCCGGTCAATCGTGCTTGCGGATCAATCGTGCTT
>CAYQEB010000030.1:40804-44157 GCA_964416395.1 uncultured Caldilineaceae bacterium | reverse complement strand
AGCGTTGACCCCAGCAGTGCGACCTGCCCGAATCCAGCCGAGGCTGTTCGAGCAGGTCGCACCGTCTGCGCGCCTGGGCGCCAGGTGTCGCTGTTCCGGGGCTACGTCGCCCGGCTTCCCAGCCCCGGGGTCGTTCCGTGGAGCCCCTGGCTGGCTCCCCGGCCCATCCTCAGTCCAGCGCCCCCACCTCCCGCAGGAGCTCCAGGGTGCCCTGAAGGTCGTCCAGGTCGTTCAGGTCCAGGTCCGGCACAGGGATCTGGTCCAAGGGCGTGAGCATGGGGTGGGCTGGCACGCCCTCCACCAGGGGATACTCGAAGGTGGTCTCGGCCACGTAGCGCTGAGCCGTCTCGGACAGGAGGAAGGCCACGAACTTCCGGGCCGCCTCTGGGTGCTGGGCCGTGTCCAGGATGCCTGCTCCAGCCACGTTGATCATGGCGGCTGGCCCGCCGCCCCGGGGGTGGTAGTTCCGGGCCGGGAAGGACTCGCCCTCCTCAGCGATGAAGCGGTAGAGGTAGTAGTGGTTCACCAGCCCTACCAGGATCTCGCCCCGGGCCGTGGCGTCCACGATGGGGGTGTTCTTGGGGTAGGCCTGGACGTCGTTGGCGATCATGGCCTCCAGCCATTCCCGAGCCTTTTCCTCGCCTTCCAGCACCCGCATGGCGGTGACGAAGGCCTGGAAGCTGCCGTTGGTGGGGGCCCAGCCCACCTGGCCCTTCCAGCGAGGATCCGTCAGCCCCCAGTGGTCGTCGGGCAGGTCCGACTCGCTCAGCTCCTCGGTGTTGTAGACGAAGACCCGGGCCCGGCCGCTGGCGCCCACCCACTTGCCGTCCCGGCTGCGGAAGCGCTCCGGCACCCGCTCCAGGATCTCTTGGGGCAGGGGAGCGAATCGGCCCGCCTTGTTCAGCGCACCCAGGGCGCCGGCGTCCTGGCCGTAGAAGACATCCGCGGGGGAGTTCTTCCCCTCCTCCAGGATGGTGGCGGCCAGCTCCGCGGTGCCGCCGTAGCGCACCTCCACCTGGATGCCGCTCTCCTCCTGGAACTGCTGGATGAGGGGGCCCACCAGGTTCTCATTGCGGCCCGAGTAGATGACCAGCTTGGCAGGCTCCTCCGTTTCCCCTTTCGTCTCTCCCGCCTGGGGTTGGCCTTGGGCCTGGGGGGGCGGCGTCTGGCAGCCGGCCAGCAGGATGGCCGAGGCCACGAACAGGGCCATGAGCAGGGTTGGGTAGAGTGGCAGGCGGCTACCGGTGGTGCGGCTACCGGTGGTGCGACGTGGACTCCAGATCCGAAAATGCATGAGGTTGCCTCCAATTAACTTGACATAACGCAAGGTGGTTGGTTTGGTTTGGCCGAAAAACGACATCGGCTCCGACATCCGCTCCGGGGGAGGGGGGCAGACAGAAAGTACGGTAACATATGGAAAACCTAGAATCAAGGCCTGGGGCGGGGAAATTTTCCCGTTCCCGAGGTGGAGGGAGTGAAGGGGTCGCGTAACGGCGCTAGAGGTTGGGGATTAAAGGGGGTTAACCCGCGGGGGGAATCAGCGCGAAACAGCCCGGGTCCGCGAGAAGGGCCCGGGCTGGGGGAGGGGGCTGTGTCTGTCGCGGGGTCAGTCGCCGACGGGCTGAGAAACCCAGAGATCCTCCAGAGCTTCCTGGAGCTGTGCGTAGTCCTGGACCACGGGGAAATGGGGGAACTCCTCCTGCACGTTGGTCGGTGGACGGAAGAGGATCCCCAGGTGGGCCTGGGCCAGCATGGCGGTGTCGTTGTAGGAATCGCCCACGGCCACGGTGAAGAAGCCCAGCTCCTGGAAGGCCCGAACTGCTCGGCGCTTGCCCTGCTCCAGGCGCAGGCGGTAGCCCTGGATGGCGCCATCCGGAGCCACCTGGAGGGAATGGCAGAAGACGGTGGGGTGGCCCAGCTCTTCCAGCAGGGGGGTGACGAACTCGTAGAAAGTGTCGGAGAGAATGATCAGCTGGCCCTGCTGGCGCAGCCAGGAGAGGAACCTCAGGGCGCCGGGCAGAGGCTCCACGGTGGCGATGACGGCCTGGATGTCCGCCAGGCCCAGGCCCCGCTGCCGCAGGATGTCCAGGCGCATCTGCATGAGCTGATCGTAGTCGGCGATGTCCCGGGTGGTCAAGCGCAGCTCCGGGATGCCTGTCTTCTCGGCCACCGCGATCCAGATCTCCGGGATGAGCACTCCCTCCAGGTCACTGGCCAGGAGCAGGGGCTTCCCCTGCACGGTGCGAATTTGGGCTTGCTGAAGTTGGGCTGCAGGCTGGATCATGGGCTGGATCGAGGTGGACTGGATTGGAGATGTGGGGGTCATGGGATGCCTTTCGGGAACGAATGCCGGAACAGGCGCCGCCAGGCGGCCTGGAGGGCGGAATCACGCGACCGGTCACGAGACCAGATGTCGAGGCAGGTGATCCACGCGGTTGATGTACCTCACGATCATAAACTCTTCCGGCGTGAAAGACAGCTGGGAGATCCCCGTATTGAAGTGGTTGACGAAGAAGTGATTCCCCGGCGCGTTGCGGAAAAGGGCCTTGAACAGGGCGTTCAGGAAGGTGCCGTGGGTGACCATGAGCAGACTTCGCTCTTCCTGGCCCGCTTCCCTGCCCTTCGCCTCCTCCCGGGCCATTTCGTATAGCCTGTCGGCCACTCGGAAGGCCCGGGCGAAGCAGCCAGCCATGTCCTCTTCCCCATCCTGGAACCACCAGCCCTCCTCGGTCACCTCGGGGGGCAGGATGGCGCCGGGGAGCAGCTCCTGGATCTGGGAGCGGGTGAGCCCGGTGTGGGGGACGAGCTGACCGCCTGGGCCGCTGTTGTCGAACATGCCGCCGTGCTCGTGGATGTCCACCCAGATCTGGGCCGGGATGCCCAGGGCCGCGCTCACCGGGGCGGTGGTCTGCAAGGCCCGGCGCATGGGGCTGGTGACGATCTCGGTGATGGGGTGCTGGGCCAGGTCGTCGGGGAGCCGGATGGGCTGGATCTTGGGTGGATGGCTGCTCAGGTAGTCGGCCAGGACGGCCGCCTGCTCCTCGCCGCGCTGGGTCAGGGGTGGGTCCGCGGCCCGGCGCTGGCGAAAGCCCTCGTAGGACTGGGTCTCCTTGTAGATCTGCTCGGCCAGGTAGTTGTTGGCTGATTCCGCGTGGCGCACGATGAAAACTTGCATGGTCCCGATTCTGCTTTCCTGGTGGGTGTGTGGTCGCCTGGTGGGTGCGGTCGGACGCCGGCTGGACATCGCCGTATAGCCTACTGCAAAGGACGGGAAAACGCCAAATTGAACTGGGGCAATCCTGGGCTGGCGCAGTCTGGGTGCGGCTCTTTACCTGCAGGCTCCTCCGATGGAG
>CAYQEB010000030.1:37405-40704 GCA_964416395.1 uncultured Caldilineaceae bacterium | reverse complement strand
CGGCCTTCGCTGGTCTGCACCGATGCCCGCACCGAAGCAGCACCGACCTCGACTTGCGTCTCGGCTCGCCGCTGCTTCTCCCGGGGCTTGCCCAACCGTGACCCGTCCCTTCCACCACGTCCGAAACCTGCTCCCGTGAACCGGCCGCCTGACAGCACTCCCGACTCGTCCCAGAACGACCAGCCCTACCTGACCGTGATCAAGCTGGGCCGTGGCCAGCCTTCCGGTCATCCCCTTGGGGCTCTTCCTCCAGGGAAGCCCGGCCTGGTGAACGGCGACGACGATGGCCTGGATGACGGCCTGGACGAGGACGTCTCCCACCTCCACTCCCGGGGATTCCTCCGCTCCCTCTCCACCTCCCAGGTGCTCATCATTGGGTTCGCCCTCATCGTGGCCGTGGGCACCCTGCTCCTGAAGCTGCCCTGGGCCTCCGCGACGGGCCAGCCCATCTCCTGGGTGGAGGCCCTCTTCACGGCCACCAGCGCCACCACGGTGACCGGGCTGGTGGTGCTGAACACGGCCAACGACTTCTCCCGCTTCGGCCAGATCGTCATCCTGCTCCTGCTCCAGGTGGGCGGCGTGGGCTTCATCGCCTTCAGCGTGCTCCTCTTCCGGCTGATCGGCCGCCGGGTGGGCATGGAGGAGCGCTTCATCGTCCAGCAGACCATGGGCACGGGCTACGTCAGCGGCGCTCTGGACCTGGCCCTCTACGTCCTGGGCGTCACGTTGACCCTGGAGGCCATCGGCGCCCTGCTCCTCTGGCTGCGCTGGCGCACGGTCATGCCCGACGGCGAGGCCCTCTGGTACGCCATCTTCCACGCCATCAGCAGCTTCTGCAACGCCGGTTTCGATCTTTTCTCCGGCACGGACCGGGGCGTGCTCTTCGGATTCGGCGCGGACTGGTTCACGCTGCTGGTCATGGGAGGGCTCATCCTCCTGGGCGGCTTCGGCATCCCGGTCCTCTACGACCTGGTGCGCAACCTGAGGCGCTCCCGCCCCCTGAGCCTGAACACCCGCATCACCCTGCTCCTCACCGCCCTTCTCACCATCCTGGGCACCAGCATGATGCTCATGGATGGGGCCATCTACCGGGACGTGCTCTCCCACCTCTCCTTCCCGGAGCAGGTGACCGTGAGCCTCTTCACCATCGTCTCGGCCCGCACCGCCGGCCTCACCATCCTCCCCCTGGATCAGCTCAGCGAGGCCACCCAGCTCATCATCCTGATCTGGATGTTCATCGGCGGCGCGCCGGCCAGCATGGCCGGTGGCGTGAGCAGCAGCACCGTGGGGGTCCTGATCATCGCGGTGGCCGCCACGGCCCGAGGCAACACCCGGGCCATGTCCTTCGGCCGCACCGTGCCCGGCGAGACCATCGCCAAGGCGGTGGCCATCATGACCGTGAGCACCCTGCTGGTGACCGTGGTGACCCTGATCCTCTCCCTGGCCAACGAGGGGGAGATCTTCCGGGTGGCCTTCGAGACGGTCAGCGCCTTCGCCAACGCCGGCTACTCCCTGAACTTCACCGGCGAGCTGGGCACCTTGGGCCGCCTGCTCATCGCCTTCACCATGTTCTGGGGACGGCTGGGCCCCCTCACCATCGTGGTGGCCCTGGCCCAGCGCGAGCACCCCACCCTGTACGCCTACCCGGAGGAGCCGGTGATGCTCGGCTGAGGCGGCGCCCGGCGCTCAGTCGCCCCCCGCCCTGCTCCTGCCACCCTGCTCCTGCCACCACACCCAGGAAAGCGGTGAGATTATGTCAACTAAGCTCCCAGTCGTCCAGAGCATCCCCCATGGCGGCCTGGCTGTGCCCCAGGAGGTGCGGGACATCCTGGCCATCGACGAGGTCACCATCTACAACGAATGCGATCTCTGGGTGGAACATCTGTTCGATTTCGCCCACCCGGATCTGCCCGGACCGGACACCCTGGGGCGGGTCAACATGCCCATCGCCCGGGTCTTCATCGATGCCAACCGGCCACCCGACGATCTGGACAACCCGGACGGCCCAGTGAAGACCCAGACCAGCTACGGTGACCCCATCTACACCACTCCCCTCTCCCGGGCCATGAAGGAGACCCTGCTTCAGCGCTACTGGCGGCCCTACCACCGGGCTCTGGACGGACTCATCCGCCAGCACGCCCCGGAGATGCGCCTCTTCCTGGACTGCCACAACATGGCCCAGGAGGGTCCCACGGCCTACGCGGACCCGGGCCAGGCCCGCCCTCTCGTCGACGTGATCAACAACGGCGACGCCAACGGGGAATACGTGCCCGAATACGGCTCCCTGACCGCCCCGCCCTGGCTGGCCCGAGCCGCCGCCGAGATGGCCCAGGAGCTCTTCCAGGACATGGAGCTGCTGGAGCCCGTCCCCGGCCAGGAGGTGGCCACGGTCAAGCTGAACCAACCTTTCCGAGGCGGCTACATCCTTCGCTACTATGCCAGCCAGGCCTATCGCCGCACCCTGCCCCCGGGCAGTTTCCCCTACGTGGGCCTCATGGTGGAGGTGAACCGAGGCCTTTTCGTGGGCCGCCAGACCACTCGCACGCCCATCGCTCCCCCCAACCAGGAGCGCATCGCCGCCATCCGGGAGCGGCTCTACCGTTGGACGACCCAGGTCCTGGCCTTGATCCGGGACGAAGAGGCGCGGATCCTCCGCTGGGAGGCCCCATGAGCATGCCCAAGTCCACCGAGACCCTCCAGGAATGGCTGGAGTTCGCTCGCTCCCTGGCCCTGGAAGCAGGCAAGCTGGAGGTGGAGATCTTCCACCACAGCGTGGCCCGGCGCAAACGGGATGGCACCCTGGTCACCCAGGCCGACGAGCAGGCGGACGCCCTGATCAGCCGCCGCATCCAGGAGCGACTCCCGGGGCACAACGTGCTCAGCGAGGAGCAGACCACCACCTACGATCCCAGCGTGGAGTACACCTGGGTGGTGGATCCCCTGGACGGGACCACCAACTACGCTCGCGGGCTGCTCATTTGGGGCGTGAGCATCGGGCTGCTCCGCTACGGCCGCCCGGTGCTGGGCGTGGTCCATTTCCCCATGCTCAACGAGCTCTTCACCGGCCTGGCGGGCCAAGGGGCATGGCTCAACGGCCAGCCCATCGTCACCGCCCCCGAGACCCAGATGGACGATCAGCACCTCTACACCAAATGCACCCGCACCCACCGCTATTTCCACGTGGACATCCCCCTGAAACCCCGGATGCTGGGCAGCGCGGCCTACCACATGCTCAAGGTGGCCGATGGCACCGCCCTGGCCGGGATCGAGAGCACCCCCAAGGTCTGGGATCTGGCGGG
>CAYQEB010000030.1:23682-37305 GCA_964416395.1 uncultured Caldilineaceae bacterium | reverse complement strand
CGCCCGGGGCCGTGCAGCGCCCCATCGACGCCATCCCCTGGATCGGCGACAACCAGCAGAAGGGCATCTCGCCCCAGGCTCGCATCATCACCGTCCAGGCCAGCGGGGAGTACAGCCGCCGCATGTGGGAGGCGCCGGACATGGAGATCCTGGACTCTTTGGCAGCTCGGCTGGAGCCCTACCTGGATCCGAGCGCCCAGATCCGAGAGGCTCGCCTCAAGCGGTGGCCTTTGGGGACGGTGAGCGCCCGCGCGCCTGTTTCCCAGCCCTTCCTCATGGCCGAGTCACTGCCCGGCCTCTTCTGCGCGGGGGACGCCTTCAGCATCCCCCGCCTGGAGGGCGCCTTCCTCTCTGGAACCCGGGCCGGGGAGGCCCTGGCGGCCTGGCTGGCGGAGAACAGGACGTAGAAAACAGGCCATAGCAGAGGGGAGCCCGACGTTCGAGCTCCCCTCTTGAGCGCTATTTGCACGCAGAATTTGCATCATGGAGGCTGACAATGGGCGACGAAGCGTCCCTGACACACGCCCTGACATTGGACGAATACCAGCAGCTGGCCATCCGCACCGCCGGGGAGTTCCGCGAGGAGCCGGAGAAGCGCCTGCTCATCTGGTCCGTGGCCTGGGCCGGGGAGGTGGGCGAGTTCTGCGCCATGGCCGCCCGCTCGGTGACGCCTCGCTCCCCAGAGGAGGAGCGGCTGCAGGAGGCGGCCCGAGTGACGGGCCTCTTCGGGGAGTTCCTGAACAAGCTCAAGAAGCAGGTGGGCCATGGCCACGCCATCAGCGACCAGGAGCTGGCCCGCCAGCTGGAGACGGCAGCCCAGGCCATGCTGGAGCTGGCCGCTCAGCTGCGGGGGCCAGAAGCCCAGAGTCTCCCCGGGACGGACGCTCTGCCAGACCAGATGGACCGGCTGGACCGGCAGAACGAAACGGAGACGCGAAAACCCCTGGCCCAGGAGGACCAGGGGAAGGACCAGGGGCCCGGGCAAACATCGACCGAGCAAACACTGGTGGACGATCGCGCCCTGCTGGACGAGATGGGGGACGGCCTCTGGTACCCGGCCGCCATTGCTTGGCTCAAGGGGTGGCGCCTCTCAGAGCCGGCCCGCCACAACGTGGAGAAGCTCCGCCGTCGCTACCCGGATGGCTTCAGCCAGGAGCGCAGCATCAATCGCACTGTCTGACACAGCCTGTCTGACACAGCGCCTGCTCCTCACACCAGCTCCGCCAGCACGGACCGGCTGTCCCGCCCGGCTTCCAGCCGGGTCTCCTTGACGATGCGCCCATCCCGCAGGCTGAGGACCCGATCCGCCTGGCTGGCAGCCCGCACGTCGTGAGTGGCCAGGAGCACCCCGTGCTTTCCGTCGGCTGCCAGGGAGCGCAGCCGGGCCAGGATGGCCCGCGCGGCCTGGCTGTCCAGGTTGGCCGTGGGCTCGTCCGCCAGGATCAGGGGCGGATCCCCGGCCAGGGCTCGGGCCACCGCCACCAGCTGCCGCTGCCCCTGGGAGAGTTCCGCCGGGTAGCGGTCGGCCAGCTCCGCCAGCCCGAACTGGGCCAGCAGCTCCCGGGCCCGGCGGTGGGCGTCGAAGGGCGGCCGGGGCATGAGGCGCAAGGGCAGCCCCACATTCTCCAGCACGGTGAAGCCAGGGAAAAGGTTGAAGCGCTGGAAGACCATCCCCACCAGCCGGACCCGGCGATCCGCCCGGCCGTCTTCGTTGAGGGCTCCCAGCTCCTCCCCAGCCAGGACCACCACCCCGGCATCCGGCGTCTCCAGCCCGGCCAACAGGTTGAGCAGGGTGGTCTTGCCGCTGCCCGTGGGGCCCACCAGGGCCACCAACTCCCCAGCCCTCACCGCCAGATTGACCTCTCTCAGCGCGGAGACCGGCCCAGCCTGGGTCGGGTAGGCCTTGCTCACGCCGCGGGCTTCCACCAGAACACTTTCGGGCATTATGTCAAGCTCCTTCCCTGGCTGAAGATGGGGAGTGCGGCTCCCGGTCTGGCCGCTCCAGCAGATCCTGCAGGGCCTCCGCGGCCTGGGGAAAGCGGAAAGCGAACCCCGCCTCCAGGAGCCGTTGGGGCACGGCCCGCTGACCGTCCAGGAGCACCGTGGCCATCTCGCCGAAGAGGATGCGCAGGGCCAGGGCCGGCACAGGCAGGAAGGCGGGACGGCCCAGCACCCTGCCCAGCAGGCGCATGAACTCCCGGTTGGTGACCGGATTGGGAGCGGTCAAGTTGTAGGGCCCGCTGGCCCCCTCCTGCTCCAACAGGAAACGGACCGCCCTCACGTGGTCCGCGATGTGGATCCAGGGGAGATACTGGCGGCCACTGCCCAGAGGGCCGCCCACGAAGAGGCGCACAGGCAGGACCATGCGGGGCAGCGCGCCCCCTTCCCGGCTCAGGACCACGCCGGTGCGGATGATGGCTCGCCGCACTCCCAGAGCCTCCACCGAGGCGCTGGAGGCCTCCCACTCCACACAGAGCCGGGCCAGGAAGTCGTCCCCGGGCGGATGCTCCTCGGTGACCACCTCGTCTCCGCAGGGGCCGTAGTAGCCCACCGCGGAGGCCTGCACAAACACTTTGGGACGTTGGCTGGCCTGCTCCACAGCCTGGGCCAGGACCTTGCCAGGCTGGATGCGGCTCTCCCGGATGATCCGCTTGCGCTCCGGCGTCCAGCGCTGATCCGCCAGCCCCGCGCCGGCCAGGTTGACCACCCCATCCGCTCCCTCCAGCTGTTGGGCCCACTCCTGGATCGTCCTCCCGTCCCAGGCCACCAGGGCCACCTCCCCGGGCAGGCCCCCGGGACGCGGCTCCGGTCGCCGGGTCAGCACCGCGACCTGATGGCCGTCCGCCACCAGGCTGCGGGCCAGGGCCCGTCCGATGAGGCCCGTGCCTCCCGCGATGATCACGCGCATGGCTCCCCTCCTTTCATGCCTCGTCTCAGCCCTCTCGTCACGCTTTTTCTCACGGCACACTTTTCCTCGCGGTCTACGCTTCCGCCCTGCGCGCCCTTCACGTCCTGCGCAGGGCGTTGGTCACCCCCTGGGAACCCCACTCCCTCTCCCCCAGCACCGTCACCAAAGGCCGCCAGTGGTGCAGCCACAGGAAGAGGGAGAGGCCCATGGCCGTGAAGGCCACTCCCGTCCGCACCCAGACCTGGGCGCTTTCCGGACCCACCCCCAGGATGGCGTTGGCCAGAGCCCTGGCCCCCATGCTGCCCCCCACCATGATGGCCAGGGCGTTCAGGCAGACCACGGTGAAGAGGTAGAAGCGGTGGGCGGTCACCCCACCGCCCTGAGCCCGGGCGAACTGCCCCCGCAGCCAGCGCCAGTGGACGATCCAGAGGGGCAGGGCGATGACCAGGAAGCCCAGCCCGTTGGCCACGGCCTCCCGGCTGGCGTCGTCCGGCTCCACACCCAGGAGCAGGCGCAGCACCCCTTTCACCAGCACCAGGGTGGCCACGTAGAGGGTGACCAGGGAGATGGATGTCACGGAATAGAGGTAGAAGTGGAGCATGGTCGCCTCGCTTTCGAAAACCGCCACAGGATCGGCGCCAGGCCGGCCCAGGCGGAGAGCAGGGCCGCCAGCAGGTCTGCGGCCAGGATGATCAGGGCCAGGAGCCAGTCACCGCCCCCGGCGAGAAGCCAGTTGAGGAAGGCCAGCAGCGCGCCCAGGCTGCCCCCGCCCAGGGCCACCACCGCGTACTCGGCCAGGAGGAGCCGCCGCACCCGGCTGGGGCGCATGCCCAGAGCCACGAGCCGCTCCAGCTCCGGGCAGCGCTCGCTCAGGGCCAGGTAGGCTGCCGTCAGGACCAGGCTGGCGCCGGCCACCAGCACGCCCAGGGCCACCCAGACGGCGAAGAGAGCCTGCCGTCCGCTGGTGAGGAGGGCCAGAGCTGCCAGGCCCGCGCCGTAGGAGCCAGCCATCATGGCCAGGGTCAGCCCCGCGGTGTGTCGGGGGTGGCGAGCCAGCCCTTGAAGCAGCAGCTCGCCGAAGAAGGAGCGCCGGGCCAGGGGCAGCCGATGGTAGAGCCGGGTCAAGAGCCAGCTACCCCCGGTGAGCAGTCCGCTGAGCGCCAGGGCCAGGCCGGTGAGCAGGGCCGTCTGTCCGAGGGAAAGGAGCGGCGCGCCGGCCAGGAGGGCCAGGATCCCCGCGAAGAGGGTGCCGGTGGCCGAGGTGCGCCAGGCCTGCCACCCGTCCAGCAGGGAAGCAGGCAGACGGCCCCGCAGGGCCTGGGCTGGATCCATTCTGCTGGTGGCCACGGTGGTCACCCCAGTGAAGAGCCCGACCGCGACCAGGCCGGTGAGGAAGGCGGTGGCCAGGGCCGGCCACTGGAGAGAGAAGGGAGCGGCCAGGTGGAAGAAGGCCTGGGCCGAGGGCCAGGTCAGCCGAGAGAGGAGCAGACCCAGCACCGTCCCCAGTCCGCTCCCCGCCAGCCCAGCCACCCCCGTCTCCGCCAGGAGCAGAGCCAGGACCCGAGATCTCCTCAGCCCCAGGGCCTGCCAAAGGGCCAGCTCCCCCATGCGGCGCTCCACGCTGGCCGTGTAGACGTTGGCCAGGCCCAGGCAGCCTATGAGTAGGGAGACCAGGCCGGCCCCCACCAGCACCCCTTCCAGGCCCAGGGCCGTGAGCAGGGGCCCCGGCAGGAGCCACCCGGGCTGGGTCCCTGGGGTCGGGGGAACGCGCCCCAGGGACCAGGCCAGGTTGAGCCAGGCGGTGAGCACAGCCACGCCCGGGGTCAGGCCGCCGATCACCAGGAGGGCCAGGGGGCGCTCCTGACCCAGGGCTCCTCGCAGGTGCAGGGTGAGCAAGGGCCCGAAGCGGGACCGAGGGGCTGGGCGGGTCATGGCGCGCCCCCGTCTTCCACCGCCTGCCCCGCGGCCTCCCCGGCCAGAAGCCGTTCCTCGCACCGGTCCAGCCAGGCCAGGTCCGCCTCCGTGTGCAGGATGGCCCCGTCCAGCAGGGCGGCGACGACTGGATCCTCGTCCGCCTCGGCCTGGGCCAGGGCCTGCTCCAGCTCTCGCAACTGCTGCAGGTAGGCGTCCCGCTGTTGCCAGAGGAGATCCCGCAGGCGCTCCGGCTGGTCCAGCACGTCCGCCAGGACCGTCACCTTGAGGTAGAAGTCGTCCTTCAGGCGGCGTCGGCTGTTCACCGGTGTGGCCAGCCAGCTCTCCAGCTCCGCCTGCCCGGCCGGGGTGAGGCGGTACTCCTTGCGGTCCGGCCGCCTCTCCTGGGGCACCCGGGCCTCCAGGGTCACCAACCCCGCCCGCTCCAGGATGCGCAGGTTGTTGTAGACCTGAGCCTCCCGCAGGGGCCAGATGGGGCCCAGGCTCTCCTGGAAACGTTTCTTCAGTTCGTAGCCGTAGCCCGGTTCCTGGTGCAGCAGGGCCAGCAGGGCGTGTTTGATGCTCAACGGTGTCTCCGGTGGGTCTCCGGTGGCGTGAGAGTATATACTAACTATGGTTAGTATATTGCGGAAGCACAGGTTTGTCAAGAGATGGTGTTTTGTCGAAAGTGGGAAAACGGAGTGCGGGGTGGTCAGCGAGGCAGCAGGCCCAGGGGATCCACCAGCGCGCCGAAATCCCGAAGCTCGAAGTGGAGGTGAGGGCCGGTGCTGTTGCCGGTGGAGCCCACCCGGCCGATGAGCTGCCCCTGGGCCACCACCTCCCCTTCCTGGACGGTGACCTGGCTCAGGTGGGCGTAGAGGGTCAGGTAGTCGATGTTGTGGTCGATGACCACGAAGAGGCCGTAGCCGATGTCGCTCCAGCCGGCCCGCACCACCACGCCTCGGTCCGCCGCAGTGACCGGCGCGCCCAGGGGCGCGGCCACGTCGATGGCCCGGTGGTCCGCGTGGTAGCCTTGAGTCAGCCAGCCGGTGACGGGCCAGGCGAACCGACCGCTGCCGAAGGGCCAGTCCGGTGGAAGCGCGGCCTGGGGGCCGGGAGCCGCCCCGCCCACCGCATCGGGGCTCCAGCCGGTGCTGACCAGGCGCACGCTCCGGCTCTCGGGCAGGGGGGCCAAGGGCACCCGCAGATGCCGACCGGGAATGGGCTTCCCTGCCAGCTGGTCCAACCGGTTCCAGGGCTCGGCTCGGATGGCCTGGGCCGTCACCCCGTACCGGGCGGCGATCTGGTCCAGATCTTCCCCTGGCGCCACCCGGTGGCAGGCGAAAGGATAGTCCGGCATCTCCAGGGCGTCCCCGATGACCAGGGGCTGGTCCCAGGTGAAGTCCGGACGGATGAGGCAGGCCATCTGGGCCAGGTCCATGCCCAGCTCCACCGCGGCGGTGAGCAGAGTGTCCCCAGGCTGGACGGTGTAACGGCGAGGCGGGGCCTCCTGCTCTTGGCCCGAGGCGGCCTGGACCAGGGGCAGGAAGAGACGGGAGCCGGGAGCCGCTCCCTGGGGATCCGGGGGCTGGGCCAGGAGCGGCAGGGGAGGCCAGGCGGCGAAGAGCAGAGCCAGGATGCCGGTCAGGAGCAGGGCGCGCATGGGCGAGGTCACTCCGTGAGAGGGCGCAGCGGGATGAGCGCGTCCGGGGGGACGGGGCTCTCCGCCCGGCCGGGCGGACGCCAGAAGAACTCCAGGGCGCTGCCCCCGCCCCGCTGGAAGTAGTCGATGACCAGGGGATGCTCGCCGGCTGCCAGCTCCACGTCCACCTGGATCTGGTTGGGCTGGTCCGGAACCAGCCCCTCGCCCAGGATCTGGCCGTCCAGGGTCAGGCGAGCGCCGTCGTCCGCGTCGATGCGGAAGTGGTAGCGGCCAGGCTCGTCGATGCGCAGCAGCCCCTGGAAGCGGGCGCTGAAGGGATGGAGGAAGGGTTCGTCCGGGGGCCAGGCCAGGAGCAGGAAAGGGGTGACCTGGCTGAAAACCGGCTCCCCGGACCAATTCTCGCCCCGGAAATAGACGCCCAACAGCCCCTGTTCCGGCGGCTCGACCTGGAAGAAGGCAGCGGCGGGCACGGGCTGGAACGCGTCCTCGGGGGGTTGCCAGAAAAGCCGGATCCCGGGCTGGGGCAGGGGACCCTCGGCCTGGACGCGCAGCTCGTGCAGGCCCCGTCCCAGGAAGCGCGACCCGGTCCAGAGCGCCTCGTCCACCCAGATCTGGGCGCCCTCCACCGGGAGGGGGCTGTTCCCCAGAGGCTGGAGCAGGCGCAGATCGTAGACGCCGCTCCGCTCCACCCGCAGCCCGCCCTGCCAGATCACCTCCTGGACCCCAGCCTCCGCCGGGCGTTCGATCTGGGCCACCACCCGTTGCCCCTGACCGTCCTGGGTGCGCACCTGCATCTCCAGCCCCTGGATGGCCCGCAGCTCCGCCTCCGAGACCCGCACCCGCAGGTAGAGGGGTGCGCCGTCGAAGCTTTCCACCACTTCCACCCGGGCGTTGGGGTAGAAATGGCGTATCCACGGGGTGACGGCCTGGTAGTAGGTGTCCAGCAGGAAGAGGGCGTCCCCACCGGTGGCTGGGACGGGCAGATCCACCTCCGGCCGGGCCAGGTGGAAGGGAGGCTCCTCCAGGGGATTGGCTGCCATTTTGTCCCGCATAGCCCCGTAGACCAGGAAGCGCAGGGGGGAAAAGTTGTAGAAACGGTGAGAGAGATAGACGGTGGCCCCTTCCTCCAGGGCTTGGACCACCTCCTGGCCCACCTGGGTCTCCATGAGGTTGAAGCTGGCCTTGACGCCGGGGGCAGGGGCCTGTCGGTTGAAGAAGGTGTCGATCTCCCACTGGGCGGCCAGCCCCAGGAGGGCCACGGCCAGCGCACCGGCGGTGACCAGGGAGAAGCGAGGGCGGGCCAGGCTGCTCCCTTCCGGGGCCAGGTGCAACAGTCCCCGGGTGAGCCGGTCCAGCACGTCCCCGGCCAAGAGGGCCACGGCCGGCACCGCGGTCAAGGTGCGGTAGGAGTTGGGCGAGTCGATGCGCAGCTCGCTCAGGTAGCCCCCGGCCATGGCCAGGACCAGCCAGATCCAGAGCAGGCTGCGGCGTCGATCCCGCCAGCGCAGGAGGCCGTAGGCCAGGCCCGCGGCCAGGAGCAGACCGGTCACCGGATCGGTCTGGGGCTCCCCGGGCAGGTTCTGGCGGCCGGTGGGATCCCCCTTCTGGTAGAAGAGCTGGACATGGCGCCAGATGTTCTCTCGCAGAGGACGCAGGGAGCCCTCGGCCTTCACCTCGTTGAAGATGTTGATCTCTGCGGCCCGGTTGACGAAGGTGAAGGGGTTGGTGATGTAGGTGACCCCGATGGGGGCCACCGCGATGAGCGCGGCCGCGCCGTAGAGGACCAGACCCCGCCAGTGGCGTTTCCAGCTGGTCCAGGGACCATCCGGGTCCGTGAGCAGCCAAACGAGGACGAAGAGGCCCAGGGTGGCCACCACCAGGCGGCTGCTCAGGTAGGTGTAGATGACCAGGCCGGTGAGCAGCCCGCCCAGGGTGTAGTCCAGGGCCCGGCGCTCCCGCAGCCCCCGCACCAGAAAGAAGGTGGCCAGCACCTGGAAGAGGGGCGGCATGAGCTCGTTCCATCCCCAGCGGCTCATGGTCATATGCCAGCGGCTGACGCTGAGGAGGAACATGGCGAAGAGGCCGGTCAGCGGACCGAAGAGGAGCCGCCCCAGGAAAAAGATGGCCGGAATGGTGAGGAGGGCCGGGATCAGGGAGGCGGCCTTCAGGGTGTAGTAGCTGGCGCCGAAGAGCTTGTAGAGAGCGGCCATGTAGTAGATGTAGCCGTTGGGGGTCTCGTACCAGCCGGTGCCGAAGGGGGAGTCGGGCCGCCCTTCCAGGATGTAGAGGGCGTCCAGGGAGGCGTTGGTCTCGTCCACGTAGATGCCGGCGGGGATGCTGTCCAGCCGGTGGAGGCGCAGGAAGACGGCCAGGGCCAGGATGGCCAGGAAGGCGCCTATCTCCAGCCAGCGGGGCAGGGAGGGGGGCGGGCCAGGACTGCGGCTCAACTGGGGGCCGTAGGGGCTGGCAGGTTGACCCACCGCGCCCAGGAGCCAGCCCCCAGCCAGGGTCAGAAGCAGGGCCAGGGCCCAGGGGAGGGGCGTCCCCTGCCAGCGGTGGTAGTCGGGCCAGAGGCGCACCACCACCCAGGCGGTCAGGGAGAGGGCGGGGAGCAGGAGGAACAGGCCCAGGGCTCGGCGACGCACCGAGGGGAAGGCCGCAGGACGAGCTGGAGGCGCCCCGTCCGGGAGCCAGGCCTCCATGCGCAGGAGGGCGCTACCGGCCAGGAAAGCCCCGGCCAGGAGCAGCCACCAGGGCCAGGTTGCCAGGCTGTCCCGCATGGATTCCCGGTGCAGAGTCCAACTGGCGTAGCCGGCCCCAGCCAGCCCCGCCAGGAGCAGCCCGTAGTCCACCAGACGGCGGAGGAAGGGAAGGCGATCCAGCGGAGCGTAGGCTGCAGGCACGGGGGAAGGCGCGATGTTCCCGGACATGGTCGGCTACTCGGTCACGGGTGGGAAGGCCATGACCCGGTTGTTGTCCGCGTCCGTCACCAGGACCGCGTCGTTCTCGGGATCCACGGCCAGGCCGTTGGGCTTGGCGAACTGGTCCGGCCCTGTCCCGTAGCGGCCGAAGGCGGCCTGGAGCTTGCCTCCGGCGCTGTAGACGTAGATCTGGTAGAACTCGGGATCCGAGGCGTAGACCGTGCCGTTGCTGTCCACGGCCAGGTAGGGCTTGTCGAAGATCTCCTGGCTCTCCCAGCCTGGGACGGGCCACTCCTCCAGGGGCTCCAGGGAGGGGCTCAGCTTCTGGATGCGCTGGTTCCAGCTGTCGGCCACGAAGACCTCCCCGGTGACCGGGTTCACGGCCACGTCCGTGGGTTCCTGGAAGCGGCCCAGGATGAAACCGCCGCCGCCCACCTGGTCCAGGTAGCGGCCGTCCGGATCGAAGCGGAGGATGCGCTTGTTGCCGGTGTCCGCCACCAGCAGGTTGCCCTCCGGGTCCATGGCCAGCCCACGGGGGCCGAAGAGGGCGAAGGGATCGCCCCCAGGGGTGTCCAGGTTGGCTGCAGCGAAGAAGCCCCACTTGTCCAGGAAGTTGCCCTGGGCGTCGAAGAGCTGGATGCGGCCGTTCCAGGTGTCGGCCACGTAGATGCGGCCGTCCGGGCCCACGGCCACGCCCCAGGGCTCCCAGAACTGGCCGTCCCCCAGCTGCAGAGGGCCGCCGCCGTCGGGATCCACGCAGCCGCTGCTGGCTCCCTCGGCCATCTTGCAGAAGCTGCCGAAGGCCAGCAGGAAGTTCCCGTCCCGGTCCAGGACCACGATGCGGTTGTTGCCGGTGTCCGCGATGACCCGGCGACCGTCCGGGCCCACGGCCACGGCCCGGGGTTGGACCAGGGGCAGGCCGTCGTAGACGCCGCTGTAGACGGCCGTGGCGGGGAGCTCCAGCTCCCGATAGTCCGACGGGATGATCTGTTCCGCTCGGCTCTCCAGGGGGGTGACGTTCAGGTCCCAGACCACCCGGGCGATGTCCCGCTTCACGTACATGCGGAACTCGTGGCGGTGGGGCCACTCGGAGAGCTTCAGGTGAGGATGGCGGCGGTAGAACCAGATCTGCCAGAGGCGGCTGCGCCACTCGGGATCCGTCAGCGCGCCCTTGATCCGGTCCCAGGTGAGGCCTTTGTAGCCCTCATCCGGCCACCAGATGAGCCGGTAGTTCCGGGCCACGTAGTCCCGGGCCACGTAGGGCTCCACCTTGTCGTAGTTGGCGCTGCCCACCAGGATCACCGGCGCGGTCATGGCGCCTCCGATGTCCGGGTTGTCCCCGTAGTAGATGCTGTTGGGGTAGAGGCGCATGTACCAGGTCAAGGGCCAGGAGGTGTCGTTGTCGTAGGCCACCCGGATCTCTCGGTCGCCCACGGTGCGCTCACTGATCTTGTCGATCTCCCGCAGGGCCCGCTTGATGTCCGGGGTGGCGTGGGCGTAGACCAGGTACTCGGTGGCGTAGTCGTAGTTCACGTAGGCCAGCATGTAGGCCACCCGAACCGTGAGCAGGGCCAGCACCAGGACCCCGCCGGCGACGATCAGCCGTCGAGCGACGGCAGGCCCAAGCTCCCGGCCCCAGCGCCAGGCCAGAGCGAAGAGGCCGGCCCCAGCCAGCAGGCCGAAGATCCAGCGCATGGTCTCGGCCAGGCGGGTCAGCTCCCGGCCCTGGAAGGGACGGCTGGTGGCCAGCAGGTAGAGGGCGAAGAGCAGACCCGGCAGCACCAGGAGCAGGGCGTAGGACCGGGCCTTGCCCAGAGACTCCCGATCCAGGGCGCTCAGGAAACGCCCCAGCCACCATCCGCTGAAGATGGCCATGGGTTGGGCCATGTGGGTCAGGAGCCAGGGCATGCGCTCCCCGGCATAGGTGTAGGCCACCCAGGCGCTCACCGTCCACCAGGCCAGGAAGACCACGAAGTAGACCCGCAGCTGCCGGGCAGTGATGGGACGCTGGTAGTCCAGCTCCCGATCCCGCTTGCCCTTGGCCGCCTTCTCCCGGCCCCGGCGGCCGTTGGCCTTCTCGTCCAGCGTTGGTGACCCAGCCAGGGCCAGGGGGATCTGCTGCCCGACCGGAACCGGGTCCCAGCCCTTGACCCCGATCCAGCGGATCACCGCGCCCAGGCCGGCCAGGCTCAGGATCATGGGCATGAACTCGTAGATGCCGCCCAGGAGCAGGTAGTAATACCAGGGCTGGCTGCCCCGCTGCACCTCCTGCTGGGCCAGCCAGTAGCCCAGGCTGCCCACAATGCCCGTGGCCAGGCCGTTGAGGGGGTTGGTGAAGAAGGTGGTGAAGAGCACGATCTGGATGGCCCAGAAGAGGAGCATCAACGAGCCCCAGGCGCTCAGGGAGATGAGGGGCTCCTCCCGGCCGGTCTCCTGCTCCTTCCGGGCCGGGCGGCGGCCGAACCAGAAATAGCCGACAGCCAGGCTGAGGGCCGTGCTGGCCAGCACCAGGCCGCTCCAACGCACGATGTCCTGGTTGGTGACCCCGGCCATGCTGGTCCAGTTGAAGGGCTCCCAGCCGAAGAGGAGATAGCCGAAGGGCGCGGTGAAGGGGAGGACCAGGGTCAGCATGAGCACAGCCAGGTCCGCGGCAGGGCTGAACCGCAGCCGCTCCTGGTAGGTCACCATGCGCCAGACAGCCAGCCCCCCCGCGAAGGCCCCGAAGAGGGCCCCGGTCATGAAAGCGTTCTCCTTGGTGACGAAACTCAGAGCCATGCCCAACGTCATGACCACGAGCCACTTCCGGCGCCGCTCCTCCAGGTAGCGGAACGCACCGTAGATCCAGAGCATGGCGAAGAAAGCCATGTAGATGTCGTTGCGGATGTAGCGGCTGTGGAAGAGGAGGCTGGGACTGATGGTCAGGAGGACGCCGGCCAGCAGAGCGGCCAGGCGGCCCACGTAACGGCGAAAGGCCCAGGCCATCCCCACCACCCCCAGGCCAGCCAGAGCAGGCGCCAGCCGGGTGGTGGCGTCCGTGGCCCCGAAGAGGAAATAGATGAAGGCGTTCATGTGGAAGAGGAAGGGGCCGTGCATCATGGGGGTGTGCTCGTACTGCCCCTGGCTGTAGAGGAGATAGGAGTAGTGGGCGTGCAGACTCTCGTCGTGGCTCATGGCCCGGGCCCCCAGATCGTAGAAGCGGCTGACCCCGGCCAGGATCAGCAACAGGAGCCAGGCCGCTGTCTCCCAGTTCAGGACCACCCACCGGGCCAGGGGCTGCTCCAGCCAGCTCGAAAGCAGGCTGGCCTGCTCCGCCCGGCCCTGGCTGCCATCGCCGAGCCTCTCGCTCCGCCTCTCTCTCTCTTGGATCTCGCCCTTGCGGGCCACTTCTTCCAGCATGATCTACTCCTCCTGCGCCCAGAGCACCACGGACTCCACGGGGATGGGCGTCTTCACTTCACGGTACAGGGCCCAGCGCACGAACTCGCTGAGGCGGGAAAAATCGGTGGGCAACCAGGTGCGGCGGACGGCGTAGTCGCTGCCGATGGCCCGAGGGGGCAGGAGATCCCCGGAGAGCAGGGGATCCGTGGCGATGACCAGAGGCATGACCGGGCCCTCGGGCGTCACCGCGGGGACCCGCACCCAGCTCAGGTTGCGCATGCGGCGCAGATGCCAGCCCAGCACCGGATCCGGCCGGCCGTCCATCTGCACCTGCAGGGGGATCTCCCGGTCATCCCGAGCCCGGATGGCGCTGAGCTGAGCCACGTCCGCCACCAGGAAACGCAGGTCCCGGGGCGTGGACTGGGCGAAGAGCTCCGTGCCCCGCACCCGGTCCCCCCGCAGGCCCAGGTTCCAGCCGCTGTGCACGGTGAGCAGAACCAGGATCACCGGCAGGTAGAGGCTGAGCACCTGGCTGGTCAGCCTCCAGCCGGTCCACCAGGCGAAGAAGCCGATGAGCAGAGGCAAGGTCAGGTAGAGAGCCAGGGCCCGGGGACTGAACGTGGCGGTCAGCGCGCCCTGACTGAAGAGCGCGGTCAAGATGGCCGTGGTCACCAGAAGGACGCCCAGGGCCGCCGCCACCAGGATACCGTCCTCCTGCGCATCCTGCTTCTTCAGGCAGGCCAGGCCATGCCCCAGGAGCCGCGCACTCAGCCAGGCCCCGGCCAGGAGCAGGGGCAGGCCCAGCACAGGCAGGCCGGTGGGATTGCGCCCGGGCAGGAGCA
>CAYQEB010000030.1:2420-23582 GCA_964416395.1 uncultured Caldilineaceae bacterium | reverse complement strand
AGCCCCAGGAAAAGGCTGAGCGCGGCGCTGTCCCCGGTGCGGCTCAGGGCCAGGAGCCAGGGATCCAGGGCCAGGAAGAGGGCCAGGAAGAGGGCTCCGGTCCGCCCCAGCCAGGGGCGCAGCCACCAGGCCAGGGGAACCATCCCCAGCCCAGCCAGGGCAGGCAGGGCTCGGGCCCAGGCGTCGCTGCCCCCACCGGTCAGCCAGAAGAGGAAGCGCTGGCCCGTGAAGAGCAGGGGGCTGATGGGCTCCGGCGGATAGGGCGCGGACTGCCCCATGGCCCGCAGCCAGGCCGGCCAGGCCTGGGACGCCTCCAGGGGCGTCAGGGGACGGCCGCCCAGGTTGGCCAGGCGCAGCCCGGCCCCCGCCAGGAGGAGCAGGCCGTAGAGCAGCCGCTCCAGGGTCAGCCTGGACATAAGCCAGGAAGCGATCAGGGTCCCTGGCCGGTGGGGCATGGGGGTGGTGCGACTGGTCATTGGCGGGTTTCCAGAGCTTGTCGGCGCCATCGTGGGTCCGTGTGTCTACTCTCCCTGGGCCAGGGTTGAAGGTGTCAGGGGGCCCCGGCGCTGGTAGATGCGCACGCCCCCCTGTTCGAAGGCCAGGGTCATCACCTGGGCCAGGCGGGCCTCGTCCTGAGGGGTGAGCTCGTAGTCCGTCCGTTCCGCCGGCCCCACCAGGACGAACTCGATGCCCCAGCGCTCCAGAGTGGCGGCGATCTCCACCGGGGAGCCGGTGCGGTAGATAGTCTCCAGGGCTTCGGGACGCCCCTGGGCCATTCGGCTGTAGGCCTTGCCCCGCCACTGGGACTCGTGGCCGTCCCAGCCCAGGAGGGTGGGGCGGCCGGTGGCGGCGGAGAAGCGGCTGCGGTCTGCTCGATAGCTGGCGCCTTTGCCCTCCACCACCAGGGCGCCAGGTGGGACGTTCTCTCGGATCCAGGCCATGGCCGCCCGCTCGTCCTGAGCCACGTAGGCCAGGCCATCCAGGGTGGGGGCGGGGCTGACGAAGCCGCCGGTCTTGCTGTAGATGCTGGCTACAGGATAGATCAGAGTGGCGGTGCTTAGCAAGAGGGCCGCCAGGCTGACCAGGCCGGCTGGGCGCAGCCGGGTCAGCTGACGCAGGCCCAGCACCAGGGCGTAACTGCTGCTCAGGGCCAGGAGCAGCCAGCCCTGGTAGTAGAACTTGAAGACCGTGTTCATCCGGGTGCCGAAGAAGTCCCGCAGATAGACGAACTCCGGGGCGTAGACCAAGAGCAGGCCCAGCCCGGCCAGGAGCAGGGCGAAGGTGGTGTCATCGGACAGGGTTCCGCCCGCCTCCGAGTCGCCCTGCCCTAGGAGGCGCTGCCAGACCAGGGCCCCAGCCAGCCCCACCAGCAGGCCCACCAGGAGCAAGGTCCAGGGGCGGGCCAGCCAGCGTCCCAGGATGGCCTGGGCGTATCCAGGCATGTCCGGAGGCAGGGCCATGCGGGTCAAGGCCTCCTGGCCCAGGCCGGTGTTCAGGGCCAGGAAGGCGGTCGCCGCCAGGAAAGCCAAGGGCAGGCCCAGGCTCAGCCCCACAGCCACGGCCAGGCGTCCCCAGGTGGGCCGGGCCTCCTGCCAGGCCAGGCCGAAGAGCACGCCGATCCCCAGGAGGAAGTGGCCAAACATGACCAGGAACTGGGGCAGGTGGGTGGGGTTGAAGAGGTTGGGCAGGAAGCCACCGGCCTGGCTCTGGGCGGTGAGAAAATAGGGGAAGTAGACGGCCAGGGTGGCCGCGAGGGCCAGCACAGCCACCCCCCCGGCCAGGCCGAGGAGGGGGGCGCCCAGGCCGGATCGGCGGATGCCAGCCGCCAGGATCACCAGGGCCAGGAGCAGCCAGTAGGGAGGGAAGTCCCAGGTGTTCATGGTGACCAGGCCGCCCAGGGCCAGGAGCAGGATCCCCGCACCCAGGATCCCGCCAGGAGCCCGCGTGGCCAACTCCTGCAAAGGGGCGAGCAGGCCCCTGCGGGGCAGGGCGGTGGCCCCCTTGTCCTCAGGAGGAGCTGTGCTGCCCGAAGCGCCGGGGGCCTGGCTGAGCGGACTTCGCAGCCCCCGGAAGAGGTTCAGGAGCATGGCCAGGACCAGGAGCACGAAGGGCATGGCCAGGACGTGGGGGTGATTGTCCCCCAGGAGGTAGCTGAAAAAGGGGAACTCGTCGATGACCTCCATGTGGTTGCCCAGGAGGTCCGTGTCCCGCAGGACCCGGCTGCTGCGCCACCACCACCAGCCCCGGTCGATGAACCACTGGCCGGTGACCGGCGCCTGCTCCGGGAAGCCCCGCACGTCCACCAGCCGGGCCAGCCCGCTGACATCCACCCCCTGGGCGTGGAGCCACTCCAGGATGCCCTGGAGGTTGCCCATGAGCCCCACCGCCAGGGCCGAGAGGAGCCCCCCGGCGTAGGCAGAGAGCGGCAGGTTGCGCCGGGTCCGGGCGGGGTCGCCGGCCAGGAGATTGAAGCCCAGGCCGAAGCTGGCGCTCAGGAGCAGGCCGAACCAACAGGCCTGGCCCAGGTTGTAGGCCACCGGGGGCAGTTGCCCGGCCAGCCGGGCCAGGGTGACCAGGAGCCAGTATCCCAGGTAGTAGTAGCTCACCGCGTAGCCGGCCAGCCAGGCGTCCTGGGGCGGGAAGGTGGGGCTGACCCAGATGCTGCTCATGAACATGAGGTCCATGGGCTGCTCGGTGTGGTTGATGGCCGGGTCGTAGGCCCGGACCAGGGTCCAGCCCAGGAAGGCCAGGAGAAAGAGGGCTTCCCCAGCCAGGAGGGTGCGCCAGCCACCGCGCAGGGGCAGGCGGCGCTCCTGGAAGGCGGTGTGCACCGTCCGCCACCCCACTCCCCAACCCAACCCAGCCAGGAGGAGCAGGGCCAACCAGGCCCCGCCGACGCTGTTGCGCAGCAGGCCGTAGCTCGTCCCCCACCAGAGGATGAACCCCAGCAGGAGGACGCCCAGGGGTTTGCTGAAGGCTGCGCCTCGGTCGGGCAAGCGGGGAAAGATCCGCCAGGCCAGAGGCATGGCTGCCAGGCCAACCAGTTGGATCACAGCGTACCAGGCCAGGAAGGACCGTAGGATTGGAAGCATGGGGTCGGATTCGCGACACGGGCCGGGGTGGGTGCGAGATCCACGCCGGAGGGATGGAAAGGCGGTGCTGCCCAGAGCCCCAGGATAGCAGATCCAGGAAATCCTGCAAATTTGACCGGGCCAAGCCCCTGCCCTTCGGGTCAGCCCACAGGATAGGACCGGCTCGAGGGCCTGGAGCGCGAGGTGAGGGCTTCCTGGGCCAGGGCGATGGCCCGGCGATGGTTCGAGCGCAGCCGAGGCAGGCGGGCTGGGTCGTCCAGGGGGAAGAAAGCCGCGTCCAGGATCTCGTTGGCGTCCAGGCGCTCTTCCCCGCCGGTCACGTGGGCCAGGAGGAAGAAACCCAGGGCCAGAGGATGGTGCTCTTCGCCCAGGAAGGCGTCCACCTGGATCTGGTAGCCTGTCTCCTCCCAGACCTCCCGGACCAGGCCGCCCTCCACTCCTTCGCCCCGGTTGATCCACCCTCCGGGCAGCCCCCAGGGCTTGTCGTGGTGAAAACGGTGCTTCAGGAGCAGGAACTGTCCCTGGTCGTTCAGGATGACGCCGTTCACCCCCACAACGAACTTGGGGTTGGCCACCCAGAGCACCGGCCATTGCAGGGAGACAGGCACCAGCTTCCAGATGCGGGACATGAGACGATGTTTGAGATTGGGCAAGGGAACCTGTCTTTCCTTCGAGCTGGGCCGGCCCGCTATCCTGGGAGCGGGATGAGGCTCAGCATAGCGAAGCTCAGTATAGCGAAAAAACACCTGGAAGGTATTACGAAGATGTGAAGCGCGACGATGGCTGCGCGCAAAAGGATCCCCGCGGGACGATCCCCGGGGGCGATCACTGCCCCGCGGTCGCCGAGGCTGGGGCGTACCAGCCCTCCGGGGTTCGGATCAGCTTGCCCGGCGCCGCGTAGATGACCACCCGCGGGTTGCGGTAGATGGGGACGAGCTGGCCCTGCTCGGCCATGCGCTGGAACTTGTCCACGGCCTGGGGGTGCTGGTGACGCTCCAACTGCCCCACGTAGATCAGGGCCACGTTCAGCTCGTCCAGGATCTGGCGGGTGCGGGCCAGGTCCGGGGTGCTCCAGAGCTCGTTGAGCAGGGCGTTGCGAGCCCCCACCTCGTCCCCGTAGCGCTGCTCGCTCTCGTGCATGCCGCTGATCCCGCTGAGGCCGGTCAGGCTGGCCACCCGGGTGCCCCCCGCCCGGTAGTAGTCCAACTGGGACGATTCGGCGATGACCAGATTGCCCCGCACGTTCTCCAGCAGCCACTGGATGGCCTGCCAGTCGTAGCTCAGCTCAATGGGGTTGCTCTCGTCCGGCCAGCGGTAGATCCCCTGGCGCATGAAGTCCAGGGCGTTCAGGGTGCCGAAGTCCGGTCGCCAGCCAGGGAAGCGCTGATCCAGCCGGGCTGGGGTTCCCAGCAGGGGGTAGGCCAGGCTGGCCGCCAGGAGCAGGCCGAAAGCCCCGTTCCAGAGCCGCTGGCCCAGACCGGGTCTGCTCCCCTCCCGGGCCTGGAAGAGACGGACCAGGGCCACCGCCCCGGCGATGCCCCAGAGCACCCAGACCTGCATGAAGAACTTGAAGAGGGTGTTCATGCGGTACCAATCCCCGCCCTGGAGGAAGTCCTTCAGGAAGACCACCTGGGTCCCCGCCAGGATGGCGAAGCCGATGGCCGTGAGGAGCGCGGTGAAGAGCCCCCCGGCGTCCGCCTGGCGCCCCCGTCGCCAGAGCAGGAGGCCGGCCAGGGTCAGGAGGGGAAGGCAGAGGGCCAGCACCCAGCGATCCAGCAGGGCCAGAACCAGGGCCGCGGCCAGGGAGAGGGGGAGCAGGGTGATGCCCAGGAGAAAGCCCAGGCTGGGTCGGGTCACCAGGCGGCGCTGGAGCCCCAGGAGCCGGGGCAGTCGGTCGAAGCAGCGCAGGGCCAGGCTGAGCCAGCGCTCCAGGCCGTTGGGCCTGGCATCCCCAGGCCGGGGACGGCGCCGGGCCTCCACCAGGAGCCAGCTGGCCAGCACAAAGAGGAAGAAGCCCCAGATGAGCAGCCAGCGCCCCAGGGGATCCGGCTCCCGGACCAGGCCCACGCCGCTGGCGCCCACGTTCACGTAGTGGCGGAAGAAGGGCAGGAAGAAGGCGTAGGCTCCACCCAGGAAGAGCAGGACGAACCCACCCAGCAGAGGCCAGTCCAGGCGCCCCCGACCCCGGTACTGGCTCACAGCCACGGCCAGCACGCCCAGGCCGAAGTAGGTGGGCAGCTCCCAGAGGTTGATGCTGGCCAGGGTGCCCAGGAGCAGGGCGAAGGCCCCGGTCAGGAGCAGGGCATGCCGCCACTCCCGTCGCCAGTCCGTGGCGTAGCCCCGCAGGACGGCCAGGGCCAGCCCCAGGAAGAGCACCGCGAAGGGGATGCCGATCAGGTGGGGGTGCAGGTCCGCGAAGAGGAAGCTCCAGAAAGGGAACTCGTTGATGGTGTTCGGCAACACCCGGCTGGGCTCCCAGAAATCGTAGGGGGGCAGGCGGCGCTCCGTGGTCAGCACCAGCCACAGGCCATCCCCAGCCCGGACCAGGGACTGGAGCAGGGGGATGGCGCTGCGGAACTGGCTGTCGCTGTTCTGGGCCAGCCGACGCACCACCTGAGCCATGCCGTCCAGGTTGCCCAGGATGGCCACGAAGAAGGGGGCCAGAAGGGCGGCCGCCAACCCCTGGGTCCAGGCAGGCTCGGATGGGGGCCCGGGCTTCCGGCCCGGCCGGGCTGCTTCCACCACGACGGCCTCCGGGGAGGGGTGCGCCTCCTGCGGACCCGGTTGGGGCCCCAAGTCCAGGCCTGGCATGGCCTGGACCGAGGCCGAGCCGCTCAGGTCGATCTCCAGGAGGTCCTCCTCCACCACCCGGGGCGGGGCGAAAGCCATCTGCCGCTCGGTTTCCCCAGGGCGGCTCTCCGCGCTGCCCTCCGTGGGGCCGTCCAGGGCAGGCGCGAGCCGGGGCTCCTGGAAGGGGCTGTGAGCCGCGCCGTTGGGGTCCACAGCGGAGGGGGGCGGGTGCAGGCGGGTCCCCAGGGCCTTCCAGGAACGGGCCGGGCGATTTTGGCCCAGAGCGGAGTAGGCCACCGCGAAGGCGTTGAGCACCGTGAGGGCGAAAATGGTGGGGATGGCCAGGTTGAAGGCCACCTCCGCGTAGATGCCCGTGAGCTTCACCAGGTAGGCCACCAGGTAGAGGCCGAAGTAGTAGTAGTTGATGAAGCCCCCGGCGAAGTGGGGGTCCACCGGCGGGAAGGTGGGGCTGCGCAGGATGCCGTTCAGGAAAGCGAACTCCATGAACTTCTCCCCGCCGAACCAGGGCTGCCACAGGTCCGGGTTGCCCATGCGCACCAGCACCCAGAGGAGGTAGGCCCCAGCGAAGAGCCCTTCCCCCACCAGGAGCAGCTTCCAATGCGTCCGCAGCCACGTCCAGAGGGCCGGTCCCTGCCAGGCCAGGGCTATCAGCCCCAGGACGCCCAGCAGGACGGCGGCCAGCCAGGCGTTGACCACCGTGTTCTGGGCCCAGCCCAGGCTGGCCAGGATCCAGAGCAGCCAGCCGCTGAGGAGCCAGCCCAGGGTCCGGCTGAGGAAGTAGCCCCGATCCCGCAGGCGGGGGAAGAGGGCGAAGCTCACCGGCCAGACCAGGAGCCCCAGCAGGGTCAGGGTTCCCCACCACCAGGCCACGGCCAGCCAGGGACGCTCGCTGGCGGCCTGGTTCCAGCGGTAGTTGTCCACCAAGGGGAGCTGGTCCACCGGCTGGTCCAGCATCAGGGAGCGGCGCTCGCCTGGCGGGGGTGTGCCGGGCCCCTGTTCCCCGCTGAGCAGGGCGATGAGTTTGTTCACCAGGCCGCCGCCCTGATCCGGGTTGCTGCCCAGGCCCAGGAGGTTGAGCAGAGGGCTCAGGGGCGAGTCCTTGCCCCGATACCAGGGGATGGCCCCCTCCCAGGAGCCGCCCAGCAGGGCATCGAACTCCGCGTCGCTCAGGTCCCGCACCTTGCGGAAGATGGTCACCCGAGGGTGATCGTAGAGGCTCCAGCTCTCGTCCGCCTGCTGATCCGGGAAGCGGAAGCCCAGCAGCCGGGGCTCCGCGGTGATGTCCGCCACCAGCTCGAAGCCCAGCTTGCCCTGGAACATGAGATCGTAGTAGCGGATGGTCATGGGGTAGCGCTCGGGCAGCTCATCCACGCTGTCGTAGATGCGCTTGGAGCTGTAGATGACGTAGTCCGCCTCCCGCAGCTTCTCCTTCAGGATGCGATACTTCTCCGGCGTGTCCTCCTCGTAGGGGCTCCAGTCGATGTGGCGCAGGCCAGCGCTGCCCATGTCCATGCCTGGCTCCCCGGGGATGGCCTTGGGCAGGGGATCGTCCCACAGCTCCCAGAGGATCACCGAGCCCGGGGGTGCGTTCTGGTAAACCCAGCGGCTGGCCTGGATCCAGGTGTGTTCCTGGCCATAGACGCCGTGCACGTAGGCCAGGGACCAGAAGATGGCTCCGCTCAAGGCGATGGCGGCCAGGCCCCCCGAGAGGAGGCGGGGGAGGAAGGGACGATTGGGGGTTTGGCGATCCAGAGATTGGAGATTGGGAGATTGGGCGGGTGGGAGATGAGGGGCAAGCGCTTCCTCCGTCCTCCCTCCTTCGCCCTCTGTCCTTCTTCCGCTTCGCCACAGCCACACCACAAACCCGGCCGCGAAGAGGAGCGCGAAGGGCAACACCGGGCTCATGTAGCGGTTGAACTTGGCCAGGAAGGCGCCGGTCAGGCCAAAATAGGGGACGAGCCAGCTCCAGACCAGGAGCTCCTCTCCTTTGGCCCGGCCGGCGAGCAGACGAACCAGGGCCCAGCCCGTGCCCAGGAGGGCGGCCACGCCCAAGGGCCATCCCAGTCCCCAGCGCACCTGCTGTTCGATGAAGTAGACGTAGGGCAGGGTGTTCCGGTACTGGCGGGTGAAGGGGAAATCCGCCACGCCCCGCACCATCTGGCCCTGCTCCACCAGGGTGGCCTGGACGAAGTTCTTCCAGTCCAGGACCGCGTAGGGGCTGGTGAGGAAGAAGGCGGCGAAGGCCAGGAGCAGGGCCAGGGGGATGCTGGCCAGGGCCCAGAGCTGCACTCGGGCATCCGGGAAGGGGCGTTGGCGCTCCCGCCAGAGGACCACAGCCCCGGCCACCACAGGCAGGGCCAGAATGGGCAGAGCGCTGAACTTGGAGGAAATGGCCAACCCCATGGCCAGGCCGGTGAGCAGAGTGGCCTGCCAGCGCCGTTCCTGGACCATGCGCACCCCGCCCAGCACGGCCAGCACGGTGAAGGTGGTGCTGGCTGGGTCCATGGCGAAGAAATGGCTGAGCTGGATGGCCTGGGCCGTGAAGGCGTAGAAGGCGCTGGCCAGGAGCCCGGCTCCGGTCCCGTAGAGGCGCCGGGCCAGGAAGAAGAGGAGCAGGATGGTCCAGGTGTCCAGCAAGGCGATGAGCAGGCGTCCGGCCACGGCTACGCCGCCACAGGGCTGGTTGGCCACCTCCATCTGGTGGACCAGCCGCTCGGGCAGGGGCAGTTTGTCCGCCAGGGGGGCCAGCTTGTGCAAGAGCTCCCCGGTGAGGACGCCCAGGTAGAGAGGAAAATGGCCGTAGGTGAAACCCCGCCGCTCCTGGCGCTGCAGGTCCCACAGAGGGTTCAGCGGGCTGCGGTGCGGATCCTTGAACTCCTCCCAGCTCTGGGGCCAGGCCAGGCTGGGCGCGTAGAAACAGGCGGTGCTGCGCTCGTCCGGGTGGCTGCCGATGCCCCGGTCGAAGTTGAGGTTCCAGGTGCGGAGGGTCAGCCCGGCCAGCAGGATCAAGCCGAGAAGAAGGGTGGTGGAGCGTCGGGTCAGGGGACCCCGGGCGGTCTCTGTCATGGGGTTCCTACTTGGGCACGGGCGGCCAGTTGGGCAGCACCCAGGTGATCTGGTAGGCGGGCGGCGGAGGCCAGAGGAGGTAGACGTCCACCCAGCTGTTCCAGAGGACCAGGTTGTTGTCGTCGTAGCCCAGGTCGATGCGCCGGGCCCGGATGGCGTTGCCTGTGTCCAGCGCGTCCCCGAAACCGTAGCCGGTGACGTAGACCTTGCTGCGCAGGGGGATGATGCGCGGGTCCACGGCCACGATGCCGTAGCGCATGCGGGCGCCGGTGCGGGTGCGGCCGTACCAGGGGGCGCTGGGCGAGACCCCCGCGGTGCTGGCGCTGTAGCTGGAGGCCTTCATGCGGATGTGGCGCCAGTAGGTGATCTCCTGGCCGTCGGGGGTGACGAAGGTGCGGGGCACGATCTTCTGCCCGTAGGCGATGACCCGCTGGGCCGGCTCCTGGGCCACCCACTTGTCCTCCAGGACCCGACTCACCTCTTTCCCGTCCTCGTAGCGGACCCGGTAGCGGCGCCGGGTGATGCCCTCCGCACCGGGGTTCACCAGCTGCTGGGTGTCGATGAGCAGGTTGGCGTCGGCCACGAAGACCGTCTCGAAGGGGACGATGTCCTCCTCGATCTCGATGTCTTCCCGCACCCGGGTGATGCGGATGGCCACGTTCTCGTACAGAGGCGCGTCCAGGGGCGGAGAGACCCGATCCAGGCCCGCCACGCCCACGCCCAGCTCGGTCAGGGCGTCGCCCACCGTCTTGCCCTGGGTCCGGGTCTTGATCAGACGCCCGTCCACCTCCAGGCTGATGGGCGTGCTGCGCTGGATGAAGACCCGCAGCCCCGTGCTCACCGGGCTGCCCAGGCTGGGCTGGACGATGTCACCCAGGTAGAGGGTGATCTCCGCCTCCCGCAGGGCTTCCCCCACCGTCTGGGCCGTGGTGCGGATGGTGAAGGGCAGGTTGCCGTCGTCCACCACGATGGGAATGGCCCGGTAGATGCGCAGCTGGAGAGGCTCGGTGCGCATGGCCTCCCAGGCGTAGCCCCGGTCGTAGGTGGGGCGCTCCAGGGCCACAGCCGGCGGAGGCAGGGGATCGTCCAGGGCCACCCGCTGACCATCCAGGAGGATGCGGTCGTAGGGATCCGCCCCGATGCCCGCGTCCGCCAGCAGCTCCCGGACCGTGGCGGCCCAGCTCTCCACCGTCAGATCCCGGCCGTCCGCCAGCACCCGAACCGGCCGAGCCCGCTGGACGGTGATGGCCATGCCTCGTTCCAGCCGAGCCGTGGGAGGCAACGAAAGCCGGTCCCGTTCCGAGAGCTCCAGGCCCAGATCCACCAGAAGGGGCCCCAGGGTGCGTCGATGGGTGACCACGGTCTCCGTCACCCCGTCCACCGTCACCTGCACCGGGATGGCGCTCCAGCTCCAGAGCAGCCAGAGGGCGGCCAGAGCGGCCACGGGCACGCCCACGTTTCGGGCCAGGCGGGTCAGGAGCTGGCGGGTTGCCGCTCGCGTCGGTTCGGTCCTGGTGCGCTCCAGGGGAGGTGACAGGGTAGACATGCCGTCTATTTTACCCACAAGTGGCCACATTTCAAAACCCTGGCCAAATTCTGGGGGCCCGCCCCTCGCCCCGTCCTTGGTCCCGTTCCTGCCCTGCTGCACCTGGCTTTGCCAAGGACGCGGCGTCCGTGCTAGCATCTCCGGTGCCATGACCGCCGCCGAGAAGCCGTCCAATGCCCAACAAGTGGAAAGCAACCTGTTCCCTGGCAGCGCCACCCAGGAGGCGGCGCGCCATCGACTGCTCCTGCTCCTGGGGATCCTGGTCGGTTTCGGCCTGCGGATCTTTCGTCTGGGCGGCGAGTCCCTCTGGTACGACGAGACGGTGAGCGTCTTCCTGGCCCAGCGCTCGGTCCCGGAACTCATCGCCCACACGGCTCGGGACATCCATCCGCCGGGCTACTACCTGCTCCTCCATGCCTGGCAGGCCCTGGTCCACCCCTCCCTGGCCCACGGCCTGGAGTTTCTCTACGCCTGGCCCAGCCTCTTCTTCGGCCTTCTGCTCCTGCCCCTGCTCTACGTCCTGGGACGCAAGCTCTTCAACCCCCAGGTGGGGCTGTTGGCCCTCTGGCTGGCCGGGGTGAACCCCTTCCACATCTGGTACAGCCAGGAAGTGCGCATGTACACCCTGGGCGCGGCCCTGGGGCTGCTGGCCCTCTGGGCGGTGATCCGCTGGTGGGGGACGGAGGGGACGCGGGCGCGACTCTGGCTGGCCCTCTATGCCCTGGCGGCCGGGGCAGGGCTCTACACCCTCTACTATTTCGCCTTCCTTCTCGTGGGGATCAACGCCCTGGTGCTCCTCTGGCTGGCCTGGAGTCGAGGCAGCAGGCAGACTGCCCCGGGGCGAAATCTGGGCCCCTGGATCCTGGCCCAGGCGGCGGCGCTGCTCCTGTGGAGTCCCTGGTGGCCCGTCTTCTGGCGGCAGATCACCCAGCCACCGGTGCCCCCCTGGCGCACCCCAGTGGGGCTAGGGAGCGTCCTGGTGGAGGCCCTGGCCGGGCTTCTGGTGGGCCAGACCCCGCCGGGTGGAGAGCTCTGGCCCTGGGCGCTGCTGAGCGGGGGCCTGCTGCTCCTGGCGCTGATCCGGGGCGGGCGAGCCGAGAGGGCGGACGTGCCCTGGCCGGCGCTCAGCTTGACCCTCGTCTTCGTCGTTCCTGGGCTGGCCATCGTGATCTTGAGCGCCCTGCTCACCCCCCTCTACCATGTGCGCTATCTCTTCACCTATGCACCTGTGATGGTGGTGGTTTTGGCCCTGGCTGTGTGGGGTTTGGGGCAATGCTCACGATGGCTACACGAAATTGCCTTGCTGGGCCTGTTGCTGATCAGCGGGTGGAGCCTGGCGGAGTTCTGGCAGAATCCGGCCTACCGAACCGACGATCACCGGACCGCGGTGGCCAACCTGGCAGCCCGCTGGCGGCCCGGGGACGCGATCCTGGTCAACGCCGGATGGGTCTACACCGCCCTCTCCGTCTACTGGCCAGAGGAACTGGTGGGCCCAGAGAGCGCCCTCCCCCCCACCCCTGTCACAGGCTGGTCTGGGCGCCTGCTTGACTACGCGAAAAATTCGGGCCTGCCGCCCACCCCTCTCCCCCTGAGCTGGCCCTCCTTCCTCCCCATCCTGCGCACAGGCAGCGTGGACGGTCCGCCCTCCCTGGGCTGGGGCCTGGCCGAAAGCGACTTCTACGCCATGGGGCGAGCCGAGACCCTCCAGGCCCTGGCCACAGTGGCCGAGAGGCATTCGCGCCTCTGGCACTACCGCCTCTACGACACGGTGAGCGACCCCCAGGGCGTCATCCGCAGTTGGCTGGGCCAGGAGACGTCCCTGCGCTGGGATCAGCCCTACCCGGGCCGGGATTTCCTCCGGGTGCAGCTCTTCGAAACCCGCGCGCGGCCATCCCTGGCCCCGCCCCCTACGCCGGACGACATCCTCTTCGGGGAAGACCTGCGCCTGGTGGAACACGTCGCGCCCACCGACGCGCCAGCAGGCACGTTCCTCTACGCCCAGCTCCACTGGCAGCGCCTGGCCGGAACGGACGCCCTGCCGGATCTGCGCATGAGCCTGCGCCTGGTCCCCGCGGAGCCCATGGCCGCCACCGCCGGGGACGCCCCCTTCGCCCAACAGGACGAAGCCCCTGCCCTGCCCACATCCGCCTGGCAGCCCGGCCAGGAGCGCTGGCAACCCCTGGCGTTGCCCATCCCCGCGGCCACGCCCCCCGGCCGCTACTGGCTGGAGCTGGTGGTCTACGACGGGGCCACCGGCGTTCCTCTGCCCCTGCCGGAACCCAGCGATTCGGGCTCTGACCCGGGGCGGATCGTGGCGGGTCAGCGCTGGCGCCTGGGTCCGGTGACCGTCCAGCTCCCCTCCGCCCTGCCGGAGATCCAGGAGCGCCTAGCCACCTTCGACTACATCGACCTGTTGGAGGCCCAGGTTGCCCCCCTGGACGCGTCTCCAGGAGAAGCGCTGCACGTCCAGCTCATCTGGCGGCCCCGGCCCAGCCCCTACCGGGACGCCTACACGGGCATCCTGGCCCTGCAGGACGCGTCCGGCCAGATCCGCGCCCGCTGGGATGGGCCCATCGGCGGTCCTGGCCACCCCAGCGGGGCCTGGGAGCCAGGCTATCCGGTGAAGGAGCGCCGGATCCTTCCTCTGCCCCCAAAGCTGCCCCCTGGCCAGTACACCCTCACCCTGAGGCTGGAGCGCAGCCAGGATGGTCTGCCCATCCCGGCCCGAAGCGGCTGGCTGCCCTGGCCCCAGCGCAGCTCCGTCGCCCTGGGCGCGGTGACGGTCCGGAAGTAGGGCCATCCCCTCGGGTCCGTCTCGGGAACATCCGTCTTGGGTTCGTGCGAGCGCGCCAGCGCTGAACGGCGCTTGGCCCTCTCCCTTCCTTGCGTGCATGCCAGCAGGTGTGTTATCCTCCTGATATATCAGTGCAATTTCAGAAACAGCTTTCTGCAACAGCTTCGGAAAACAGCGCACCCAGAAGCCCCCGCACCCATCGCATCGATCCTGGAGAACCCCCGCCCCCCTGCCGACGGAACCGATCCGCCAAGCCCGCCCCCAGGCAAGGCAGCTACCGATCTTCTTCCATATCTGCATCTGCTTTTCCATTACTTGCTTTTCTCGACTTACTTTTCTCCATTATTCACTTTTCCATGTGGACACGCTGGTTTTCGTTCACGCGTACATTTCCAGGGAGGGTACAGTGAGCACATCGTTTCCAGAACATGCCAACGTAGTGGTCATCGGTGCGGGCATCGTGGGCAACAGCCTGGTCTACCACCTGGCCCGCAACGGCTGGACGGACATCGTCCAGCTGGACAAAGGCCCCCTGCCCAATCCAGGCGGATCCACCGGCCACGCCTCCAACTTCATCTACCCCGTGGACCACTCCAAGGAGATGACCCAGATCACCCGGGACAGCATCCGCCAGTACCAGGAGCTGGGGGTCTTCAAGCGGACCGGTGGGCTGGAGCTGGCCCGCACGGACGAACGGGTGGAGGAGCTGAAGCGCCGGGTGGCCTCGGCCAAGGCCTGGGGAGAACAGGGAGAGCTGGTCACACCGGAGCGGGTGAAGGAGCTGGTCCCCTATGTGAACACGGAGATCATCAAGGCTGGCTTCTGGTGCCCGGACGTAGGGGTGGTGGACTCCATCCAGGCCGGGGTGCTCATGCGCCAGTACGGCATCGACAAGGGGGTGCTCTCCGTCTTCCCCAACACGGAGATCCAGGCCATTGACGTGGAGAGAGGCCGGGTGACAGGCATCCGCACCGACCGGGGCTACCTGAAAGCGGATGTAGTGGTCATCGCCGCGGGGGTCTGGAGCCCGCGCCTGGCCCGCATGGCCGGCGCCACCATCCCCCTGACCCCCATGGTCCACCAGATGATCGACGTGGGGCCCATCCCCCTCTTCCAGGAGACCCAGGGGGAGATCGAGTATCCCATCGTGCGGGACATGGACGTCTTCATGTACGAGCGACAGAACGGCAACGACATCGAGATCGGCTCCTACGCCCACCGCCCCATCTTCATGGAGCCGGACGAGATCCCGTCCATCGAGGAGGCCCAGCTCTCGCCCACGGAGCTCCCCTTCACTCAGGAGGATTTCGACCCCCAGCTGGAGGCGGCCCTGGAGCTCATGCCGGAGCTGCTCAACAGCCCCGGCGCGGGGATCCGCCACGCCATCAACGGCCTCCTTTCCTTGACCCCCGACGGCGGCCCCCTCATCGGCCGCACGGAGGTGGAGGGCCTCTGGTCCTGCGCGGCCATCTGGATCAAGGAGGCGCCAGGCTTCGCCCGGGCCCTGGCGGAGATCATGACCCACGGCGGCTCGGAGATCGACATCCACGCCGCGGACATCACCCGCTTCGCCCCCCACGCCCGCACCAAGAGCCACATCAGGGCCCGCTGCTCTGAGCTCTACAACAAGACCTACGGCATCGTCCACCCCGCAGAGCAGTACGCCTCCTCCCGGGACGTGCGGGTGAGCCCCTTCCACGCCCGGGAGCGGGAGCTGGGCGCCTTCTTCTTCGAGACGGCCGGCTGGGAGCGCCCCCAGTGGTACGAGTCCAACCGAGGGCTGCTGGACGAGTACGGAGAACGGGTCATGGACCGGCCCAACGAGTGGGACTCCCGCTGGTGGTCCCCCATCATCAACGCGGAGCACCTGGCCATGCGGGATCGGGTGGGCCTGGTGGATCTGACCGCCTTCTCCATCTTCGATTTCACCGGCCCCGGGGCCCTGGACTTCATGCAGCGCATGGCGGTGAACCAGATGAACGTGCCTGTGGGGCGGGCCGTCTACACCCCGCTGCTCACCCCCCAGGGCGGCTTCCGCTCGGACCTGACCATCATCCGCACGGGAGAGCAGGCCTTCCGGGTGATCACCGGCGGGGCCATGGGCGGCCCGGACCGGGACTGGTTCCTGGCCCACATGCCCCGGGACGGCTCGGTCCAGTTCCAGGACATGACCTCGGCCCTCTGCACCCTGGGCCTCTGGGGTCCCCGGGCCCGGGACCTGCTCCAGTCCGTCACCGAGGACGACGTCTCCAACGCCGGCTTCCCCTTCGGGACGGCCCGGCCCATCACCATCGACAACATCCCGGCCCACGCCTTCCGCATCTCCTACGTGGGCGAGCTGGGCTGGGAAATCTACGCGGACATGGAGCTGGGCCAGCGGCTCTGGGACATCCTGTGGGAGGCCGGGCAGCCCCTGGGTCTGGTTCCGGTGGGCATCGGCGTCTACGGGACCACGGCCCGGCTGGAGAAGAGCTACCGGGCCTACGGCGATGAGCTGGATGGGGAGTACAACCCGGTGGAGGCGGGCCTGGCCCGGCCCAAGGTCAAACCCCAGGACTTCATCGGCAAGGAGGCCTACCTGAAAGCTCGGGAAGAGGGCCCCGCGGCCATCCTCTGCACCCTGACCGTGGACGATCACACCTCCGCCAGCGGGGAGAAGCGCTACATGATCGGCCACTCGCCCATCCTCACCCAGGAAGGGGAGCCCATCGAGGACCGGGAGGGGCGGCGCTCCTACGTGACCAGCGCCGGCTCCGGCCCTTCCGTGGGCAAGCACATCCTCATGGGCTACCTGCCCCCGGAGTACGCCCAGGAAGGGCAGAAGCTGCTGGTGGAGTACTTCGGCGAGCACTACCCGGTGACGGTGGCCGTGGCGGGGAACCGCCCCCTCTTCGATCCCAGCAACGCGCGCATGAAGGCGTAACAGCAGACCAATCGGGGAACAGGCCCTGGCTCCGGCTCGGGAACCGGAGCCAGGCGGAACTGCGGAAAGGACAGCGCGATGCGGACGCTTGTGTGTGTGAAACGGGTGCCGGCCACCGGCGCCAAGATCCTGCTCACCCCGGACCAGCAGGACATCGAGACCCGCTTCCTGGGCTTCACCATCAGCCCCCACGAGGAGTGCGCGGTGGAGGAGGCCATCCGCCTGGTGGAGGAGCGCGGGGGCAGCTCCACGGTCCTCACCCTGGGGCCGCCCGAGGCCGCGGAACAGCTCCGGGACGCCCTGGCCATGGGCGTGGACCAGGCCATCCTGCTGGAGACGGACGGGGGCGACTGGGATCCCATGGCCACGGCCCGGGCCCTGGTGGCCGCCATCCAGGCAGAAGAGGCGGCCAATGGCCCCTTCGACCTGATCCTCTTCGGCAACGAGTCCGCGGACAGCGGCGGCTACCAGGTGGGCATCCGGGTGGCCCAGGCCCTGGACCGCCCCTGCGTGGCCGGCATCAAGGGGCTGACCGTCCAGGAAGGGCAGGTTGAGGCCCGACGGGAGATCCCCGGCGGCTGGGAGGTCTATCGGTTGCCCTTGCCCGGGGTGGTCACCGTCAAGGAGGGGCTGAACCTGCCCCGCTACCCCTCCCTGCGGGGTCGGCTGCGGGCCAAGAAGGCGCCCATCCAGCGCCTTCGGCCGGAGATGCGGCCAGGCGGCCCCATCAAGGTGCGCCTGAAGGTGCCGGAGGAGCAAGGCGTGGAGACCCAGATCCTGGGACACGGGCCGGAAGCCGCGCCCCAGGTGGTGGCGATCCTCAAGCAACTGGGATTGGTGCAACCATGATTCTTCTGCTGGTAGATCACGACCGAGGCAAGCTGAACAAGGCCACCCTGGAGGCCCTGACCCTGGCCCGCGGCCTGGCCCAGGCACAGGGCATGCCCCTGGAGGCCGTGCTGGTGGGCCAGGAAGGGGAAGCCCTGGGCCCGGAGCTGGCCCGTTACGGGGTGAGCCGGCTCCACCTGGTGACCCACCCGGCGCTGGGGGACTACGCGCCGGAGGCCTGGGCCCAGAGCCTGGTCCACCTGATCCAGACCGAGAGCCCCTGGGCCGTGACCGGGCCGGGCACAGATCGAGGCAACGAGGTCCTGGCCCACGTGGCTGCTCGCCTGGATCAACCCCTGGCCGCCAACTGCGTCGAGGTTCAGCCCGGGGAGCCGGTGCAGCTCACGCGCGTGCGCTGGGGGGGCAGCCTGCTGGAGGAGGCCACCCTGGCCGGCCAGCCCAAGCTTTTCACCGTGGCCCCCCAGACCATCCCCCCGGAGGAGGCCGGGGAGATCCCGGAGCTGGCCTGGAACCGGGTCACCCCGCCGCTGACGGACCGGGAGCTGCGGGTGCAGGTGGTGGAGCGCCAGGAGACGGCCGGGGACAAGGTGAGCCTGGTGGACGCCCGGGTGGTGGTGGGCGGCGGCCGAGGCGTGGGCAGCGCGGAGGGCTTCCAGATCCTGGAGGAGCTGGCGGAGCTGCTGGGGGGCGCGGTGGGGTGCTCCCGGGCCGTGACCAACGAGGGCTGGCGTCCTCACACGGACCAGATCGGTCAGACGGGGACCCGCATCGCGCCGGAGATCTACATCGCCTGCGGCATCAGCGGGGCCATCCAGCACTACGTGGGCTGCAAAGGCTCCCGGCACATCCTGGCCATCAACACGGACCCGGAAGCGGCCATTGTGAGCAAGGCCAACTGGGCCATCATCGGGGACCTGCACCAGGTGGTCCCGGCCATCAACGCGGCCCTGCGGCAGGCCCTGGGCGAGTAGCCTCGATCGGGGTGGGGAGCTCATCCCCGGTTGACGTGCAAGGTGAAGACGTCCGGCCGAGCGTAGTGGCCGCTGACATCCAGGGCCATGCGCTCCTCCACGGCCCGGCCAGGGTCGATCTGGGCGGTGAGCAGCAGCTCTGATCCCTGGACGGGCCCGGCGATGAGCGCGCCGTCCGGCCCGATGATGGCCGAACCGCCCTGCATCCAGGGTCCATCCCCCTCCAGGCGATCCAGGAGGGCCAGCCCCTGGGGCAGGTGTTTCCGGCTCAGGACCGTCCCCGCGGCCAGCACGAAACAGCGCCCTTCGAAGGCGTAGGAGCGGGAGGCCACCAGCAGGATCTCCTTGACCGTGGGCCACAGGGCCGCGTGGAGGAGCTCCTGCTGGTCGTGCATGGCCTGGCGGGCCAGGGGCATCCAGTGTTCCCAGCAGACCAGCCCGCCCAGCCGTCCCGCTGGGGTGTCCACCACGGTCAGGGTGCTGCCGTCCCCCCGCCCCCAGATCAGGCGCTCGGTGTAGGTGGGGATGAGCTTGCGGTGTTTGCCCAACAGCTGGCCCTGTTCGGAAAAGTAGAGGATGGTGTTGTAGAGGGTGCCGCCGTCCCGCTCGTTGATCCCCATCACCAGGTTCAGGCCGGCCCTCTGAGCTGCCCGGCCCAGCCGTTCCGTGACCGGGCCGGGCACGTCCACGCTGTTCTCGAAGAGGCGGCGGAAGACCGCTTTGGTGGGCGGGTGATCCCAGAGGCCCATCTCCGGGCTCACATCCAGCCAGAAGGGGTAGCCGGGCAGCCAGGTCTCCGGGAAGACCAGCAACCGGACGCCTTGCCTGCCGGCCTCCTGGATCCAACGTTCGGCGATGGCCAGGGACGCGTCCAGATCCAGATAGGCAGGCGCCACCTGAGCGACGGCTACAGTCAGTTGAGACATCGAGCACCTCCGTGGGCGGGTTGAGGGGAAGACGAAAGAGTGATGGAAGGGCGAACCGGCGGCGGCTGGTTCGCCCTTCCATCATGCACCAAACATCCGGCTCGTCCAAAAATCCCCGGTTGCCCCAGGATGTGGTAAAATCGAATAGACCGCTGGCAGCCTGTGCAGCAGCCGGTCAGCGCCCGATCTCAGCGGCCGAGACGCTGGCCTCTCCGATTTCCTGAGCGATTTCCTGACCGATTCCCCGGAGCCCCTGGAGAGACGGGATCCGGAAGAACAAGACCCGGAGGCGAGAGATGGATCCCTTCGCAACCTTTGTCCAAGCAGTGGAAGTGGCCACGTGGGAGCTCTCCGGGCTGGACCCCAGCCCGGAGGAAGAGTGGCAGCGCATGAAGGAGTTCCTGGGCATCAGCCAGGCGGACCTGGACGCCATGGTGGAGACGGTGGACGTGCTCTTCCGACGGGGCTACGAGCTGGTGGTGGGCACCTACGACTACCTGCTCCAGAACCCGGAGACCGCGGCCATCCTGGGCTGGGAGCGGGGCGCGGATCCGGAGCACCTGGCCGAACGGCGGCGCTTCTTCACCGTCTGGCTGGCCCGCACCCTGGGCATGGACTTCAGCACAGATTTCGCCCACTACCTCTTCCATGCCGGGCGAGTCCACGCGGGCCATGGGCCCCGGCGCATCCACGTGCCGCCGGTCTACATCACCGGCGCGGTGAGCCTGGTGAACGCCACCTTCGCGCGCTTCCTGGCGGAGGAGATGCCGGGCCATCCGGTGGTTCCCCAGGCCCTGGCCGCGTGGAACAAGGTCCTGAGCATGCACCTGCATCTGATGAGCCTGGGCTACCAGGCGGCTCGGGAGCTGGACAGCGGGGACTTTGCCGTGCCGGTGGCTTTCTTCGGCAAGCTGCGCACGGTGGTGGGCGTGGACGAGATCCGGGTCCACTTGCCCGAGGGCGCCACGGTGGAGATGGCCCTGCGCAAGCTCTTCAACTACTTCCCCCAGGCCCGAAACGAGGTCTTTGAGCTGGCCTGGGAGGCGGGGGAGCGGGTGGACGCCACTGGCACGCCCTGGTTCGAGCCCGAGAAGGTCTACCGGGTCAAGCCTATGTGGCGAGTGCTCCTCAACGGCAAGGACATCAGCTACATCGGCGGCCCCTCGACGCCCATCAAGCCTGGAGACAAGCTGGAGATCTTCCCGCCAGGACGGTGACGCCCCGGGACAGATCCGCTGGAAAGGGAGAGCCGGGCAAGGCGTCTCCCTTTTTTCTGTGCTAATTCCCCCGAGACTTCCTCGGGCAGAGGGCCAGGGAGCCCGAGGAAGCCCCATCGATGGCAGGACGAGGCAGGACGAGGACGTCCATCATGGCGATGGCAGTGAAGGAACGCACCACCGGCCAACGGATCCTGGGCCTTCTGCTCTACCTGGTCGGCCTGGGCATCGGCGTGGCCCTCATGGGCGGCATCGTCTGGGCCAACCTGGAGGCCCGGCTCTTCGACCCGGAAACGGTAGGCGAGCGGCTGACGAGCCTGCGCTGCCCCCTGCTGGTGACGCCCCAGGAGATGGCCCGGGTGCAGCTCACAGTGACCAACCCGGTGGAGCGGCCCATCCGCCGCCGGGTGCGCTTCCGGGTGGCTCAGGGCTCGGTGCTGCTGGTGGAGGAAGAGCAAGCCCTGCTGGCCCTGGAGCCGAAGGAGCGCCGGGTCCTCACCTGGGAGGTGGACCCAGCCCAGGGGGTCTACGGCGGTCGCTTCCTCATGGTGAGCGCGGCCCTGAGCGGCTACCCGCCCCTGCCGGCCCGGCACGGCGCCTGCGGGACCCTGGTGGTCCCGGCCCCAGGGCTGCGAGGGGGCCACATCCTCGTCCTGGCCAACCTCCTGGCCCTGGCTGGGATGCTCTTGGGCCTGGGCCTGCGGGGGGAAGACTGGCGTCCTCAGCAGCGGCTGAGCGCCTTCGACAGCGGACTGCGCATCCTGACAGGCCTCTACGTCCTGGGCATGGGCGCGCTGCTCCTGGGGCATTGGTGGGCCGTGGCCGGTCTGGCCCTCTTCCTCATGGCGCTGATCCTGCTGGGGCTGGTGTTCCGCCAGGCCGGGTGAAAACCTCCACTGGAGGGCATCGGCCTCTTCTCGCCGCGCCCCAGCGGCTTCCAGCCCTCTCCACCGCTCTCTTCTCCGCA
>CAYQEB010000030.1:0-2320 GCA_964416395.1 uncultured Caldilineaceae bacterium | reverse complement strand
CTCTCTTCTCCGCACCCTCTGAAATCACCCTCTGAAATCCTACACCCAGTGGATCTTGGCCGGAAAAGTTGACGCGCTCGCGCCATTTCTGGCGATTTCCAACCATTTTTGCTGCGATTTCCTCCGTTTCGCGCCCTCTGTTGACGCCCCGGGATCGTTTCAAGTATAGTCGCCCCAACCTCATCCCCCACACGAATGCAGCACGAACGCAGCCGGTTTTTGTGCATCTGCCCCCCAGATCCCGCCCCGCCAGCATCCGTCCCAGGGAGGCTGACAGGGCCGCCTGACAGCTCAGAGCCATTCACTGCCCAGTTCGTTACAACCCAACTCGTCACAACCCAACCTATCGCAGCCCACCCAACCAGAGTGAGGAGACGACCATGTTGCCGAGGCGAAATTTCTTGCCAAGCATCCTGATTGCCGTCCTGGCCGTCCTGTTCATGGCGGCCTGCGCACCCGCCAGCGCACCCCAGGCCCCAGCGCCGGGCAGTGGGGAAGCGACATCCAGCCAGCCGGAGGCCGCTTCTGAACCGGCGGAACCGACCACCGTCGTCATCGCCATGTACCAGGAGCCGGAATCCCTGAACCCCATGATCTCCGTCCAGACCGTGGTGGACGTGGTCTCCAGCCTGGCCCTGGAGTCCCTCCTGGACATCGACCCGGAGGGGAACTTCGTGCCCGCCCTGGCCGCGGAGGTGCCCTCCATCGCCAACGGGGGCCTCTCCGAGGACGGGCTCACCCTCACCTACAAGCTACGCGAGGGGGTGACCTGGGCAGACGGCGAACCCTTCACCTCCGCGGACGTGAAGTTCACCTGGGAAGCCATCATGGACCCGGACAACGTGGTGGTCAGCACCGCCGGCTACGAGGACATCGAGTCCATCGAGACGCCGGACGACTACACCGTGGTGATCAAGTTCCGCAAGCTCTATGCGCCGGCCCTGACCCTCTTCGACTACGTCCTGCCCCACCACGGCTTCGGCGGGACGACCAAAATGACCGGAGCGGATTTCAACCTGAAGCCCATAGGCACTGGCCCCTTCCAGGTGGTGGAGTGGACCTCGGGCGAGAGCATCATCTTGGAAAGGAACCCCAACTACTGGCAGGAAGGCAAGCCCAAGGTTGACCGCATCATCTTCCGCATCACGCCCAGCCGAGAGGCCAGCGTCCTCCAGATCAAGACCGGCGAGGCTGATGTGGTCTGGGATCTCATCGAGGCGTCCATCCCCGAGTTCGACGGGGCGTCGGACATCACCCTCTGGACCACACCGTCACCCAATGTGGAGTATCTGGGGCTGAACCTGGCCGCCCGAGGCGACCCGGCGGACCCGGACATCCCCCATCCAATCCTGGGGGACCGGCGGGTGCGGGAGGCCATCAGCCTGGCCATCGACCGGACCGTCCTGGTGGACAAGCTGCTCTACGGCAAGTCCAAGATCGCCACCTCGGCCATCGGCCTGGGCTGGGCAGCGGATCCCACCATCACCATCGCCCCTTACAACCCGGACCAGGCCAAAGCCCTGCTGGAAGAGGCCGGCTGGGTAGACAGTGACGGTGACGGCATCCGGGAGAAAGAGGGCGCCAAGATGACCCTGGAGATCACCACCACTAGCGGAAACAAGCTGCGGGAGCTGGCCGAGCAGGTGATCCAGGAGCAGCTGAAGGAGGTGGGCATCGAATTGGTCATCAACAACGTGCCCTCGGCCACCCTCTTCGGCGGCTGGGACGCCGGCGGCCCCTTGAAGCGAGGCAACTTCGACATCGCCATGGACACCTGGGGCCCGGGGATCGATCCGGACGCCTTCCTGACCATCCTCTTCCACTCCAGCAGCATCCCCACGGAGGAGAACGGTGGCCAGGGCTGGAACTTCTTCCGACTGAAGAACCCGGAGCTGGACAAGGCCATCGAGGAAGGGCGCTCCACCCTGGACATCGAGCAGCGGAAGGTGGCCTACGCCAAGGCGGCCCGGCTGATCAACGACACCTACGCCTACATCCCCCTCTACAATCGTCTGGAGATCAACGCCTTCCGCAACAACGTGACCAACTGGACTCCGAATCCCTGGGAGGACTTCACCTGGGACGCGGAGGAATGGCAAGTGCAGAAATAAGCCTGGTGGGGTTCACGCTGGTACAGCTGCGGCCGTGCGGGGAGACCAGACACCCCCGCACGGCCGCAGGCCATTCACCACACCAGTCACCACACAGGACGTTCCCTCGTTCTGGAAATTCATCCACTCCTGCAAAGGGCCTTCGAGACCATGGGCAAGTACATCATCCAACGCATCCTGGGGACCATCCCCCTGCTGCTCCTGATCAC
>CAYQEB010000029.1:42695-44547 GCA_964416395.1 uncultured Caldilineaceae bacterium | reverse complement strand
GGCATCGTTGGATCCTGGCCAGTCAAGAGGCCTTGCCGGAATGGCAGGGCATTCTTTTTGCAAACGGTAGGCTCTACTTATGGGGTGAGTTCACTGTTGCAGGCGAATGGAAAACAGTGCCCAGCACGGGATGATGCCGAAAAACTCACAAGCATACTCACACCCATAGGAAGAGCAAACATGACGAACGAACACAACCCACAGAATTTCAGCCAGCTCAGCCTGGACCCCGAGCTGGTGCAGGCGGTCACGGATCGGGGCTACACCAGCCCCACGCCCATCCAGGCCGCGGTGATCCCGGTGATGCTCACTGGCCAGGACGTTATCGGCCAGGCCCAGACCGGCACCGGCAAGACCGCCGCCTTCGCCCTGCCCATTCTCCAGAACCTGGCGCCCCAGGAGTGGCATGTCCAAAGCCTGGTGCTGGCCCCCACCCGGGAGCTGGCCCTGCAGGTGACCCGGGCCTTCCAGGAGTACGGCCGCCATCGACGGGCCAAGGTCCTGGCCGTCTACGGCGGGCAGCCCTATGGCCCCCAGATCCGCCAGCTCAAGCAGGGCGCGCAGATCGTGGTGGGCACGCCCGGCCGTCTCCTGGACCTGATCAAGCGGGGCATCCTGGACCTGAGCCGGGTGCGGACGGTGGTCCTGGACGAGGCGGACGAGATGCTGAGCATGGGCTTCATCGAGGACATCGAGACCATCCTGGCCCAGGCTCCGGCAGAGCGGCAGACGGCCCTCTTCTCCGCCACCCTGCCCCCGGCCATCCGTCGCCTGGCCCAGCGCTACATGCAGGATCCCCAGTCCATCGCCATCCAGCAGAAGCAACGCACAGTGGCCGCCATCGAGCAGCGGGCCTACCTGGTGAACGAGTCGGACAAGCTGGCGGCGCTCACCCGCCTCTTCGAGATGGAGTCCATGGAGAGCGCCCTGATCTTCGCTCGCACCCGCCACGCCACCGGCCAGCTGGCCAGTGAGCTGACCCGCCGGGGCTACCCCGCGGAGGCCCTGAACGGCGACCTGAGCCAGGAAGCCCGGGAGCGGGTGCTGCGCCGTTTCCAGAGGCGTCGGACCCAGGTGCTGGTGGCCACGGACATCGCAGCCCGAGGCCTGGACATCGACCACATCTCCCACGTCTTCAACTTCGACCTGCCCCAGAACCCGGAGGTCTACGTCCATCGGGTGGGGCGCACCGGTCGAGCTGGCAAGACTGGGGTGGCCATCACCTTGATGACGCCCAAGGAGCAGGGCGCGCTGCGCCGCATCGAGAAGTTCACCCGGCAGAAGATGGCCCTGACGCCCGTGCCCACCGCGGAGGCCATCCAGGCCCGGCGAGACGCGGATCTGCTGGCCCGCATGGGCCGCTGGCTGGAGCAGGGGCTGGGCGAGCGGGAGCGGGAGATGGTGGCCAGCCTGGTCCAGGCCGGACACGATCCCCTGGATGTGGCGGCCGCCGCCCTGAAGCTGGCCCAGGCCGAGGAGAAGCGCCGGCCCATCGAACCGGTGAGCGAGGTGCGCACGGGCTACGCTCGCAAACCTTTCCGCCAGGGCAAGCGCTTCGAGCCCCGGGGGCACCGCAAGGGTGGCCGATCCTACTCCAACACGGCCCGGGAGCCGGGCATGGTGCGCCTGCACTTCAGCGCGGGCCGCATCCAGGGCGTGCGCCCCAACGACGTGGTGGGCATCATCGCCCGCCAGGCGGAGATCCCCGGCCGGGTCATCGGCGCCATCCGCATCCAGGAGCAGCACACCCTGGTGGACGTGCCCGAGCAGTTCGTGGAGCAGGTCCTGGCCCGGAACGGCCGCTACCAGCTTCGCCGCCGCCCGGTGACCATCCAGCGGGCCTAGTTGCGGC
>CAYQEB010000029.1:36060-42595 GCA_964416395.1 uncultured Caldilineaceae bacterium | reverse complement strand
GGGTTGGTCGTGCGCACTTCAGTGCGTACAGGGAGAACTGGGGACAGGGCCAGCGCTAACGCGCTCACCACAAGTTCACTCCTTCACCACCAGGCGACCGTGGGCCGGGGCCATCTTCACGGTGAAGTGACGCAGGGTGGGCGGGGCCTCCACGATGCGCACGCCCCGGATGCGCTCCTTCAGCGCGTTCACGTGCAGGAGCACCTCCACCAGGTAGTCTCCGTGGCTCTGGGTGTAGACCCGCCGGGGGAAGGCCAGGCGCACCAGCTCCATGGGCGCGGGCTTCTCCGTGCCGTCCGGCTGCTGGCCGAACATGACCGAGCCGATCTCCGCGGTGCGCACGCCCCCCTCCAGGTAGAGGACCAGGGAGAGGGCCCAGGCCGGGTACTCCTGCTGGGGGATGTGGGGCAGCATGGCCTTGGCGTCGATGTAGATGGCGTGGCCCCCGGGCGGCCGCACGATGGGGATGCCGTCCCGGATCAGCTCTTCCCCGATGTAGGCCACGGAGCGGATGCGGTAGCGCAGGTAGTCCTCGTCCAGGACCTCGTGGAGCCCCACGGCGATGGCCTCCAGGTCGTAGCCGGCCAGGCCGCCGTAGGTGGGGAAGCCCTCGGTGAGGATGAGCAAGTTCTTGCAGCGCTGGGCCAGCTCCCCATCGTTCATGGCCAGGAAGCCGCCGATGTTGGCCAGCCCGTCCTTCTTGGCGCTCATGGTGCAGCCGTCCACGTAGCTGAACATCTCCTGGGCGATCTCCCGGGGCGTCTTCTCCTGGTAGCCCTCCTCCCGCAGCTTGATGAACCAGGCGTTCTCCGCGAAGCGGCAGGCGTCCAGGAAGAGGGGCACGCCGTGGCGGTGGCAGATCTGGCTGGCCTCCCGGATGTTGGCCATGCTCACCGGCTGGCCGCCCCCCGAGTTGTTGGTCACGGTGATCATGACCAGGGGCACCCGGCCAGGGTTCTCCTGGAGCACCTTCTCCAGGGCCTCCAGGTCCATGTTGCCCTTGAAGGGGTGCTCCAGCTGGGGGTCCCGGGCCTCTGGGGTGGGGATGTCCAGAGCCGTGGCCTTGCGGTACTCCACGTTGGCTCGGGTGGTGTCGAAATGGGTGTTGTTGGGCACAATGTCCCCGGGCTTGAGCAGGGAGCCGAAGAGGATGCGCTCCGCGGCCCGGCCCTGGTGAGTGGGGATCACATGCTCCAGGTGGGTGATCTCCTTCACCGCCTGTTCGAAGCGGTAGAAGGAGGTGGCCCCCGCGTAGGACTCGTCCCCCTGCATCATGCCCGCCCACTGGGCCGAGGACATGGCTCCGGTGCCCGAGTCAGTGAGCAGATCGATGAGGACGTCCTGGGCTTTGAGCAGGAAGAGGTTGTAGTGGGCTTGCTTCAGCGCGAACTCTCGCTGGGCCCGGGTGGTGTGGCGGATGGGCTCCACCGTCTTGATGCGGAAGGGCTCGATGATGGTGCGGAAGGGCATGGCTGGCCTCCTGGCAAGTGGCTTCCTTCTGGGTGGGTGGGGGACGGGATCAGGGCGCGGGAGGCGAGGTTGGGCTCAACGTTCCTGGGGATAGCGCAGGCCCCACTGGGCTCGGAGCTGGTCCATGGTCTCCATGATGGCGAGGGTTTCGTCCAGGGGCATGACGTCGCTCTCCGTCTTGCCGGCCCGCAGACAGGCCATCACCTCCCGGGCTTCGTAGTTGTAGCCGTTGCCGGCGAAGGGGATGATCATGTCCGTTTCCTGGGTCTCGGTGGAGAGGGTGAAGCGACTGGCCGCCCACCAGGGCCGGTGGATGCGCACGCGACCGTGGGCGCCCACGATGGTGGCTTCCTGGGCCGTGGTCACCCGCAAGGAGGCGTCCAGGACCGCGATCTGGCCCTCTGGGTAGCGGAAGACCATGCCCTCCTGTTCGTCCACGCCGGTCTCGGCCAGGGTCACCAGAGAGGTCATCTGGGCCGGGGGGCCGCGGAAGACCATGGAGGCCAGGGAGATCACGTAGACGCCCAGGTCCAGGAGCGCGCCGCCGCCCAGCTCCGGGTTGTAGGCCCGGTGGGCTGGATCGAAGGGAAAGTGGGCGCCGAAGTCTGCGGAGAGCATCTGGATGGCCCCCAGGCTGCCCTGCTCCAGCATCTCGCGGATCTTCACCATGAGGGGCAGGAAGCGGGTCCACATGGCTTCCATGAGGAAGAGCCCTCGCTCCCGGGCGGCCTGGATCATGGCCCGGGCCTCCTGGGCGTTGAGGGCAAAGGGCTTTTCGCAGAGGACCGCTTTGCTCGCCTCCAGGCAGAGGAGGGTGTTCTCTTTGTGGAAGGGATGGGGCGTGGCCACGTAGACCACGTGGATGTCTGGATCCTGGGCCAGCTCCCCGTAGGAGCCGTAGCGGCGAGGCACGCTGTAGCGTTCTCCGAAGGCGTCGGCGGTCTCTTGGCGTCGAGAGGCCACCGCCAACAGCTTGGCGTCGCTCAGCAGGGCCAGGCCTTGGGCGAACTTGTGGGCAATCGCGCCGGTGCCGATGATCCCCCAATGGATCGAATCCTTCATTCCCCCTCCTGGATCGGGTCTGTTGTTTGGGATCGAGCCGATGGAAGAACACGCTGGCTGCCTGGGCGGGGGGAGACGAGGCGTGGGTGGGCAACGAGCGTGCGGAAAGCCAGCCCGGGCTCGGGGAGCATGGCGCGGGGCAAAACAAAAGACCCGGACACATCACCGGGCAGGCATTCTTGTCTGCGCCTTCGCCGGCTGTCACATAGTGAGGAGCCGGACTGGCTATTTAGCTGTCTAGAAAATAGTATAGGCCTTTTGTCTGACAACCGCAACTGTTTCCCGCAAATTCTAATGGTTTTTTAATAGTCGGTGCAGAAAACAGTCGTCGTCTGCACGGCCACCCTGCGTCCTGAACGCGGGAGATGGACGGGCCGGGGAAGGGAAGGGCACAGACGCCAGGATCCAGGGAAAGCGGCAGCAAAAAGACCTCGCCGAAGCGAGGCCCTGGGATGGTCTGCATGATGCCCCCAAGGGGATTCGAACCCCTGTCGCAGGCTTGAAAGGCCTGAGTCCTGGTCCACTAGACGATGGGGGCGCACCCCTGCAGACGGCTGGCAGTATAGCAGCTTTGAGGGGGCGGGTCAAGTTTTCTGGCCTTAACCTGCCCTGCCTGTCGTGGGTCAGTCGTTTAACTTCGCGACTGAAATCGTCCAGGAAAAGGGGCCTCTTCGTGGTATAATGACCAGTTGTCAGGGGTGAAATTCCTTAGGGAAATGCCCTTTCGGGCCTGAATTGTGGTAAACTACCTAAACGGAAGCCGTTTTCCCGGGTCGGGAAGTGGGCTCCGGTGTGCCGTTCTTGACGCAGCTGGGGAATCGCCAGCCGGTCACCAGCGAGTCGCCAGCCGCAGAGTCATCGATAGAGGAGTCGTCGTGGACAAGCTTGTTGTAGCCTCCGTACAGCAACGCATGGCCCTGCCCAGGAGCCTGGAGGAGCATCGCCAGGACGTGGAGCGTTTCTTCCGGCTGGCCGCCAACAAACGGGCCCGCCTCATCGTTTTCCCCGAGCTGGCCGGCGTCATGCTGGCTGCGCCCCTCATGGGCGGCATCCAGATGGGCCTGCTGAAGCGAGGCGACTGGGCACGACGTCGTCAGGCCAGCCTCTGGGAGCGGATCAGCGGAGGGCTGGCTCGAGCCACCAGCCGTCTTCTGGGCGTGGATTTTCGCCGCCTCCTGGCCGGCATGCTGGAGGTGGCCCCGGAGAGCCTGTGGCAGGCCTACGAGGAGTTCTACGGCGGCCTGGCCCGGGAATACGACATGACCGTGGTGGCCCCCAGCGCCTATCTCCCGGATCCCCTGGACGGGGTGATCCGGAACATCGCCGGGGTCTTCGGTCCCAGCGGCGAGCTGCTGGGCTACCAGGCCAAGGTCATGCTCCACCCCCAGGACCAGGGGCTGGTCCAGCCTGGCAGCGACTGGCAGGTGATCCAGACAGAGGTGGGCCATCTGGGGCTGATGCTGGGGACCGATGTGCTCTACCCCGAGGCGGGCCGGGTGTTGGCCTTCCAGCGGGCCGAGATCCTGGTGGCCCAGGGCGCGGCCACGAACGTGGTCCTCTACGAGAAGCTGCGCTCGGCCATCCTGGCTCGGATGCAGGAGAACCAGCTCTTCGGCGTGGTCAGCTTCCTGGTGGGCCCCAACCCGGTGGGGCGTCCACCTCGGCAGCCCTTCATCGGCCGCTCGGCCATCCTGGCCCCTCAGGAGCTGACGCCCCGGCAGAGCGGGCTGCTGGTGGAGATGACCAACTACCGCAGCGAGAGCGTCCTCACCGCGCTGTGGGATTTCCCGGCCCTGGCGGAGCTCTGGGAGAGCTCGGACACGCCCCTGCGCCGTCTGCCCATGGAGCAGGTGGGTCGCCTCCTGGGCGAGCTCTATCAGCGGATGCAACAGCTCCCCTCTCCCCAGGAGATGATGGCTGTGGAGCAGCTGCCCGTGACGGATCCCGGGGCGGCGCCCGAGGAGCCCAGGGCCACGCCGACCGCCGCCCGCCATGCCCTGGACGAGCTGCCGGTGCTGGCCTCGGTGACCTCCCGATGGCCCCTGGGGCAGGACGAGGAGGGCCTGGAGGCCTCCCCGAGCCTCTCTGCCAACGGCGGCGAGGGCGCGCCGGAGGAGTTCCTGGCCGCGGCGGCCAATCCGCCCCAGGAGATGGACCCGAGCATCCACGAGGACGAGACCCAGGAGATGGATGCCCTCCTGCGGCCGGACAGGCCAGAGGATCCTGGAGCGGGCAGCGAGTCCTTCGGGGATGGTTCGGAGTCGGGCCAAGAGGAGCGCACCTAGCTGGGCTACCTGCCCCGCTTGGTCAGGCCTGCCAGGGTTTCGTCCACAGGACCCATCCATCGGTCCATCAGGCCCAGCGAGGTCAAGTCCCACACGAGATAAACGAGACAACAGGCAAACGAGATAACAGGCAAACGAGACAAAGAGGCGGGAGTGACGCGAGGATCCTCCCGCTTTTTCGCGCCTGGGCCGGGGCGCGAAAAAGCGGCCAGGTGGGCGCCCACCTGGCCGCTCGGTTCTCCTGACTAGCAGCCGATTCCGGTTCAACTGACCGGGGTCGGCTCCTGGTGAGCCCGAATGGCCTCCAGCATCTCCTCCACGCTGGTGAACTTGACCCGAGGGCGTCCCTGGGCCTTGCCGCGTTCCTGCTCCAGCTGGTCCAGGAGCTTCCAGTCCTCGAAGGTGACGAACTGCACGCCCCGCTCCTTCAGTAGCTTGACGATGGCCTCCGGCTCCGCGTAGACATCGGGTGCGGGACGCAGCTTGGGCACGTCCTCCAGCATGGCCTTCACCGTCTCCACCGCGTCGGGCTTGTTGGTGCCGATGATGCCGGTGGGACCTCGTTTGATCCAGCCCACCACGTACTCGCCCAGGATGGGCTCGCCCGTTTCTGGATCGATGACCCGGCCCTGCTTGTTGGGGATGACGCCCCGGCGTTCGTCGAAGGGCACGCCGGGGAGGGGCAGGCCTCGGTAGCCGATGGAGCGGAAGACCAGCTCCGCGGGCAGGGTCTCGAACTCGCCGGTGCCGTGGGCCTGGAGGTAGCCGCTCTCGGTGGGGCGCAGCTCGTTCTTCTCCAGCTTGATGGCCACCACCCGTCCATCCTTGCCGATGAACTCCCGGGGGGAGCGCAGGAAGTGGAAGTAGATGCGCCGGGGTTTGCCCGTGGGCCCGCGCTCCGCGTACCGGCGCAGGATCTCCAGGTTCTTGGCCGCGGCCCGGTTCTGGGCCAGCTCCTGCTCGCTGTAGGGATCCAGCTCCAGGTCCTTGGGGTCCACGATGACGTCTGCCAGCGCCAGCTCGCCCAGCTCTTTGATCTCCGGATTGGTGAACTTGGCCTGGACCGGTCCCCGGCGGGCGATGATGTGGATGTTCTTGATCTTGCTCTGGCGCAGCTTCTCCAGGGCGTAGTCGGCGATGTCGGTCTGGGCCAGCTCCTCTGGGGACTTGGCCAGGATGCGGGCCACGTCCATGGCCACGTTGCCCACGCCGATGACCGCCACGTTCTCCCGGGAAAGATCGAAGTCCCGGCCCGCGAAGTCCGGATGGCCGTTGTACCAGGCCACGAACTCCGTGGCGGAGAAGACGCCGTCCAGATCCTCCCCGGGCACGCCCAGCTTGCGGTCCGAGAGGGCGCCCACTGCGTAGACGACCTGATCGTAGTGGCGGCGCAGGTCCTCGTGGGTCAGATCCCTGCCGATCTCCACGTTGCCGAAGTAGCGCACTCGAGGATCCTGGACAGTGCGCTCGTAGAGGCGGGTGACCGACTTGATCTTCTGGTGATCCGGCGCCACCCCGTAGCGGACCAGGCCGAAGGGGGCGGGCAAGCGGTCAAAGATGTCGATGGAGACGTGGTAGTCCTTCTGCTGCAGCAGGGCGCCGGCCGCGTAGAAGCCGGAGGGGCCAGCGCCGATGATGGCCACCCGCAGGGGACGCTCCGCACTGCCAAGTTTCGCTGACATGGTCATGCTCCTTTTGATTCCGTCGAACTTGCTTCG
>CAYQEB010000029.1:22468-35960 GCA_964416395.1 uncultured Caldilineaceae bacterium | reverse complement strand
TGAACACTCTCGCCGGTGAACAACGTCCTCTATGACGCACCTGGCCGCAGACAGGCCAGGGCTCTATCCCTTTTGAAGCATGGATCCGAACTGGCGCGCCAGGGACAAAATACCGATTCCCAGCTGGAAGTAATCGGATGGCCCCAGCTTCTCCACCCCGGCGTTGGCTCCGTCCTCGTCCGTGGCGTTGCTGGCCACCCAGGCAAAGGCAGCGCCCAGGATGGCTCCGGCGATGGCGCCGATCAACAGGGAGCGGGTCTTGCTGCTCATAGGCGTTCCTCTCTGGTGTGGGTGCTCTGTTCTCGGTCCCGGATCAGCCGGCGCAAGGCCACCTCCGCTGCGGTGGCCCGCTTGTTGACTTCGATGATGGGCGTCACGGTCTTCTCCGCCACCGTTTCGGTGGTGGAGCGCACTTTGCGGCTGTATTCCTGGGCGGTGTGGAAGAGGGGAGGCAGCTTGCGCAGGGCGACGTGCATGCCCCGGACGGCGAAATAGGTGGCGGCCAAAGGGAGGATCAGGATCACGAAGAGCTGGAGGGCCAGCCAGATGATGGAGATGTCACGCCAGAAGTCCAGATCCATGGTGCCTTCACTCGCAATGCCGTTCGGGCTGGGGATTCACGACCGACCGCCCTCCTGGCATTGTAGCAAAAGGCGCATCCCCTGGCAAAGAAAGTGGGGCCTGGGGGACCCGGGCCCAGGGAAGACGGGGCAGGCCCGGGCCCCGCTCACTCCTGGACTCGGCTCACTCTTCCGGGGTGGGCGTGGGCGTCACCGGGATGGTCAGCCGCTGGCCTGTGTAGAGGATGGTGCCCCGCAGGTTGTTCTCCTCCCGGATGGCGGCCACGGTGACACCGTATTTCTGGGCGATCTGGGAGAGGCTCTCCCCCCGCTGCACCATGTGGACCACCCTGGGCATGGGCGTGGCCGTGGTGGACGCGCCGGCCTGCTCCGGATCCGGCGTGGGAGTGGGCGTCTCGCTGGGGGTGGGCGTGGGCTGGGGCGTCACCGGTGGGATGAGCACCTTGGCCTGCTCCGGGTCCGCTTCCACAAAGGCGGTCATGCCCCAGCTCAGCTCCTCCACCTCCTGGGTGAGCAGGTCCACGGTGACGGTGTAGGTGACGTTGCCTCGGTGGCTGGAGGCGCTGCGGGCGATGCGGCTCACCCGGCCCACCAGCACCAGGTCCGGCAGGGCCGCCACCTTGACCGTGGCCGGCTGCCCTTCCCGCAGCTTGACCACGTCCTCCTCCCGCAGGTCCAGGGTCTCCACCTTCCACTGGCTGGTGTCCGCCAGGACGAGCACCGGGGCCAGGGGGGGAGCCGTCTCCCCTTCCTGGAAGAGGATCTCCGTCACCACGCCGTCGAAGGGCGCCACCAGGCTGGCCTTCTCCAGGGTGGCCAGGGCCGCGTCCAGGGCGGCCTGGGCCTGCTCCACCCGAGCCTCCGCCAGGCGCTGCTCCTCGTCCGAGGCCCGTTTGGGCAGGAGATCCCGCTGGATCTGGGCCATCTCCAGGGCGGCCTGGGCCTGCTCCACCTGGGCCACCAGCTCCGGGGCATCCAGCTCCACCAGCACGTCCCCTTCCTGGACCGGGTCCCCTTCCTTCACCCAGACATGGGCCACCGGCCCGGCCAGGGGAAAGGCCAGGGTGACATGCCGGTTGGGGACCACCCGCCCCTCCGCGGTGACCAGAACCGGGCCTGACGCCTCCAGCACCGGGGTGGGGGTTGGGGTCACTGGGGCCAGGTACTCCTGGTAGCCCAGGTAACCGGCCCCGGCCAGGAGAGCCAGCAGGATGGTTCCGAAGAGGAAGCGCAGGATGTTCATGGCGAAGCTCCTTGTTGTCTGCGGTGTGATGGCCTGTGTGTGATGGCCTGTGTGTGATGGCTCGTGGTGTGTTGGCCCGCGGTGATGCAGGTTTGGGAAGGCGGAGAACCGCTCCGCGACGGGGGCTGTCCGAAAAGGCTACGCCTCCCGCAGGCCAGCCACGATCTCCCCCTGGGCCGTCTTGCGGGCGGGCAGGGCCGCGGCCAGCTGGGAGATGACCAGGGCCAGGATCACGCTGGTGATCAGGGCCTGGACCGAGAGCACGTAGGTCAGCTCGTAGTCCACCAGGTGCTGGATCAGCTTGACCATCATCCGGGAGAGGACGAAGCCGAAGAGCAGCCCCAAGATCCCGCCCAGGATGCCCAGCACCCCGGCCTCCGCCAGGACCATGCGCACCACTTGCCCCCGGGTGAAGCCGATGCTGCGCAGGACGGCCATCTCCCGCTGCCGCTCCAGCACGCTGATGGCCATGGTGTTCACCACGCCCATGGCCGCCACGGTGACCACGATGAGGGCCAGGGTGTCGAACATGACGAAGGAGCGGTCCACGATGGCCAGCATATCCGCCATCAACTCCTCCACCACCGTGACGGTCAGGGCCAGCCGGTCCCCCAGCTGATCCTCGATGCGCTGCCGCACCTGGGCCACAGACGCTCCCGGCTCCACGGTGACCAGGAACATGTCCACGTCGTCCAGGCCGAAATAGCGGCGCAGGTCCGTCCAGCTCCCGTAGACCACCAGCCCGTTGCCGGTGAAGTCGAAGACCACCCCGGCCACCCGGAAGGAATGCACGCCCCGGGGAGTGTCCAGCTGCAGCCGATCCCCCAGGGAGAGGCCGTAGCGGCCAGCCAGCCCTGTGCTGATGAAGAGCGCGTCCCCCTGGGCCAGCTGGGCGAAGGCCTGGGCCGGCGAGTCCCCCGGCGCTTCCTCGAAGAGGAACTGGCTGATGGCCTGGCGGCTCTGGGGCTCAATGGCCAGGAAGACGATCTCGTCCTCCACCGGCTGGCCCGTGGTCCAGACCTCTACGGCCCGCTGGGGGCTGACCCGATCCACCCCGTCGATGGCGGCCAGGCGCTGACCGTCCCGACGCTTCATGCGCACAGGGGATTGGACCATGAGATCGCCCCCGGTGGCCGCCTGGGTGACCCGGCTCAGGTCGTAGCGGAAGCTGTCCCCCAGGGAGGCGATGCCCACGTTCATGCCGATGCCTAGCATGAGGGTGGCCACGGTGACCAGGGTGCGGCCCTGGGCCCGCTGGACGTTGGCCGCGCCCAGCCGCCCCACATGGCCGAAGAGGGCCTGGACCACCGGCCGGGCCAGCCGCTCCAAGTAGCGATCCACCAGGGCCACGCTGATGGCCGCGCCCAGGAAGAAGACCAGGACCGAGCTGCTCACGATGGGCCAGCGCACCGACTCCCGCAGGGGCAGGTAGTTGAAGACCCCCCAGCCCCCGGCCAGGAGCAACGGCCCCAGCCAGCGGCTCAGCCGACGCCAGGTGGCGGCGTCGGTCCGGGCCCGGGCGCCCAGGGCCTGGAGGGGCGAGATGCGGGCGGCCTGCAGGGTGGGCCAGAGCGCGGAGACCAGGGTCACCCCCAGCCCGATGAAGAGCCCCCGCTGGATCCCCTGGGCGGGGATGACCACCTGGGAGACGGGCGCGCCGGCCGCGAAGCCCACGGTGGCGGCCATGCCCTGGGCCATAACCAGCCCCAGGAGCAGCCCCGCGGCCGAGCCCACCAGGCTCAGGATCAGGGCCTCGGTGAGCATGAGGGCCAGGACCTGGCGGCGCACCATGCCCACGGCCCGGAGCAGGCCGATCTCCCGGGTGCGCTCGGCCACGTTCATGGCGAAGGTGTTGTAGATGAGGAAGCCGCCCACGAACATGGCCACCAGGCTGAAGAGATCCAGGCCCAGGCGATAGGAGGTCATGCGCTTGGCCAGCTCCTCGCCCCGAGCCCCAGGGTAGAGGATCCGCACCGCGTCTCCCAGCTCCTGCTCCAGCCCGGCCTTGAAGTCGGCCAGCTCCGTCTGGGAGTCGGCGATGGTCTTCTCCAGGACCAGGTCGATGCGGTCCAGGCGGTCCCCTCGATCCAGGAGCTCCTGGGCCACCGGAAGGGGCAGGAAGGCCACCGCGCCGCCGTTGATGCGTCCCGCACCCCCAGAATCCACCAGGCCCACCACTGTGAGCCCCACCGGCGCCTGGCCCCCGGGCAGGAGCAGGGTGACCTCGTCCCCCACCTGGTAGCCCTTCTCTTCCGCGTAGCTCTCCACCAGGAGCAGGGAGTAGCCTGTCTCCCCAGGCTGGAGCAGCCGTCCCTGGACCAGATCCAGCTCCCGGACCTGGGGATCCACCTGGGGGTCGATGCCCAGGAGGAGCAGAGCGCTCCCCGCGGCCTGGACGCCGATGGTGGTGGGGCTGGCCTGCCATTGCCCCAAGTCGTCCAGGAGCAGGGAGAAGGCGCTGACGGCTGGGGCCGCGGCCACCACTCCTGGCTGCCGGCGCACCTGCTCCAGGAGGGCGGGGTCGAAGCCCTCCCCACCCCGGGCCCGATCCATCACCGTCAGATCCGCCTGGCCCCCGGCCTCGTCGAAGACCTGGTCGAAGGAGTCCAGCAGGGTGGCGTTGGTGATGTTCACCGCGAAGACCACGGCCACGCCCAGGGCGATGCCCAGGCCGGTGAGCCCGGTGCGCCACTTGCGCTGGCCCATGGTGCGCAGGGTCAGGACGAGCAGGGTGAGAGGCGGGGTGGCGAGCAGAGGGGAGATGGCCGACATCAGTCACTCTCCAACAGGGCCAGGCGCTGGGCGATGCGGACCACGTCCTCCTCGTCCCGCTGGTTGCGGCAGTGATCCACGATGCGGCCGTCCTTGAGGAAGACCACCCGGTCGGCGAAGGAGGCGGCTCGGGGGTCGTGGGTGACCATGACGATGGTGGCCTGCATCCCATCGCAGATGCGCCGCAGCATGGTCAGGACGTTGTGGCCGGATCGGGAGTCCAGGTTGCCCGTAGGCTCATCGGCCAGGACGATCTCCGGCTCGGTGATCAGGGCTCGGGCGATGGCGATCCGCTGCTGCTGCCCGCCGGAGAGCTGATCCGGCTTGTGGTGCTGGCGCTCGGCCATGCCCACCATGCGCAGCAGAGTCGTCAGCTTCTCCTGGAAGGGGGCGGGGTCTCGGCCGTCGATGAGGAGGGGCAGGAGCACGTTCTCCCCTGCGGTGAGGGTGGGCAGCAGGTTGAAGGCCTGGAAGATGAAGCCGATGCGCCGACGTCGCACCTGGCTCAGGGCGTCGTCCGACAGGGTGGAGAGGCGCTCCCCGGCCAGGATCACCTCCCCGGAGGAGGGGCGGTCCAGCCCGCCCAGGAGGTGGAGCAGGGTGGACTTGCCCGAGCCCGAGGGGCCCATGATGGCCACGAACTCGCCCCGCATCACCTGGAAGTCCACTCCGCGCAGGGCCATCACCTCCACTTCGCCCAGGAGGTAGCGCTTGGTCAGGGCCTGGGTGCGCAGGACCGGCGGCCCCAGGGCGGGGGCCTCCTTGGGGGGAGGGGCGGGCGAGGTGGTCTCTTCAGGAACAGGCAGCGTTGTCACCATGGTGGTTCCTCTCGGGTATGGATCTGTTGTGGGTTGGATCTATCGCAGGTTGGATCTGTCGCGCAATGGATCGGCAACCGGGTTTCCGGCAATTCCAGGCCAGGCGCCCGGTCTATTCCCCTGCAGCGGGGCTGGCGGTGGCCCGCTGGGCGGCCAGGCGCTCCTGTATCTCCCGGTGGGAGGCCCGGGTGATGGGGTAGGTGAGGAGCAGGGGCACGGCCAGGAGCAGCAGGATGGAGGAGATCGGCCCGAAAAGGAGGCGGATCCCCTGGAGGGAGCGGGCGCTCTGGGCCACGTTGGGGACGTAGCCGAAGAAGTCCAGCACCCAGCCCACGGCGAAGATGCCGATGGTGCGGGCGATCTTGTCCAGCAGGCCGTAGACGCCGTAGTACATCCCCTCCCGGCGCTGGCCGGTGCGCTCCTCGTCGTACTCCACCACGTCCGGGAGCATGGCCCAGGGCAGCACCCAGTGGGCGGAGAGGCCGAAGCCGGCCACAGCCACGATGACGAACATGCCGGTCACCGAGCCCTGGGGCAGCAGGTAAGTGAAGAGGAGGGCGACAGCGGCCACGGTCAAGCCGATGCCGTAGGCGAACCCTTTGCTCCAGCGCCGAGCCAGCAGGCGCCAGACTGGGATGAAGAGGCCGATGACCAGCATGAGCACCAGGATGATCAGGGTCAATTTCTCCTCCGCGCCCAGCTGGTAGGTGACGTAGTAGGCCAGGACCGCGGAGAGCAGGGTGAAGCTGACCCGGGCCAGGGAAAAGGCGGTGAGCAGGCGCACGAAGGGCCGGTTGTGGAAGGTGGCCCGGATGGCGGCCAGGATGGGCAGGGTGGACTGCTTGCCGTGCATTCCCGCCGGCTCCCGGATCTTCCAGGCCACCAGGGCCACGCTCAGGCCCACCAGCACGCCGAAGATCGCCCCGGCCACCGCGTAGCCCTGGCCCGGATCCGAGAAGCGGGAGACGATCACCCGCATGAGGATGCTGCCAGCCAGGTAGCCCACCACCGCGCCTACCCCGGCGTAGGCCAGCAGGGAGGTGCGCTCGTCGTAGTCCGGCGTGATCTCCGCGGCCAGGGCGTTCATGGGCACCTGGACCACCGTGAAGAAGGTGTCGAAGACGATGTAGGTGAGGGCGATCCAGGCGAAGGCCCAGCCTGGGCTGAGGCCCCGGGGGACGCTCCAGAGCAGGTAGGTGGAGAGGGCCAGGGGCAGAGCGCCGAAGATCAGGTAGACCCGGCGACGGCCAAAACGGGAGCGGGTTCGGTCCGAGAGCCAACCGAAGAGGGGATCGTTCACCGTGTCCCAGATCTTGGCCACCACCAGGGCGGTGCTGGCCAGGGCCGGGGGCACCAGGGCCACGTCCGTGTAGAAGATGAGCAGGAAGAAGCCGATGGCCGAGATGAGGATGGTCAGGCCCAGGCTGCCCACGGCATAGATCCACTTCCAGGCCAGGGGCAGCCGCGCCTTTCGAGCCATCTCGCTGGCCATCTCGCTGGCCGTCTCGCTGGCTGTGCTGGCCGGGCTCACAGAGGCAGGTGATGCGTCCACAGCTCGCGCTCCTCTTGCGGTGAAGACGTGGGTTCCGGCTGCGATCCCCGCCCGGGCCGAGCAGAACCTGAGGAAAGTTCCGGGGCGGGCAGCATGGGCGGCAGGGCCTGGGTCGAGGCCTCGCTTGGGCCTTCAGTTGGCTCTTCCGCTCGAAGGTGGGCGAAGCCGTCCCTGGCCCAGTCCGGGAAGGGGGTCAGGGCTCGGCGAACGTCCCGGGGCAACACCTTGTGCAGGTAGCTGCGGGGGAGCTCCGGGAAGAAGTGGACCTGATCCGGCAGCTGCCAGGGGTGGAGCCGGGTCTCCAGGAAGCGCAGGATCTGCTCCGCCAGATGGGGCGAACCCTCCTTTTCTCGCCAGCCCTGGCGCAGGGAGACGCAGAGCACGGCGGTGGGTTCCTCCCCCACGGCCACCAGACAGGCCTCCTTCACCCCGGGGAAATCGTGGACGGCCTCCTCCACCAGGCGGGGATAGATCACATGGCCCCGGCGCTGGATGATGTCCGCCTCCCGGTTCAGGACGTGGAGCCAGCCCTCGTGGTCGAAGTAGCCGTGGTCCCCGGTGCGGAACCAGCCATCCTTCAGCACCCGCTGGGTCAGGTCCGGTCGCTGCCAGTAGCCGCTGAAGAGGGTGGGACTGGCCACCAGGATCTCCCCCACCCGTCCCGGGGACAGCACATTCCCCTCCGGGTCCACGATGCGCACCTTCACTTCGGGCACCACCTTGCCCACGGAGCTGAGCACGTGTCGAGGGGCCAGCCGGCCGTTCCGCACGTGGTCCTGCATCTGGAGCAGGCTCACCGGCGGCAGCACCTCGGCCATGCCGTAGCCCTGCTGGAAGATGGGCCCGAAGCGCTGCAGGGCCTCCTCCAGTTTGGCCGCGGGGGTGGGCGCGGTGCCGTAGATGATGTTGCGCAGGGAGGGCAGGTGCATGCGGTCGAAGGTGGGCTCCTCCAGCAGATCGATGAGCAGGCTGGGTGTGGTGAAGAGGCGGGTGACCTGGAATTTCCAGATGAGCTCGATGAAGGCCCCGGCCTCGTAGCGCTCCGGGATGACCAGGATGGAGCCGCTGAAGAGGGTGGGCAGGACCACGCCGCTGCCCGCGCCCACCAGGGGGATGCCCACCAGGAAGGTGTGGATCTCGCCAGGCTGCACGCCCACGTTCTTGGCCACCAGGCGCAGGCTCGTCACGCCCACTCCTTGGTTCATCACCAGGGCCTTGGGCGGGCCGGTGGTCCCCGAGGTGAAACCGAAACCGGCCGGGTCGTCTGGCCCCAGAGGCAGGGGAATGCGCCGAGCCGGGGTGGAGGCGATGAGGGTCTCGTAGGGGCTGCGAGGGCCGATGGCCAGCAACCGCACCTCTGGCATGGTGCGGGCGAAGTGGTCCGCGACCTCCTGGCCCAGGCGTGGATCGTAGATGAAGAGGGCCGGCCGCACCATCTCCGCCGCCTGGGCGATGGTCTCCAGGGGATGGCTGGCGTGGAAGGCGGTGAGGACCGCGCCGGACTCGTAGGCGGCCAGGCGCACCTCCACCTGCTCCCAGTCGTCGGGCAGCAGGGTGAAGACCGAGTCCCCTTTGCCCACGCCCAGGCGGCTCCAGGCCGTGGCCAGGCTCAGCACCCGCTCCCCCAGCTGGCCGTAGGTCAACCGGCCCCGGGGCGCCAGGATGGCGGTGCGGTCTCGGTAGCGGCGGAAGGCGAAGCGCAGCATGTCCCGGGGAACGCGAAAGCGGCGCAGGTAGAGATCCACAAAAAGGGAGCGAAAGGATAACATGGCCAGTTCCTCCTGACAGGAATGCCGGGCCAGAGCGCCCGGAAGCTCTGAGCGAGCGATGGTGGCAGAGGGGGCCAGGGGAAGCGATGAGGCTCCCTGGCGGTTGCTCTCCTGGGCGAAGGTGGGCCAGGGCCGGCCGAGCCTGAGGGGGGTAGGTCCGGGACAGGGCCCTGGCTGGCATCATCCAGGGACGATACGCAACGGACGATACGCAACGGAAGACAGTTTGACGAGGATAGCGCCTCGTCAACAGGCGGCCCGGGGGACGCCGTTGTGCTCGGGCCGTTGGGATCGAATGGTAGAGGGGCGTGGCTTGAAGTGGGGCAAACGATTCGTGCCCGACGTACGTGTTCGATGGGAATCCGTTCCGCATCAGTGTACCTGCCGGGAACGAGCTTTACTTGATGATGTTGCAGTGATTACTTGATGCTTCCTTGCCGCTTCCTGTACGCTGGAGTGAGCTTTCCCCTACGCCCGGGGTACGCCTGGGATACGGCGTTCCATCGTCGCTCCTTGATTGCCAGGAAACGTCCCCTGTGCTACGCTTTGAGGGCCGATGAAACCACTGTCCACAGGGAGCACTGTCCACAGGGAGCGCGCCATGTCCCGTAGAAAGAGTCGACTGGTCTATTCCACGGATCCGGAGCCTGAATCGCCGCCCCTCGCGGGGGACGAGTCCGCGCCTCGCAACCCGGCCGCCCCCTTCGCCCGCCAGGGCAACCAACCCGTGCGGGTCTGGCTGGAGCGCAAGGGGCGGCGGGGCAAGGTGGTTTCGGTGATCAAAGGGGTGGCGAGCCCTGCAGCCGGGCAGAAGGCCCTGCTCAAGCTGCTGAAGAGCCGGCTGGGCACGGGTGGGGCGCTCAAGGAGGGGAACATCGAGCTCCAGGGGGATCACCGGGAGAAGATCGTGGCCATCCTGACGGAGCTGGGGTACAAGGCCAAGAAGGCGGGAGGATAACCCATGAACAAACGCGCACGCCTGGAAACCATCTTCGCCGGCCAGCAGCCGGACCGGCCCGCTGTGGCCCTTTGGCGGCACTGGCCGGTGGACGATCAGCGGGGAGACACCCTGGCCCGGGCCACGCTGGAGTTCCAGCAGACCTACGATTTCGACTTCGTGAAGGTGACCCCCAGCAGCAACTACTGTGTGGCCGACTACGGCGCGGAGACCCGCTGGGAGGGCAATCTGGAGGGCACCCGTCTCTGGGGACCCCGCCTGATCCAGGAGCCGGAGGATTGGCTGCGTCTGCGCCCTCTGGACCCCCGCCGGGGACTGCTGGGCCAGATCCTCCAGGCGGATCGCCTCATCGGCGAGGCCCTGGGGCCGGACACGCCCTTCATCCAGACCATCTTCAACCCCCTCTCCCAGGCCAAGAACCTGGCCGGTGATCGCTTCATCCCCCATCTGCGCCAGCACCCGGACGCGGTGAAGGCCGGGCTGGCCACCCTCACCGAGAGCATCCTGCGCTTCGTGGAGGCCCTGAAGAGCACCGGCGCGGCCGGCATCTTCCTGGCGGTGCAGCACGCCCAGTTCGGCCTCCTCACCCAGGAGGAGTACGCCACCTTCGGTCGCCCCCTGGACCTGCAGATCCTGGAGGCCACGGAGGGCATGTGGTTCAATCTCCTCCACCTCCACGGTCGGGATGTGATGTTCGACCTGCTGGCCGACTACCCGGTGCAGGTGATCAACTGGCACGACCGAGAGACGCCCCCCAGCCTGGCCCAGGCCCTCCAGCGCACGGACAAAACCCTCTGCGGCGGCCTGCGCCAGTGGGAAACCATGGTCCGGGGCGCGCCGGAGCAGGTGCTCCAGGAGGGGCGGGAGGCCATCCAGGCCACCGGCGGACGGCGCTTCATCCTGGGCACCGGCTGCGTGACCCCCATCGTGGCGCCGGTGGGCAACATCCACGCGGCCCGCCAGGCGGTGGAAAGCCCGGCGGACTGAGATGGCTGGCCCATCCAACGCTCCGGTGGAGGCCATCCTCCTGGGCGCGGCCCAGGACGCGGGCCTGCCCCAGGCTGGCTGCGACTGCCCCCGCTGCCAGGCCGCGCACCAGGACCCGTCCCGGCGGCGAGCGGTGGCCTGCCTGGGCCTGGTGGACCGACAGGCCGGGCGCAGTTGGCTGGTGGACGCCACCCCCGACTTCCGAGAGCAGCTCCACGCCCTCCGGCAGGCCGCACCGGGCTGTCCCCTGGCCGGGATCCTCCTCACCCACGCCCACATGGGCCACTACACCGGCCTGATCCACCTGGGCCGGGAGGCCTGGAACACCCAGGAGCTGCCCCTCTTCGCCAGCCCGGCCATGTGCCGCTTCCTCCGGACCCATGCGCCCTGGTCCCAGCTGGTGGATCTGGGCAACGTGCGCCTCCATCCCCTGACCCCGGACCGGCCCTTTGCCCTGAGTCCCCGCCTGCAGGCGATCCCCATCCCCGTGCCCCACCGCAACGAGTGGAGCGACACCCTGGCTTTCCTCGTGGAGGGACCGGCGCGCCGCCTCTTCTACTGCCCGGACATCGACGGCTGGCAGGCCTGGGAGCGGGATCTGGGGACGTTCCTGGGGGAGGCGGATGTGGCCCTACTGGACGGCACGTTCTTCGGGCCGAGGGAGCTGCCGGGGCGGGATCTGGCGGAGATCCCCCACCCTCTGGCCCAGGAGACGGCCCGGCGGGTCCGGGACGCCCGGGATGGCCGGAGGGTGGGATGCCAGGTCAAGCTGATCCACCTGAACCACACCAACCCTCTCTGGGATCCAGGGCCGGAGCGGGAGTGGCTGGCCGAGCAGGGTGTGGGCGTGGGAAAGGAAGGGGAGCGCTGGCGGCTGGGGTGAACGCTCCTGCTGTCGCCCGGTCACCCTGCACCCTCCAACAGCCCTCGGCGGGCCAGGGCGCGTCGCAGCTGGGGCTCCATCTGGGCCCGGATGTGGGGGTTGGCGTAGCCGATCCAGGTGACGTTGGGGTGGATGGAGAGGGGGGCTCGCAGGGGGCGGCCCCGTTCGTCGGTGACGATGACCCCCAGCTCCCGGGCGATGAGTTCGGTGCAGAGGTCGTAGGGGTGAGCGCAGATGCCCAGGGCCAATCCCCGCCGGGCCAGAAACCGCTCCATCAGGGGGCGCAGGTCGCCCACGAAGCGGTAGTGGCCGGCCATGAGCTCGTAGAGCTGCCCCGCGGAGCTCAGGTACTGGTCCTCGAAGCAGTGGGCCTTGCCCGGGCGCACCGGCCCCAGCGCGCCCAGGACCATCTCCTCGTCCATGGCCGCCAGTTCGTCCCGGGCCCCGGGGAAGTAGCGCACCAGCATGGCGAAGCCGTGGGCGATGCTCCGGGCCTGGGAGGGGCGCAGGGTCACGGGGGCGCTCTCTCCGGTCAGTCGGTTGAAGCGCTGGGCCCAGGCCCCTTGCCCCCGCACAGCCCAGAGCACGTCCGAGAGGTGCTGCTTCACCAGGGGGACCTCCGTCTGCACGGCCAGCTCGATCTGGTGCAGGCCCGTCTCTGGCCCGTGGTTGGCCGCCACGCCGGTGAGGATCCAGGCCGGCCGCTTCTGGTACATGAGCTCCCGGGTGCCGTCGATGGGGTCCAGGATCACCCGCCAGCGCACCGCCTCCTCCGGCGTTCCCTGGGGCAGGAGCACTCGCCCGCCGTCGGGCAGCCCCTCCCCGATGAGGAGGAGCGGAGCCCAGGGCGCCACCTCCTCCCGGAAGAAGTCCACCACCAGGGCCTCGCTCACCCGGTCCACCTGGTAGATGGTGTCCCCTTCCTGCTCCTGGGCCACCCGGGAGAGGCGCTCCAGGGGCGTGGTCTCGCAGGCCTGAACCACCGCCTCCCGGATGATCTCGTGGAGGCGGCGGATGGCCTGGAGCAGCCGGCTGCGTTCCGGATCGAGGCTGGGAGGGCGGGAATGGGACATGGCGAGATCGGGGCGTCCGGGGAGCGGGCTGGGAACCAAAAGGGCGGCCGGATCGTTCATTCACCAGCCGCTGTAAGCCAGGCCCGCATCGAACCCCTTCATCGAAAGGCGAACCTGACCATGATGAAAACTGAAGCTCAAGAGACCGCCAAACGCATCTTCCGGGATGGCCTGGTGGCCATCGTGCCAGGGGGCTATCCCATCGCCACCCTGCTGGAGATCGGGGACGCGCTCCTGGCCTCGCCCATCCAGGCCATGGCTGTGACCCGGCCCTCCATCCATGCCCTGGACGGGGTGAACCTGCTGCGTCAGCGCTTCGGCGAGCACATGCTCATCGGCTGCGACATGGTCACCGAGGTGGAGGAGGCCGGGGCGGCCGTGGCGGCCGGGGCCCAGTTCCTCTTCACCCCCCACCTGAAGGCGGAGTTGCTCCGGTTCGCGGCGGAGCGGGACGTCCTCTGCCTGCCTGGGGTCTTCACCCGCCGGGAGCTGCTGCGCGCCCTGGCGGCTGGCTGTCACTCCGTGGCCTTCTACGCTTCGGATAGCCACGGCGTCGCCCATCTGGAGCGGCTGGCCCACCCCATCTCCCCGGTTCGGATCCTGGCCCGGGGGCAGGTGGGGCTGACGAACATCGGCGACTACGCGCGGGCTGGCGCGGCCGGGGTGGGGATCGGCGCTGAGCTCATCCTGGGCGTGGACCAGTCCATGACGGACCTGATCCTGCGGGCCCGGCAGCTGCGCAAGCTGTGGGAGGCCGGGCTGGGCTAGGCCGCCTTCTTCGCCAGTCCGTCCCCCGCGAGCTCCTTCCCACCCGGTTCTCTCCTTGCCGGTTCTTTCCCCTGGCTGTCTTCTTCCC
>CAYQEB010000029.1:10909-22368 GCA_964416395.1 uncultured Caldilineaceae bacterium | reverse complement strand
TCCTTCCCACCCGGTTCTCTCCTTGCCGGTTCTTTCCCCTGGCTGTCTTCTTCCCGGTTGTCTTCTTCCCGGCTGTCTTCTTCCCGACAGTTTTCTCCCCGCCTGTTTTCTTCCCGGCTATCTCCGCACCAGGGGCAGGTAGATGGACTCTGCCGGTGTAGGCGTGACGGCGGGGGTCGGGGTGACCGTCGTCGTGGAGCCGGGCGTGGTGGTCACGGATGGCGTCACCGAGGGCGTCGTGGTCTGGGTGGCCCCCGGCGTGGGCGAGCCGATGAAGATGGGCGTGGGGGTGTCCGTGGGCGTGGGCGCGGGAGTGGGGGTGTCCGTGGGTGTGGGGGAAGGGCCGGGGGTGGGCGTGCTCGTGGAGGTGGCGGGCGGCGCGGGTGTGCCGTCGCTCTTCCAGAGCTCCACCCCGTTGCTGCCGTCGTCCGCGCTGAAGAAGAGCAGCCCGTTCGCGCCCAGGAACTCGTCCGGGAAGGAGCCTCCCGTCGGGTTGATGTCCTTGAGCAGAAGCGTGCCCCCGGCGGTGCCATCGCTTATCCAGAGCTCATCCCCTCGGCTGCCGTCGTCTGCCGCGAAGAAAAGCGCCCCGTTCACCACGGTCAGGCCGTAGGGTGACGAGTCGCCGCTCGGGTTGATGTCCGCGACCAGGGCCGTGCCCAGAGCGGTGCCGTCGCTCTTCCAGAGCTCTACCCCGTTGCTGCCGTCATCCGCGGCGAAGTAGAGCATGCCGCCCATGACCGTCAGCTCGGACAGAGAAGCGCCGGCCGGGCCCGGGTTGATGTCCTTCACCAGGGCCGCGACCCCGGTGGTGGGGTCGTACTTCCAGAGCTCCTGGCCGTTGCTCCCATCCTCCGCAGCGAAGTAGAGCGCCCCGTTCATCCCCGTGAGCCAGGCAGGGGACGATCCCGCCCCGCCCGGGTTGATGTCCTGCACCAGGGCCGTGCCCAGAGCGGTGCCGTCGCTCTTCCAGAGCTCCACCCCGTTGGTCCCATCCTCCGCCGCGAAGTAGAGCATCCCGCCCAGCTCCGTCAGCCACTCCGGGGTGGCGCTGGCCGCACCCGGGTTGATCTCCTGGACCAGGGTCGTGCCTGCGGCCGTGCCGTCGCTCTTCCAGAGCTCCCGGCCGCGGGCGCCGTCGTCCGCGCTGAAGAAGAGGGTGCTCCCCACCCCGGTCAGCTGGGAGGGCCCAGAGCCCAGGCTGCCGCTGTGGATCTCCTGGACCAGGGTCGTGCCTGCGGCCGTGCCGTCGCTCTTCCAGAGCTCCCGGCCGCGGACGCCGTCGTCCGCGCTGAAGAAGAGGGTGCTCCCCACCGGGGTGAGCCAGGTGGGCTGGGAGTGGCCGCTGGGGTTGATGTCCTTGACCAGCTGGGTGTTGAGCACGGAACCCTGGCTGCGCCAGAGCTCCCAGCCTTGGGAGCCGTCCTGGGCCTGGAAGTAGAGCACATCGTCCATGACCACCAGCTCCGAGGGGGAGGAGTCCCCGTCCCCGGGGTTGATGTCTCGCACCATGCTCGTGCCCCAGGACGTGCCATCGCTGCGCCAGAGCTCCACCCCGTTGGTCCCGTTGTCCGCGGCGAAGTAGAGGACACCCTTCAGCTCCGCCATCTCTCCAGGGGCGGAGTCGCCGTCCGGGTTGATGTCCTTCACCATCTCCGGGCCCGGGGAGAGGGCGTAGAGGATCGGGGCGCTGAGGAGGAAGCCGGCGACCAGGAGCAGGCGCAGCCAGCGGCGGGTGCGGGGACGCGGGAAGGCAGGCATGGTCAGGGGAACCTTTCTGTGGGGTGAGGTGGCTGGGATGGCAGGCCCCGGGGCGGGTCACTCCCCTTCCCGCAGGAAGGAGCGCAGGAAGAGGCGGGTCCGCTCCTCCTGGGGCTGGCCCAGGACCTGGGAGGGCGGCCCTTCCTCCACGATCTGCCCCTCGTCCATGAAGATGATGCGGTCGGCCACGTCCCGGGCGAAGGCCATCTCGTGGGTGACGATGATCATGGTGGTGCCCTCCTGGGCCAGCTGCTTCATCACCGCCAGCACCTCGCCGATGAGCTCTGGGTCCAGGGCGGAGGTGGGCTCGTCGAAGAGCATCACGTTGGGCTCCATGGCCAGGGCCCGGGCGATGGCCACCCGCTGCTTCTGCCCCCCGGAGAGGCGGATGGGGTAGACGTCTTTCTTCTCCAGCAGCCCCACTTTGTCCAGGTACTTCTCCCCGATGGCCACGGCCTGCTCTTTGGGCATGCCCTTCACCGTGATCAGCCCCTCGATGACGTTCTCCAGCGCGGTCATGTGGGGGAAGAGGTTGAAGTCCTGGAAGACCATGCCCGTGTGGACCCGCAGGGCCCGCACCTGCTTGGCGTCTGGGCGGATGCCGGGGCCGGTGGTGATGACGATGTCGTCGATGGCGATGGTGCCCGAGGAGGGTTGCTCCAGGAAGTTGATGCAGCGCAGGAAGGTGCTCTTGCCCGAGCCGCTGCGGCCGATGATCACCACCACCTCCGTGGGCGCCACCTCCAGGCTGATGCCCTTGAGCACGTGGAGCATGTCGAACCACTTGTGCAGGTCCTGGATGCGGACGATGGGCTTGCCGTTCTTCTGGTCGTTCTTCATGGGCTGTCTCCCCAGGGTTTCCCGTGTCTCATCGCTCGTAGGCCGCGGCCAGCCGCCGCTCCAGCTTGTGCTCCAGCCAGGAGGAGACGATGGTCAGCAGCCAGTAGAGGGCGGCGGCGATGAGGAACATCTCCATGAACTTGGAGTCCTTGCGGGCGAAGCGGTTGGCCCGGTAGGTCACCTCCCAGATGCCCATGACCGAGACCAGGGCCGAGTCCTTCTGCATGGCGATGAACTGGTTGCCCACGTCCGGGATGATGATGCGGATGGCCTGGGGCAGGATGATGCGCTTCATGGCCTGCCAGCGGGTCATGCCGATGGCGATGGCCGCCTCCCACTGGCCGTGGCCGATGGACTGGATGCCGGCCCGGAAGATCTCGGTCATGTAGGCGCCGTAGTTGACGCTCAGGGCCAGGATGCCCGACTGGATGGCCGTGAGGATGAAGGCCCGGCCCAGCTCCGGGTAGCCCAGGACGGTCAGCTGGCGGCCGATCTGGGGCAGGCCCAGGTAGATGATGTAGATCTGGATCAGCAGGGGCGTTCCCCGGATGAGGGAGACGTAGAAGCTGGAGACCCCCTGGGCGATGGTGTTGGTGGAAAGACGCCCCAACGCGCCCAGCAGGGCCAGCACCGCGGCGATACCGATGGAGGCCAGGGAGACGCCGATGGTGGTGAGCAGGCCCTGGGCCACGAAAGGCCAGTTCTTCCACATGTAGGCCGGGTCCAGCCGCAGCTGCAACAGGGCCAGGAAGCCCAGGAGGATCAGCCCGATCCAGACCAGGATCACCTTGCCTTGTTGGATCAACGCCCGGCGACGGTGGGCGGCCTGGAGGGCATGGCCCATGCTCATGTCCGGCTCGGGCGGGGGCGGTGATGGTGGCGGTGACGGGCGGAGGGATTTGGCGGCTTCTGCGCTCATCGGGGCTCCTCAAGGAACGGGCTCGTTTGCCGCAACTGGGCGCCCATCCGATGATGCCGAGGCAGGTTTCTTGGGGAGGACGCTCAGCTGGGAGACGAGGGAGGAGCCGGCTGCGAGGACCGGGTTGGGATCCCTCCTCGCAGCCGGCGAAAGTGGGTCTACTGGAACTGGTTCAAGGCTTCCCAGTCGAACTCTGCAGCGGCCGAGGTCAGGTCCAGGCCGTAGTACTTCATGGAGAGTTCCTTCAAGGTGCCATCGCTGTGCATCTCGTTGATGATCTCCGTCACCTTCTTCACCAGGGGCACGGGGTCCACGTCGAAGTTCTTGTCCACCGCACCGGCCAGGTACTCGAAGAAGAGGGGATCACCCAGGGGCTTCAGGGGCAGGCCGTCCTCGATGGCGCCAGTGCCTGTGGGCAGGGCGGTGATCACCGCGTCCAGGCGCACGCCGTCGCCCAGGGCCAGGTCCTGCAGCGCGGAGAGGTCCGTGTCGTAGCCCACCACCTCCGCGTCCTGGATCTTGTAGTCGATGGTCTCACCCGGGATCTGCAGAGTGCCCTCCAGGTAGAACTCGTAGGTGCAGCCAGCGCAGACGCCGATCTTCTTGCCCGACAGATCCTCCGGCTGCTGGTAGGTGGTGTTGTCCTGGTGGACGAAGGCCTGGGCCGGGGTGGTGTAGTAGGGCTGGGTGAAGTAGAGGGCCTCCATGCGCTCCGGGGTGATGGTCATGGAGCCGATGCTCAGGTCCCAACGACCGGCCCAGTTGCCCCCGGTGATCAGGGTCCAGTCCGGGGTCACGAAGCAGGGCTCCAGGCCCAGGCGGTTGGCCACCTCCACGGCCACGTCGATGTCGAAGCCGGTGAACTCGTTGGCCGTGTGCTCATCCGCGGAGCACTTGGTGTTCTCCAGGCGCTGGGCGTCGGCCACTAGCTCGGACTGGGGCGGGTAGGCCGGGTCCGTGGCGATGCGCAGGACGCCCCGGTCCATGACCACCTGGAGCAGATCTCCTGCGGGCATGGCCTCCTCGGCGGCGGGGGCTTCGCCCTCCTGGGCTGGGGCCGCGGCGGGTGGGGGCGGTGCGGCGCAGGCGGCCAGCATCAGCAGCAGGACCGCGAACAGGGAACCGAACAACAGGGTGCGTTTCATGGCAACCTCCTCTTTGGGGTGTACGCTTGGATGGGTTCGGCGGACAGAAATGGAATGAGCAAAATCGGCGAATCCGTTGGCATGCCACCCAGGATGCTGGGCAGCTGGCCGGATCGGGTTGCAGTTCGTCGGGGAGATCCCCACGTGGTGGCATCGGGGGGCGGAAAAGCCTGGCCGGTGGCCAGTTCGCAGCAAGTATAGCGCAGGATCCAGGGGAAGACAAACGGGATTTGAGAATAGGACATCGTGAGGGCATCGTGAGGGCATCGTGCAAGATCGTCCGACAGCGCCGTCGGACGCCGTCGTAGGGGCACAGTCTGCGGCTCCCGCCTGCCCACGCTGCAGAAATAGGGCCCCTGTCCGGCCGGCCGCCCTCTATCCCCGGATCTCGGTCCCGGACTCGCCTCTTCGTGCGCCGATTTTTCATGCCCCAATTTCGCCACTCATTCCCCGTTTTCGACCACTTGTCCCCATTTCGCTGACAGATCTCGCTGGCTCTGCTACCCTGGGACCACCACCCAGAGCCTCTGTCAGGCTCGCCTGCAGTGGAAAGGAGCCCACCCCGATGGATCGCACCCTGACACGACGTCAGCTCTTCACCCTGGCCGCCCCGCCTGCCCTGGGCCGCCCCGCCCCACAGGGGAACCGGACCCGGGGCCGGAGCAGCGCGCCGCCCCTCCTCCACCTGCTGAATCGCATCACCTGGGGGCCTCGTCCCCAGGAGGTGGCCCGGGCCCAGGAGCTGGGCTACGAAGCCACCCTGGAGGAGCAGCTCCACCCCGAGGAGCTGGACGACTCGGAGGCGGACGCCCTGCTGGCCGCCATCCCCATCCTGCAGCTGGACCGGCGGACGGTCCACGGCCTGGCCGACAGCGGGTACCGGACCCACAAGGCCCTGATCCAGGGTATGCTGGTGCGAGCGGTCCACAGCCGCCGCCAGCTCCTGGAACGCATGGTGGAGTTCTGGTCCGATCACTTCAACATCCCCGCCGAGGAGTACTCGGAGGATCTGGTGGCCTTTCAGCGGGATGTGATCCGCAAGCACGCGCTGGGCCGCTTCCGGGATCTGCTCCTGGGCACGGCCAAAAGCCCGGCCATGCTCTTCTACCTGGACAACTACGTCAACGTGGCGGAGCATCCCAACGAGAACTACGCCCGGGAACTGCTGGAGCTCCACACCCTGGGGGTGGATGGGGGCTACACGGAGCGGGATGTGAAGGAGGTGGCCCGGGCCTTCACCGGCTGGACCGAGCATCCCCGCACCCGCACGGGCTTCTACTTCAACCCGGACGAGCACGACACCGGGACCAAACAGGTGCTGGGCCACACCCTGCCCGCCGGTCGGGGCATCGAGGATGGCCTCCATGTGCTGAGCATCCTGGCCCGCCACCCCTCCACCGCCCGCTTCATCTGCCGCAAGCTCTGCGTCCGCTTCGTCAGCGACGAGCCGCCAGCCAGCCTGGTGGAGAGCATGGCCCAGGTCTGGCAGGAGACGGACGGGGCCATCCGGCCGGTGCTGCGCCACCTCTTCCTCTCTCCGGAGTTCCAGGAATCCCAGGGACAGAAGCTGCGCCGCCCTCTGGACTTCTTCGTGGGCGCGCTGCGGGCCACCGGCACCCGGATCCACGAGTGGTGGGTCCTGGATGAGATGCTCACCGAGCTGGGGCAGATCCCCTACGGCTGGGGCCCGCCCAACGGCTACCCGGACGTGGCCCCGGCCTGGATCTCCACCAACGGCCTCCTGGCCCGCTGGAACGTGGCCATGCGCCTGACCCACGGGGCCTACAGCGACGCTGGGGAGTGGGGCTACGGCATGCGCACCGAGCTGCGCCAGCGCATCGGCCATCCCCGGACTGTGGGCGAGCTGGTGGACGCGGTGGCCAGCCAGGTCTTCGGGGCGCCCCTGCCGGGCCAGGACCGGGACTTCTTCGTCCGCTACGCGGCGGATGGAGGGGACCAGGCCACGCCTGTGGACGCTCGTCTCCTGGGCCGCAAGCTGGGCAGCCTCTACGGCCTCATGCTGGCCTCGCCCCAGTTCCAGTGGCGGTAGCGTAGGGGGAGGGGAGAGACAGAAGATTGAAGATTGGAAGATTGACCGATTTTTTCTTGTTCTCGAACGGACTTCTCGAACGGAGCGCGACCCATGAACTTCTCCCTCAACCGACGTGAATTCCTCCAGGCCGCGGGCATGGTGGGAGTGGTGGGGGCCAGCCGCAGCCTCTTCCCCCGCTGGATGCCTCGCCTGGCCTTCCGCAGCCCCGGACAGGAGGCCGGCGCCCCAGGGGACGTGCTGGTCTGCGTCTTCCTGCGGGGCGGCATGGACGGCCTGAGCGCGGTGGCCCCCTACAGCGAAGGGGCCCACTACTACGACGCCCGGCCCACCCTGGCCGTCCCCGAGCCGGGCCGGGGCAGCCCTGCCCTGGACCTGGACGGGCGCTTCGCCTTCCACCCGGCCCTGGCCCCCCTCTGGGACATCTACGGCCAGGGGGATCTGGCTGTGGTCCACGCCACCGGCTCGGTGGACCCCAGCCGCTCTCACTTCGACGCCATGCACTTTATGGAGGCGGGCACGCCCGGCGTCAAGACGGTGAACACCGGCTGGATCGGTCGCCATCTCCAGTCCGCGGCCTGGCAGAACGACTCCCCTTTCCGGGCCATCGGCATGGGGGCCATGGTTCCCACCTCCCTGCGGGGTCCCATCTCTCCCCTCTCCATCCGCTCCATCGCCGACTTCCACTTCAAAGGGCGAGAGGACGAGCTGCGCCGTCTCCAGAGCTCCCTGGCCGCGCTCTACACCGTGGAGGCGCCCCAGGCCGCCCTGGAGCAGCAGGCCAGCCTGGTCTTCGACACCATCCAGACCCTCCAGAGCCTGGACGCCACCAGCTACCGGCCGGCCCCAGGCGCGGACTACCCGGAGGACGAGTTCGGCCTGGGCCTGCGCCAGATCGCCCAGCTCATCAAAGCGGACGTGGGGCTGGAGGTGGCCTGCATCGACCTGGGCGGCTGGGACACCCACGAGAGCCAGGGCACCCTGGAGGGGGAGTTCAACCAGCTCCTCTCCACCCTGGCCCAGGGGCTGAGCGCCTTCTACCAGGACCTGGGGGAGCGGATGCAGGGCGTCTCCCTGGTCACCATGAGCGAGTTTGGCCGACGGGTGGAGGAGAACGCCAGCCAGGGCACGGACCACGGCCACGGCAACATCATGTTCCTCATGGGGGGCGGGGTGAAGGGCGGACAGGTCTTCACTCGCTGGCCGGGGCTGGCGCCCAGCGCCCTGGACGACGGCGACCTGGCCATCACCACCGACTACCGGGACGTTCTGGCCGAGATCGTGGCCCTGCGCCTGGGCAATCCCGCCCTGGACCAGGTCTTCCCGGATCACACCCCCACGCCCCTGGGCCTGGTGGAGGCCCTCCCCGGGCTGGGCAGCTGAATTCACCCCGGTGACAGCTCCGTCTGGGGCTGTCGCCCTGCCAGAAAGGATCGAACCATGCGTTTCACCCCCCTGTCCCGAACCGCCATCGCCAGGCGCCGCAGCGTCCAGCGCAAGCTCCTGCTGGCCGAGATGGTGCTCCTCCTGCTCCTGAGCAGCGGGTTGGTGGCCCTGGCCCAGGGCGGAGAGCCTGGCGCCATCTACCTGCCCGTGGTCAGCGCCCAGAGCCAGGACGAGAACTCCCCCGAGGCCCAGCAGGCCATCGATCTGGTGGCGGCCCAGGAGGATGTGGCCGCCTACCTGGCCAACCATCCTGGCTGGGTGGGGGATGCCTGGCCCGAAGGAGACGACAGCAGCATCTGGTACGTGGACTTCTACGACGGGGTCACGGAGGAGTGGCTGGGCAGCGGCAGCGTGGACCTGGCCACCCAGGAGGTCCTGGATATTACCATTCCCCGGGAGCTGACGCCGGAGGAGTTCCAGGCCGGCCAGGCGGAGATCGAGGCTTTCCTGGCCGCGGACGCCGCCGTCCAGGCTCGGCTGGGCAGCTACCCCAAGCTGTGGGAGCACGACATCTCCTACGATCCCTGGGAGCAGCGCTGGGAGGCCTGGTACTACCGCGGCCTGGACGCTTTCACAGCCATCCTCTACTTCGAGGACAACGGCTCCCTCTTCCTGGAGAACATCGTGGATCCCTACGTCCTGGAAGAGGCGGCCGCGGAGCAGATGCGTCGAGATCAGGCGGTGGCCCTGGCCTACGAGGCCGAAGGAATTGACGATGCCCTTGCCAACGTGGATAATTGGCGTACCTACGTGGAACATCAAGGAGAGGGCCGCTGGACCGTGGAGTTCGTGGCGGATGGGCAGCTCCTCTTCTCCGCCCTGGTGGACATCGACGCATGGAACGTGATGGAAGCTGGTCCATGAACCTGGCTGGAATCTCTGCGCCCGGGGAAGAACGGGCCGAGACCCCTGCCCAGGAAGAAGAGCCGTTGCCCGCCTGGATGCGGCCCGCCCTGGCCATCCTGGCGGCGACGGCTCTCCTCTTGCTCTGGTCCGGCTACGTCTACACCTCCATCACGGATCAGCCCCGCTCCCTGGAGAGCTTGGCCAGCCTGGGGTTCGATCCCTACTGGTTCGGCCTGGCCGCGCAGGAGGTGGCGGTGCCCCTGGTGCTCCTCTTCCTCTTCAGCCGGACGGCCCTCTTCCACCGGGCCGTGACCGGCGGCATGCGCCGGCGAGATCGCCTGCTGCTGCCCCTGGTCCTCCTGGCCATCACCCTGCTCTACTTCCTCTCCCAGTATGGCCTCATCTCCGTCAGCCGGGAGCAGGCCACCCTGGGCTTCTTCACCGTCTTCGTGGCCGCGCTCCTGGGGGGCTGGCCCACAGGGCTGACGGTGGGGATCCTCTCCGCGGTGGCCCTGGGCCTGGTGGACTACCTCTCCTGGGCGCCGGACGAGCCCCTGGATCTGACCACGTTCCTGGACTGGCAGGTGATGAAGAACATGCCGGCCATGGGCTTGGTCTGGCTGGGTTTCTCCGTGGGCGCCGCCACCCGGCTCATCCCCCGCTGGCGCTTCCATCCCTGGACGGCGGTGGGCCTGGGGGTGCTGGCCCAGCTGGTCATCGCCCTGGGCGTGTTCCTGGGCTGGGAGGACAGCAGCAGCTATTTCAACCTGCTCCCCACCAACCTGGCCGTCTCGGTGTTGGCCATCCTGGCCTTCGTCCTCATGGTGCGCAACGTCCAGGACGAGGCGGCCCGGCGGCAGGTGGAGGCCACCCAGCTGGAGTTGGCCCGCACCAGCCTGGCCCTGACCCAGACCCAGCTGGCCTTGACCCAGGCGGAGCTCCGGGCCCTCCACGCCCAGATCAACCCGCATTTCCTCTTCAACACCCTGAACACCATCCGCTATTTCGTGCGCACGGATCCCGGCACTGCCCGGGAGCTCCTCACCCGCCTCTCGGAAATCTTCCAGCGCACCCTGAGCGCGGGGGAGTTCGTCCCCCTCCAGGAGGAGATCCTCCACGTGGAGGCCTACCTGGCCCTGGAGAAGGCCCGGCTGGACGACCGCCTGCAGGTGATCTGGACCAATCTGGCCAAGGATCTCCTGGAGCACCCAGTGCCCACCCTCATCCTCCAGCCCCTGGTGGAGAACGCGGTGATCCACGGCATCAGCCCCAAACCCGAGGGGGGCACGGTGCACATCGTCATCAACCGGGTGGGGGAGGAGTTGCTGCTGCAGGTGGACGACGACGGGGTGGGCTTCGATCCCCAGGCGCTGGGGGAAGGGGAGGCGGCCGGCGCCACCGACGAAGGGCGTCCCTCCATCGGCCTGAGCAACGTGGACGAACGCCTGCGCATGATCTACGGCGACGCCTATCGCCTGACCATCGAGTCCGCCCCTGGCCAGGGCGCCCGGGTGGTCCTGCGCATCCCTCTGCAGCCCCAGCCCAGGGAGTAGGCCATGCAGATCCTCATCGCGGACGACGAGAAACCGGCCCGGGGGGAGCTCCTCTACATGCTCCAGCAGCTGGAGTCCTCGGCTCGCTTCTTCCAGGCCCGGAACGGCCAGGAGGTGCTGGCCTGCGTGGCAGAGCACCCCATCGACGTGCTCTTCCTGGACATCAACATGCCGGGAATGACTGGCCTGCAGGTGGCTGCGGCCATCCTGGAGAAGCCCGACCCGCCCCTCATCGTCTTCGCCACCGCCTACGACGCCCACGCAGTGCGGGCCTTCGAGCTGGCGGCACTGGACTACATCGTCAAGCCCTTCTCGGAGCGACGCCTGGCCCAGACCATGGTGCGGGTCCGCCAGGCTCTGGCCCAGCAGGAGGAGCACACCCAGCGGCAAGCGGCCCTGCACAGCTATCTCCAGGAGGCCATGCCCCAGGGGCGGCTGTCCAAGCTCTGGTGCGAACGGGGGGACAAGACCGGCGTGCTGGTGGACTACGGGGAGATCCTCTGGGTGGAGGCGGAGGGGAAGCGGGTCTTCGTCCAGACCCGAAGCGGGGAGCGGCTGATGGTCCGCTACACGTTGAAGGAGCTGGCGGAGCGGCTACGGCCCCACCACATTCTGCGGGTCCACAAGGCCTACCTGGTCAACCTGGATCACGTGGCCGAGATCGTGCCCTGGTTCTCTGGCGCCTATCTCCTGCGCATGGCCGACCCGGAGCGGACGGAGATCCCCCTGTCCCGGCAGTACGCCCGGGCCCTGAAGGAGCGGCTGGGTTGATCGGGTGAGGGGGTGAAGAGGTGACAAGATGACCGGATGAACCGCGAAGTCTTCAATCCCCCAATCAACGAATCAACCAGTCTCCAGTTCCCAATCTTCAGTCCCCAATCTTCCCATCTTCAATCTTC
>CAYQEB010000029.1:7756-10809 GCA_964416395.1 uncultured Caldilineaceae bacterium | reverse complement strand
CCTCCCCCTGCCCACCACCGGGCCAACTTCCCCACCCCCAGGCCCAGGATGAAGCCCACCAACACATCGCCCACGTAGTGGATGCCCAGGGCCACCCGGCTCCAGCCGATCCAGAGAGCCAGGAGCCAGGCCCAAGGGCCCGCACCAGGGAGCAGCGCGCTGGCCCAGGCCTTGAGGATGCCGGCCCGCACCCCGTGGCCGCTGGGGAAGCTGTGCACGTCCGGCCCCCCTCCGTAGAGGAGGGCGCCCGTGCCTGGGCGAGCCCGGCGCAGGCGTTGTTTGATGGCCAGGGCCAACCCCATGCCCCCCACCAGGGTCCCGACCCAGGCAAGGAGCAGCCGCTTTCGAGCCTGATCGGCCGGGGCCGGCAACTGGCTGGCCCGTCGCCAGAGCAGGCCGGCCACCAGGGCCCAGAGCCAGCTATCCCCCAGGTGAGCGCCCACCAGGGCCAGCCAGTGGATGGGCGCGCCGGCCCGCCGCTGGGACTCGTCCAGGGCCATGCGGGTGGAGAGGGCCTCGTCCGCCTTGTGAAGGATGGCCAGCAGTCCTTCCGCGGCCGGGGTGGGGTGGATCTCCGGGGGCGGCGCCTCTGGGGAAGGGGCGTAGGGCGTCGGGACCGGCCCGACGGAAGGGGCGGCAGCCGGTTCACCCAGGGCCCGCCGGGCTCGGACCGCGGCCGGGTGCTCTGGGTGCTCCTGGAGGAAGGCCTCCACCAGGGCCAGCTGGTGGGGCTTGTCGATGTCCATGCCCAGCTCCGGGTAGGGGGAGATGGCCGGCGCGCCGGTCACGCCCAAGAATTCCTGGGCCTTGTCCAACAGCTCGGCGATGGTCAGCTGGCGGAAGAGGAGCTTCAGCAGAGTCCAGGGGCCCAGGAGCCAGGCCTGCTGCAGGAAGTTCTTGCGGGTCTCCAGCATGTCCCGGATCCTGTCCTGGAAGCCGATCGCGGCCTGGAGATCCCCCAGGAAGAGGGCGCCGCTGCAGAAGGAGCCGTCCTTGAGGGGGACGAAGGTGCGACCGCTGCCCGGGAAGGTGGCCTCCATCACCTCCTTGGGGACCACGGACCAGTAGAGCTCTCGATCCAGGGGCTGGCAGGCCTGAACGAACCAGCGCACCATCTCGCCGGTGAGGAGGGGGATGTCCGCGGGGGAGGCCAGGACCATGCGGTCTGAGGGGTCCAGCTCCTGGAGTTTGAGCAGCCCCGCGTGCTGGTTGGCCCAGAGGCTGCCCTGGTTGGGCAGGTAGTGGACGGGACGCCCCAGGTCCAGCAAGGCTTGCTCCTCCGGGTCCATGCCCACCACCACCATCTCCCGGATCAGGCCGCTCTCCTCCAGCCCCTGGACCACGTGCCAGATCATGGGCATGCCGGCCACAGGGATGAGGACCTTGTGGGCCACACCGGTGGCCTCTTTCAGGGGATCCGGCTTGTGGGGGTTGTACCCGGCGGTGATGAGGACGTCGAAGGAGCTCTGTGACGGTGGGTGGGCCATGGCGCCGATCCCCTGGGTGTGGGTGGATGGGTGGAAAGGTGGCTCACGTCCTCGGCCTGGGGCTATTCGTCCTCTTCGAACCACTCCTCGTCAGAGAAATCCCGGGGCTCCCGAGGGGTGTAGAGGAGATAGGCCAGGCCCACGCCCATGAAGTAGAGGACGATGAGGGGGAGCATGACGATGGTCATGTTCACCGGGTCCACCGTGGGGGTGATGACGGCCGCCACCACCGAGATGAGGACCACGGCCTGGCGCCAGTAGTTCAGGAGCTGGGGCCCGCTGACCAGCCCGATCCGGGCCATGAAGGCGATGACCAGAGGGGTCTCGAAGGCCACGCCGATCCAGAAGACGATGCGGGTGATGAAGCTGATGTAGCGGTCGATGGTCCAGTCCTGGATGATGACGTCGCCCAGGAAGTTCTGGAGGAAATTGATGGCCACCGGCATCATGATGAAGTAGGCGAAGGCCACCCCGGCCAGGAAGAGGACCATGATCCCGGGCAGGAGCATGAGCAGCACCCGCTTCTCGTGGGGGTAGAGGCCCGGGGAGACGAAGGCCACGATCTGGTAGACGATGACGGGCATGGCGAAGGCCGCGCCCATGGTCAGGCTCACCTTGAAGAAGATGCCGATGGTGTCCGTGGGGCCGATGGCGATGAGCTTGTCCCCCACGGGCTCGGTGATGAACTTGAGGATGGGGGTGACGAAGACCATGCTGACCACCGTGCCCACCAGCAGCGCGGCCACGATCCAGATCAGCCGGTTGCGCAGCTCGGCCAGGTGCTCCATGAGCCCCATGCGGTGGGCTTCCACTGGGTCAAATTCCATGCCGTCGGTGCGCTGGCTCATGCCGGTTCCTCGTCCGAGTCCTCGTCCGGATCCATGCCCGTATCCACATCCTGGGCCGGAGGGGCCGTTTCAGCGTCGGCATTCTCCGGCCTCTTCTCCGCCGCCTCCGCCTCTGCCATGGCCTGTTGCAGGGCCGGTGGGGCGATGCTGTTCTCCTCGTTCACCTCTGGGGCTGTTCCGTCCAGCCTGGCCTGGCGTTCCCGCTCCAGCTTCTCCATGTGGGCCTTGATCTGGGCCGAGGCGGGGGAGGTCTGCCGGTTGCGCTCGATGACGCCCAGGGGCTGGTCCGGGGAGTCGACCGGGGAGTCATCTGGGGTGGGCTGCGCCTGGGGCTCCTCTTCCGGGAGCTGGCCCGGGGTTTTCTCCGGGGAGGCTTTCCCTGAGGCGGTTTTCTTGGCCGGGCTCTTCTTCTTGGGTTGGGGGTTCAGGATCTGGTTGATCTGCTTCTGGGGGTTGAGATCCCGCAGGTCTTTGAACTCGTCCAGGTCCCCCAGCTCCTCGTTGATCTGCCGGGTGACCTCTTCGCTGATCTGGCGCAGCTGCCCCAGGTAGCGGGCCATCTGCCGCACCGCCTTGGGGAAACGCTCCGGTCCCAGGAAGATCAGGGCGAAGATGAGGATGAAGATGAGTTCCAGCGGCCCAATGCCGAAAAAGCTGTCCATGAATGCCCTGTGTCCTCAGGTCGAAAACTCAGGTCGAAAACTCAGGTCGAAAACTC
>CAYQEB010000029.1:2482-7656 GCA_964416395.1 uncultured Caldilineaceae bacterium | reverse complement strand
CTCAGGTCGAAAACTCAGGTCGAAAACTCAGGTCGAAAACTCCACATCAAGCACACCCGTCCGGGGCCTTCCCAGCCGATCTCCGTCAGAAGATCTTGCCCTGCATCTCCTTGAGGGCCGTGCCCAGCACCCCGTTGACGAAGCGGGGGCTGCTGTCGCTGCCGAAAGTCTTGGCCAGCTCCACCGCCTCGTTGATGACCACCTTGGGAGGGGCGTCCGCCTCTGCGCTGCCCAGCTCGAAGAGGGCCAGGCGCAGGATGTTCCGGTCCACCACGGCCAGCTGCTCCACCGGCCACTCCGGCGCGTACTTGCCGATCATCGCGTCCAGTTTGGCCTGGTTGGCCAGGACGCCGGTCACCAGCCAGCGCAGGAAGCGCACCCCTTCGTCCCCCAGCTCCAGCTCCTGAATGCGGCTTTCCAGCACCTCGCCAGGGGGGTGGCCCACGCTGTCGATCTCGTAGAGGACCTGCAGGGCCGCTCGCCGGGCCCGGCGTCGCTGCCTGATCTGCTGGTAGTGGAGCCGGCTGGGGCTTTCGGCCTGCTTCTCCGGAGCCTGCGCCGGCTTTTCGGCTTCCTCGGGCTTCGTTTCGGTGGACAAGAGTCTATTCTCCATGACGAGATCCTACAACTCCCATGCTGCCCGGCGCTTTCTTGCTGAGCTTACCACAAGGCGGGCGGCTTCAGCCTGGATCGGGCTCTGGACTACATCCCTCTACATCATCACCAGTCCGCCGTCCACGGTCAGCACCTGGCCGGTGATGAAGCTGGCTCGGTCCGAGGCCAGGAAGGCCACGGCCCAGGCCACATCCTCCGGCGTGCCCAGGCACCCGAGAGGGGTGTTGGCGATGGTCTGCTGCCGCTGTTCCTCGCTGAGCACGTCCGTGAGCGCGGTGGGGATGAAGCCCGGCGCCACCGCGTTGACGGTGATGTGGCGGCTGCCCACCTCTCGGGCCAGGCTCTTGGTGAAGCCGATGATCCCCGCCTTGCTGGCCGCGTAGTTGGTCTGCCCGGCCTGTCCGCTCAGCCCCACCACGCTGGTGATGTTGATGATGCGGCCGGCCCGGCGCTTCAGCATGCCCCGCAGGGCGGACTTGGTCACGTTGTAGACGCTCTTCAGGTTGGTGTCGATGACCAGGTCCCAGTCCTGCTCCTTCATGCTCAGGAGCAGGGTGTCCCGGGTGGTGCCGGCGTTGTTCACCAGGATGTGGATGGGGCCGAGCTCCTGGGTGACCGCCTTCACCAGAGCCTTGGCCTGGTCGAAGTCGCTCACGTCCGCCTGGAAGATCCCGCACTCCCCACCCTGGGCCCGGATGGCGTCGGCCACGGCCTGGGCGCCGGCCTGGTTGCTGCGGTAGTTGATGGCCACTCGGGCGCCGCCCGCGGCCAGCTCCTGGGCGATGGCCGCCCCGATGCCGCTGCTGCTGCCCGTCACCAGTGCCACTTTCTGGGAGAAGTCCATCTGCTGCGTCCTGTCTGCGGTGGTCGGTTGGGTGGATCGAGTTGATCAGTTCGTGTTGGCTTCTGTTCCCCGGCGGAATCGCTGGATGCGCTCTTCGATTTCCGCCACGATCTCCCTCAAAGAGGAGGGATCGCTTTCGCCGAGATAGCTCGCCAGGATTTTCAGGAGCCCCTGCATGTCCGGCTGGCAAGCATACATCAATGCGGCGATGCCGTTCTCGTAGATGCTCACCCGTAGAAAGTTCCCCTATCGGTAGAGGGAAGGCAGATCATACGGCTTGGGCAGGAGGAGCCCCTTCCTCTGAATTATACCGCACAATCCGCGGATCACAGAATGGTTGCGAAAAAGCAAGGCGCGACGATTCAGCCCTGGAAATGGGCCGCGAAGGCCGCCACGCCCTCCGGATCCTGCACGTTCAGCCGGGTGGATCGACGCTGGATGCGCTTGGCCAGGCCGGTGAGCACGTCTCCCGGCCCGATCTCCGCGAAGACGGTGACCCCCGCCTCCACAGCCAGGCGCATGGACTCGGTCCAGCGCACGCTGCCGGTGAGCTGGCTGACCAGCTCCTCCTGCAGCCCGGTCCGGTCCGTCAGGGGCAGGGCGGTGGTGTTGGCGATGATGGGGACCACAGGATCGGCGATGGGGGTGGCCTGGATGGCGGCCCGCAGCTCGGCCGCAGCCGGGGCCATGAGGGGGCTGTGAGCGGCGATGCTCACGGCCAGGGGGACCACCTTGCGGGCCTTGGCCTGGCGCAGGGCCTCCATGGCCGCCTCCATGCCCGTCCGATCCCCGGAGATGACCACCTGGCCCGGGCAGTTGTCGTTGGCCACCTGGACCACGCCCCCGGTCTCCTGGGCCACCTCCTGGCAGATGCGGGCCACCGTCTCCTGGTCCAAACCCAGGATGGCGGCCATCATCCCTGGGGCCCGCTGGCCAGCCTCCTTCATCAAGCGGCCCCGCTCCCGGACCAGGCGCAGGCCGTCGGGGTAGCTCAGGCTGCCGGCGGCCACCAGGGCCGTGTACTCCCCCATGCTGTGCCCGGCCATGAACTGAGGGCGAGGCAGGGGGCCCATCTCGCTCTCCAGGGCCCGGAGCGCCGCTACGCTGGCCGCCATGAGGGCCGGCTGGGCGTTCACCGTGTCCGTGAGGATCTCCTCCGGCCCTTGGTAGCAGAGCCGACTCAGGGCGAACCCCAGGACATCGTCCGCTTCCTCCATGGCCGCCCGGGCGGCAGGGTAGCGCTGGGTCAGCTCCTGGGCCATGCCCACGTGCTGGCTGCCCTGGCCGGGGAAGAGCAGGATCAGAGGGGCGGTCTCGCTGCGGAAGGCCACCGGCGTGGGCTGATCGGTGGGGTGTTCGGTGGGCTGCTGGGTGGGTTCGGTCATGGCATGCTCCCTTCGCAGGGGGCCGGGCAGGGGGAGGGTCCTAGCCCCGGCAGATAGCAAACAGGGGATTTGGAGCCTGTGGACCAAATCCCCTGTTCATGATCGATGGTGTGGCGGCCGATTAGGCGGATTCCTCGATCTCGTAGACCTGCCGTCCCCGGTAGTAGCCGCAGTGGGGGCAGACCCGGTGGGGCAGTTTCTTGTGATGGCAGCGGGGGCAGCTGACCAGGTGCGGCACGCCGATGGCGTCGTGGGCGCGGCGGCGGTTGCGGCGGCCCTTGCTGATCTTTCGCTTCGGTAACGGACCCATCTTCTTTCTCCTTCAGGAACTTTGTCCAAGAACTCTGTCCAAGAACTCTGTCAAAAATTTTGTGCACCGACAGTGTTGGGGGCACGGAACGGTGTGTGCAGAATGTGTGCTGGCGCCGGATGGACCCCGGATGCCTGGCCTCTCGGTGGGCCAGGTGTCCGGCGGAGGCGTGCCTACGCCTCGTCCAGTTTGTCTCGCAGGGCCAGGAGGGCGGCCCAGCGGGGGTCAACCTCTGGCGCCTCGCTTCCGTTGGACTGGATGCCTTCCTGGCTGGCCTCCTCGGCCTTCTGGAGCTCTGCGGCGATAGCCAGGCAGCTCTCCGCGGCCTCCCCGGTGCAGGTGGGGTACATGGGCAGGGAGAGCCAGATGTTCTGCCGGACGATCTCACCGATGTTCAGGATGTGATGGTCATCGATGAGCAGGGCTGCGTCCATCAACTCCTCTTCCGTGCCTTCGTATTCCTGGGGCGGAATGAAGCGCCCTGTCACCACATCCGTGAGGGGGCGGAAGCTCTCCTCCAGGTGGACCTGGGCCTGGATGGCCACGGGCCTCAGGCAGCGGCTGCAGGTCATCTCCACCGTCACCGTCAGGTCACCGGTGACCAGCACGCCGCTGTGGATCCGCAGCAGCTCCACTTCCCCGGTCAGCGGTGTGACCGGCACGAGCTCCGGATCCAGCCCCCGGATGTCCTCGTCCAGGGTGTAGCGACGAGTGGACCCGATGGGCTTTTGCAGTAGCTGAGAAACGTTATATTGCATTTTAAGCTCCTTTGCTGTCCGCCTCCCCATCGCGAAACCGTGCAGAACCTTCCCGCCATCTCGGAAGGCCTGCTCGGGCTTCAAACGACAGCGAATTCTCTTTGAGCAGACGGCATCCTATTATAGAAGCAGGGGGGTGTTCTGTCAAAAACATGGGAGCTTTTGGCCTGGGCTGTTTTTGGCCCAGGCTGGGGCCATTGGTATAATGGGCGAACGTGCCTTGTGCATTTGCCGAAGATTTAACAATAAAAACATGGTTTATTGACAAAACGGACGGACCTTGTTATACTAGGCCACGATTTGGAACAGAGCATAGTCGCATCGAACGCTCTGAAAGGTTCCGGGGGGCCAGTCTTTTCCCGGCTTTCCGGGGTTGTGTCCGCCGTGCTTCACCCGCAGTTCGCTCAGCAGGCTTCCCGCTCAGCAGGTTTCCTGTGTTGATCTTTTACCGAGAGAGGCTTTCATGGCAGTAGGCTTCCGCCGTGACGAAAACTCACCCGCCTGGCAGATCCTGGAGTATCTCCAGCGCCACGAGTCGGCGACCATCAAGGAGCTGGAGCAGTTCCTGGGGGTCACCACCACAGCGGTGCGCCAGCATCTGACGGCCCTGCAGGCCGAGGGGCTGGTGGAGCGGCGGACGGAGCACTCGGGAGTGGGGCGGCCCCATCACGCCTACTTCGTGACGGACGCGGCCCGGCAGCTCTTTGCCTGTCACTGCGACGACCTGGCCCTGACTCTCCTGGACGAGATGTACCGCATGGAAGGGGCCCAGCGGGTCTCCCAGCTGCTGGAGCGGGTGCGCAATCGCCTGGCCGCCCGCTACGCGGAGAGCGTGAAATCCTCGTTGCTCCAGGAGCGGGTCCAGGAGATGGCCGCGGCCCTGGGCGAGCAGGGCATCCTCACGGACGTGGACGCCCAGGACGACGCCATCGTGCTGCGCACCTACAACTGCCCTTACCACGACCTGGCCCAGGAGTACCGGGAGATCTGTGAGATGGACCAAGGGGTGATCCAGCAGGTGTTGGGGTCGGACGTCTCCTTGAGCGCCTGCATGATGGACGGGGCGGGCGGCTGTTCCTTCGTGGTCTCCACCGGCGCCTCAGGCTCCTTCGACGCCTCGGAGGAGGCGGAAGGGTGAGGGGGTTGCGCCGGATTTGAGGCGCCGAAGCCCACGGGAGCTTGCTAGCCGTCCCGGCCGGAGCGGGCTCCGACGGCCACCATCGCGGATGCGCGGCTCATCGATAGCCGCATCGATCTTTGAC
>CAYQEB010000029.1:0-2382 GCA_964416395.1 uncultured Caldilineaceae bacterium | reverse complement strand
GATTTTCAACCGAGTTTAGTTTGGCGTTGTTTGGTTTGGCGTTCAACCGAGTTTGACATCTAACCGAGTTTGACAGAGGGAGTAGAGAAAGCACCATGAGTGTACTTGAGATTCGCAACCTGCATGCAAGCGTAGAGGACACCGAGATCCTGAGGGGCGTGGACCTGGTCCTGCACACCGGCGAGATCCACGCTTTGATGGGCCCCAACGGCTCGGGCAAATCCACCCTGGCCTACGTCATCGCCGGCCACCCGCACTACGAGGTGACCGAGGGGGACATCCTGCTGGACGGGGAGAGCATCCTGGACATGGAGGCGGACGAGCGGGCCCGGGCCGGCATCTTCCTGGCCTTCCAGTACCCGGTGGCCGTGCCCGGCGTGAGCGTGGCCAACTTCCTGCGCACCGCCGTCTCCAACGTGCGAGGCTACACGGAGCAGGCCAAGGAGAACGACAGTGCGGTCATCGGCAGCAACCTGATGCCCATGCGGGAGTTCCGCCGGGAGCTGAACCAGAAGATGAAGGAGTTCAACGTGGACCCCAGCTTCGCCCGGCGCTACCTGAACGAGGGCTTCTCCGGCGGCGAGAAGAAGCGCACCGAGGTGCTGCAGATGGCCATGCTGGAGCCCAAGTTCGCCATCCTGGACGAGTCGGACTCGGGCCTGGACATCGACGCGCTGAAGGTGGTGGCCGATGGCATCAACAAGCTGGCCACACCGGATCGGGGCTTCCTGCTCATCACCCACTACCAGCGCATCCTGAACTACGTGAAGCCAGACTACGTGAGCATCTTCTACGACGGCCGCATCGTGCAGACCGGCGGCCCGGAGATCGCCCACATGCTGGAGGAGCGGGGATACACCTGGGTCGAGGAAGAGTTCGGCAAGAGCAAGGCCACAGCGTAAACGGATAGAGCCCAGATCCGAAAGCGCGGATCGGCATACTGAGGAATACCGAGGATGCACCGAGGGAGCAGATAGGCTGCCAGCGCAGCGGAACGAGGGGAGAAACCCAATGGCTACACAGACTGATCTGGAACAACTCCAAGGCGTCAAGGACGAATACCAGTACGGTTTCCACGACGATGTGGAGCCGGTGTTCAAGCCCGCGAAGGGGCTGAGCCACGAGCTCATCGATCAGATCTCCGATCTGAAGAACGAACCGGACTGGATGCGCCAGTTCCGGCACGAGGCCCTGGACATCTTCTGGTCCAAGCCCATGCCCACCTGGGGCGCGGACCTGAGCGGCATCGACTTCGACGACATCTACTACTACCTGCGGCCCACGGAGAAGCAGGGGCGCACCTGGGACGACGTGCCGGAGGAGATCAAGCGCACCTTCGACCGTCTGGGCATCCCCGAGGCGGAGCGCAAGTTCCTGGCCGGCGTGGGCGCCCAGTACGAGTCCGAGGTGGTCTACCACAGCCTGCGGGAGGAGTGGGAGAAGCTGGGCGTCATCTTCCTGGACATGGACAGCGGGCTGCGGGAGCATGAGGACATTGTCAAGGAGTACTTCGCCACCCTCATCCCCGCCGCGGACAACAAGTTCGCAGCCCTGAACAGCGCGGTCTGGAGCGGCGGCAGCTTCGTCTACGTGCCCAAAGGCGTCCATGTGGACATCCCCCTCCAGGCCTACTTCCGCATCAACGCGGAGAACATGGGCCAGTTCGAACGCACCCTGATCATCGTGGAGGAGGGGGCCAGCGTCCACTACGTGGAGGGCTGCACCGCCCCCATCTACTCCAGCAACAGCCTGCACAGCGCGGTGGTGGAGATCTTCGTCCACAAGAACGCCCGCTGCCGCTACTCCACCATCCAGAACTGGAGCACCGACGTCTACAACCTGGTGACCAAGCGGGCCGTGGCCTACGAGGGCGCCACCATGGAGTGGATCGACGGCAACCTGGGCAGCAAGGTGACCATGAAGTACCCGGCCGTCTACATGATGGGCCCCAAGGCCCACGGCGAGATCCTCTCCATCGCCTTCGCGGGCCGGGGCCAGCACCAGGACGCAGGGGGCAAGGTGGTCCACGCCGCGCCCTACACCAGCTCCAAGATCGTCTCCAAGTCCATCAGCAAGGACGGGGGCCGGGCCAGCTACCGGGGCCTGCTGCGGGTGGCCCGGGGCGCGCATCACAGCAAGAGCAACGTGGTCTGCGACGCCCTGCTCCTGGATCCGGCGAGCCGCTCGGACACCTACCCCTACATCGAGATCGAAGAGGACGACGTGAGCGTGGGCCACGAGGCCTCGGTGAGCAAGATCGGCGAGGAGCAGCTCTTCTACCTCATGAGCCGAGGCATCAGCGAGGACGAGGCGGCCAGCATGATCGTGGGCGGCTTCATCGAGCCCCTGGTCAAGGAGCTGCCCATGGAGTACGCGGTGGAG
>CAYQEB010000028.1:38328-45398 GCA_964416395.1 uncultured Caldilineaceae bacterium | reverse complement strand
GACCAGGAGAAGCTGGCCGTCCAAGCGGAGGAGTTCCGGGTCCAGGTGGAGATCGGCCAGATCCTGCAGCGGTCCGAGACGCCCGAGGAGCTGATCCGGGACGTGCTGACCGCATTCCACCGGCTGGCCGGGCCGGACGTGGTCACCCATGCCGGGATCTACGTGGCCGAGAAAGGCACGAACCAGATGCGTCTGGCCGATGCGCTGGGCGCCTTCCCGAATGGCTTCATCCACAACCAGCATCGGATCGCTGCCGACAACTGCATCTGCGGACAGACCCCTCTCCAGGAACAGGTGACCATGTGCCCCCGCTGCCTCCAGGAGCTGCTCGAGGACGGGACGGGCCCCCAGGTCACCTACTTTGTCCCCCTTCGCTCCAGCACCCGACGGCTCGGCTTCATCTTCCTGGGCATGACCATCGATCCAGGCTGGGACGATCAGCGGCTGGCGCTCTTCCAGGTCCTGGGCGGACAGATCGGCCTGGCCCTGGAGCGGCTGCAGCAGCAAGAGGAGCTGCGCCAGGCCAAACTGGCGGCGGAATCGGCCAGCCGGGCCAAATCCGAGTTCCTGGCCAACATGAGCCACGAGATCCGCACCCCCATGAACGCGGTCATCGGCATGACCAGCCTCCTCCTGGACACGCCCCTGACCGTGGAACAACGGGACTTCGTGGAGACCATCCGCACCAGCGGCGACGCCCTCCTTTCCCTCATCAACGACATCCTGGACTTCTCCAAGATCGAGTCGGGCAAGCTGGAGCTGGAGAAGCACCCCTTCGACCTGCTGGACTGCGTGGAGGACGTGCTGGACCTCCTGGCCACCCGGGCCGCGGACAAGCAGCTGGAGCTGGCCTACATCGTGGAAGATGGGGCCCCCTACAGCATCATTGGCGACGTGACCCGGGTGCGCCAGATCCTGGTCAACCTGGTGGGGAACGCCATCAAGTTCACGGAAGAAGGCGAGGTGGTGGTGACGGTGAGCGGAAATCGGCTGCCCGGAAACTACTACGAGATCCAGTTCGCCGTCCGGGACACGGGCATGGGCATCCCCGCGGACCGCATGGATCGGCTCTTCAAGTCCTTCTCCCAGGTGGACACCTCCATCACCCGCAAGCATGGCGGCACAGGTCTGGGCCTGGCCATCAGCAAGCGCCTGGCCGAGCTCATGGGGGGACGCATGTGGGTGGAGAGCCAGGAAGGAGTGGGCTCCACCTTCTATTTCACCATCCTGGCCCAGGCCACCACACTCCAGAAACGGGTCACCGGCAACCAACGGCTCCATGGACTTCTGGCCAACCAGCGCGTCCTCATCGTGGACGACAACAAGACGAACCGGGAGATCCTGCTGCGCCACACCCAGGCCTGGGGCATGAAACCGGTGGCGGTGGCCTCTGGACCCGAGGCTCTGGCCTTGCTGGATCAGGGCGAACAGTTTCACATGGCCATCCTGGACATGCAGATGCCGGAGATGGATGGCCTCACCCTGGCCGGGGCGATCCGGGAGCGCCCAGATCAGCAGGCCCTGCTGCTGGTCATGCTCACCTCCATCGGCAACATGGAGGTGAAGCAGCAGGCCCAGGAACTGGACTTCGCCGCGGTCCTCACCAAGCCGGTGAAACGAGCACAGCTCCACGACATCCTGACCAGCGTTGTCTCCGGCTTGCCCCGGAAACGGCTGAACGGCTCCAGCTCGGCCTTCAAAAACAACGCTCCACACAGCAATCAGCAGAACCTGCGCATCCTCCTGGCCGAGGACAACATGGTCAACCAGAAGGTGGCCCTGCGCACCCTGGAGCGCCTGGGCTACCGCTCCGCAGACCTGGCCGCCAACGGCCTGGAGGTGCTGGAGGCCCTGCGCCGGCAGGACTACGATGTGATCCTGATGGACGTGCAGATGCCCGAGATGGACGGCCTGGAAGCCACCCGGCGCATCCGCCGAGATTTCCCCCGAGAACGACAGCCCTTCATCATTGCCATGACCGCCAACGCCATGTCCGGCGACCGGGAGATCTGCCTGGCCGCGGGCATGGACGAATACATCAGCAAGCCCTTCAAGGTGGAGGAGCTCGTCAGCGCCCTGGCCAAGTCCCGCCCCATCTCTGAGACGACCTCGCCCTCCCCGGAGGAGAAACCGGAGCGACCGGACACGGCATCCAACGGCAACGGGCGACGCAATGGGCAACACAATAAACAACCCAACGGGCACAATCCTTCCCCAACCGAGGAGCCCCCGTCTGTGGACCAGAACGTCCTGGACAACCTGCAAGCAGATCTGGGCGAGGAAGGAGCCGAGCTGTTGGCCGAGCTCATCCGCGATTTCCTACAAGATTCGGCCCGGCACCTGGAAAAGATGGTCCAGGCCGCTCAGGCCCAGGACATGGACGCCCTGCGCCACACAGCCCACACCCTCAAGTCCACCTCCGCCATGCTGGGAGCCAAGAAACTCTCCAGCCTCTGTGCAAGCATGGAAGGGCAGGCGCGTCAGCACAACGTTGTAGGAGCTTTGGCCCCCCTCGAGCAGATCCAAGCGGAGTACCAGACCGTGCGAAGCATCCTCCAGGAGATGGCGCCGAGCCCCCTGCAGTCCGCCTAACGCCCTGGCGCTGAGCATCTTCACATCCCTGAGCCAACACGCCGACGCTCGAGGTTCTGGAGCGTCGGCGTGTTCGTTCACCAGGCCCCGGACCGCCACACCTCGGCCTCGCGGACCCGCCGTCGCAGATCCCTCTACCAGCCCACCGCACACCCGTCCTTGCGGGGATCGCTCCCCCCGATGAGCACACCGCTCTCCGGATCCCGGAGAACGATCTGCCCGCCACCGAAGACCGCCCGGCCGAAGCCGTCCACCGGGGCCAAGCGGTGTCCTCGTCGGGTCAACTCCGCCAGGACCGAGAACGCCCAGCCCTCCTCCACCATCACCAGACCACCGGGCTCCTGGGCTCCCAGGCCGCTGTGCGGACCAGAAAGGGCCCAACGAGGGACGTCCAGGGCCTTCTGAGGCCACATCCCCAGATCCACCATGTTGACCAGCATCTGCAGATGCCCTTGGGGCTGCATGTAGCCGCCCATGACGCCGAAGCAGGCATGGAGCTCCCCGTCCCGGGTGGTCAGGGCCGGGATGATGGTGTGGTAGGGCCGCTTGTTGGGGGCCAGGCTGTTGGGATGTTCCGGATCCAGCTGGAAGAGGGCGGCCCGGTTCTGCAGGCTGACCCCAGTGCCCGGCACCACCAGGCCGGTCCCTGTGCCCATGTAGAGGCTGTTGATGAAGCTGCAGGCGTTGCCCTCCCCATCCACCACGCTCAAGTAGACGGTCTCCGACCCAGCCAGGGGATCCCCGTAGGGCACGGATTGGGCCGCCCGCTGCGGATCGATCTCCCGGCGGCGCTGGGCTGCGTACTCCTTGCTCACCAGCTCTTCCAGGGGAATGGAGACCATCCGGGGATCGCAGACCCACTGCTGGGCGTCCGCGAACCCGATGCGCATGCACTCGATGAGGGTGTGCAGCCGATCCGCTGGGGCCATGCCAGCCAGATCGAAGCCCTCGGCCAGGTTGACCGCGATGATGGCGGCCAACCCCTGACCGTTGGGCGGGCACTCGTAGAGGCGCACTCCCCGGTAGTCCGTGGCGATGGGCTCATCCCAGGTGCTTTCATGGCGGGCCATGTCCTCCGGGGTGATCCAGCCGCCGTAGCGCTGCACGTGTTCGCTCAGACGTTGGGCGAATTCGCCTCGATAGATGTACTCCTTGCCCTGGGCCGCGATGCGACGCAGGGTCTCGGCCAAGGTGGGGATGCGCATGATCTCCCCCGGCCGCGGGGCCCGACCGTCGATGAGAAGTTCCTGGCCGCTGGGCTGCTCCGGGCCGTTGTCCAGGTCCCCGCTGACCCAGCCAGGGCGGCGCAGGAGCTTGTCCACCTGGGTGGCCCATCCCCGGGCAATCAGCTCCGAGACTGGATAGCCATGCTCCGCGGTCCAGATGGCCGGTTCCAGCACCTGGGCCAGGGACATGCGACCGTGTCGCTCCAGCAGGTCGCTCCAGCCGGCCACCGTGCCAAGGACGCTCACCGCGTGGCCGGTGTAGGTGGGCATCTTGGTGTAGCCCAGGGCCCGCAGCTCGCGGATGGAAGCGCCGGCCGGAGCCCGCCCGGAGCCGTTTAGGGCCGTGACCTCCTTGGCCTGGTTGTCCCAGTAGAGGGCGAAACAGTCGCCGCCGATGCCGGTGGAGATGGGCTCCACCACGTTGAGCATGGCCGCGGTGGCCACCGCGGCGTCCGCGGCGTTGCCTCCCTGCTGCAGGATCCGGAGGCCGGCCTGGGCCGCGAGGGGTTGGCTGGTGGCCACCATCCCCCGGGTGGCCATGACGTTGCTGCGGCGGGAACGAAAGACGGCATCGAATTTCACAGGGTCAAACTTCACAGGGTCGAATTTCACAGGATGGGGTTTTCCAGGGTCGGATGGCATGGTTCCTCCTTCGTCTGTGGGCTGAGGAAGACGGGCGGGAGAGCCGACGCACAGCCGCCATCCCGACGGGGGATCCAGGGGCTTGGGCTTCCGTGCAGGGCTTGGAAAAGAGAGCCGGGGGCCCTCCAGTGTATCACAAAACCGCTCCAGTCCCACGTCCTGGCCCAGATGAGGAGAGAGCAGGAAGGCGCCTCCGTAGTTTGGCTGGGCTTTTTGGTGGAATGCCATCTCTACGGTAGACTATGACGGAGGCCAGCGGCTGGAAATCGCAGTCAAAAGACAGCAGGTGCTATGAGCTTTCTCATCCGGTACGTGGCGGATATCGCGCCCTGGATCTACGCCTTTTGCGGACTCGTCGCCGTCTATCAGCTCTACAAAACCTGGATGGTGCGCGTGGAGCGCCGCCAGGCGGTCTTCTCATTGGAGCGGGAAAAGGCCCTGAACGATCTCTACAACATCTTCCTGACCGCCATGCTCCTGCTGGTGGTCATGGGCGCCACCTACTTTGTCAGCACCACCCTGGCTGCGGCAGTGGAGCCTCTGGTGGAGGACGCCCGGGCTCCCACGCCCCAGGCCGCCTTCATCCCCACTCCCACCAACACCCCCATCCCAGCCACGCCCACCCCCACGGCCACCCCCACCTTCACACCCAGGCCCTTCGCACCGGTGGAGCGTCCCCTGGTGGTGAACACACCCACGCCGGAAGCGCCGCCGGTTCCCCCGGCCTCCTGCCCGGACCCGCGAGCCGTCATCACGTCCCCAGGCAACGGGGCCGTGGTCCAGGGCATCCTGACCTTCACCGGCACGGCCCAGCACGAACAGTTCGACTACTACAAGCTGGAGTACGCGCCCGGCGCAGGGGCCGAGCAGGGGTTTGCCTGGTTCGCCGGGGGACAAGAGCCGGTGAGCAACGGCTTCCTGGGGAACCTGAACACGCCGGCCCTGGCCAACGGCGCCTACACCGTCCAGTTGGTGGTGGTGGACCGAACCGGGAACTTCCCGCCTCCATGCCGGGTCAACATCATCGTGCAAAACTAGACCCGTACAAAACCAAGCCACTCTGCCCAGCCAACCCACCCAGAGCCAACCCATGCCCCAAGCGGCCCAACAAATGCAGCCATCCCTATGAGAAATCGTTCCCTGATTTTCGGCGCTGTGGGCGCCGCACTCCTGCTTGTCATCGCCTTCCTCGTCTACAACGTGGGGGTGACCCGAGGACGCCAGCGGCTGATGGAACAGCAGCAGGCCACCGCCGCAGCCATCCAGGCCACCATGGACGCCCTGGTCGCCTCCCGAGACGCCACGGCCACCCCCTCCCCTGGGCCCCAACCGGAGGCCCCTGCCGCCCAGGCGGCCGCACTAGAGACCAGCCCTCCTGAGCCCCGCCCATCCCCCACGGACAGCCCCACTCCCCTTCCCACCGCCCAAGAGACGCCCACCGTGGCCCAGCGAGGCCAGGCCTTCATCGCCACGGTCCAGGAGGCCCTGGAAGGCTCCGTGGCCGGCTCCCTGGAGAACACCGAGACCCTCATCCTGATCCAGCTGGCCGCCCGCACCCAGGACCTGACCCTGAGCCCAGAGGACTATGTGCGCCTGGACGGGGAGCCCTGGACGGTGCTGGTGGTGGCTCGAACCGAGGCCGAGGAGCCGGTGCCGGTCCTTTTCTGGCAACAACAGGGAGAGGAAGGTCCCCGCCTGGGCAGCCGCCTGCTCACCGATCTGCTGGCTGGGGAGGCCCTGAACTCCCAGGAGATCCAGGGAGTGGTGCGCCCGGACAGCCAGGGCCGCCTCCAGGTCCTGCTCCTGCGCCAAGGGGAGGAGCTGCCCACCCTCCAGGCCTGGGTGCTGGTCCAGGAAGAGCCGGGAGGCCCTCTGGCCCTGGCCTGGGCCAGCCAGGACGACCTCGTCTGGTCCGTGCTCAGCGGGGACAGCTCGGTGCGCTTTGTCCAGGCCGAGGAGAGCCCCGAGGGCGCCTTGCCGACCCTGGAGATCCTCACCCCCCTGCCGCCGGAAAGCCCCCTCCGGGCCCTGCTGGAAGCGCCGGAGCTCTTCGTGGAGCAGCCGCCCTTCGCCCAGCAGCTGATGTACACCCGTCTGGTCCCGGTCTACGATGGGCCCGACGGCCGTTTCTCCGACTACCGCCTGGACGAGGAGACCTTGGCGGCCACGCCCCTGGCCACCCTGGCCCGCTTCCTCCAGGCCATCCAGGCGGAGGACGACGAGCAGGCGGCCAGCTTGACCCTGAACCCCCGACTGGTGCAGACGGCCTACAACCTGGAGCTGAATCGACCTGGCACCTGGCTGGGGATCGTCCTGGACGGGGAAGGCAACGTGGCGCCTCCCCAGGAGCTGGGGGAGCGGATCCGCTTCTTCGACAACGGGGACCGGCGGCGCACCTACGACGCCATCTTCGAACGGGATCGGGATGGGAACTTCAAGCTCCTGGCCCTGCAGCCCGTGGCCCAGGCCTACGCGGACACCCGGTTCGTCACCCCTCTGCCGCCCCAGAACCAGGCCGGCCAGGAAGGCCAGGCCGTGGCCAGCGCAGCCGGGGATGCCAACGCCACGCCCCTCTCCGGGCCGGCGGAGAGCCCGACACCCACCGGGACA